>DASTOW010000208.1:0-5762 GCA_035762425.1 Hyphomicrobiaceae bacterium | reverse complement strand
GCACCGTGCGCGGTGCGGGCAGCACCAGCAGTGCAAGCGGTATGGCCAGCAACCCGGCCAGCAGCCCCACCGTTATGCGCGCGCGCTGGCGTCGCCGGGTTAGCGGGGTAGGAAGATCCAGCACCTGCGGCACCCTGGTCTGCGGCATGGCTGAACGTGCCCTCAAGCAATAAAAATCCACCTCACGGCCGTAGCAACACCCCACACTGTTGCGGTCTTGCTGGCACCAGTACCGCGGCGCCCTATCGGCAGGTCACCCCACCACCTGCTGGTATCGTCTTGCCTTGCCGGCGCTCTTGCCGGCACTCGTGCCGACCTCCCGCAAACCCCGACTTGGTGAAAAGCCGCGGGCACACCCTCCGGCAACTTTGCGAGCATCCGTGTCAATAAGACGGCCACGCCCTACGGTTCTTGGCATTGATCGATGACGATGGGCGGCGAAGCTCATTGAGAACAACATTGCACTCAGGAGCGTGCAATCGGCAGCGCGCGGACTCACACAAATTTGATGGGACGGGTGCTGCGTCTGCAAAGCGAAAGGCTCCGCCGATATTGCAGGCGGAGCCTTTCGGGATGCGTAATCGAGATCTGCGCAGCGATCAGCTCGGGTTGTCCTCGCCGCCTTCCTTCTTCTTGATGGCGGCCTTGAAGATGTCGCCCAGCGAGGCGCCCGAATCCGAGGAGCCGTACTGTGCCACGGCCTGCTTCTCCTCGGCGATCTCCAGCGCCTTGATCGACACGGAGACCCGGCGGCTGTTCTTGTCGAGGTTGGTGATGGCCGCATCCACCTTGTCGCCGACGTTGAAGCGTTCGGGCCGCTGCTCGGAGCGGTCACGCGACAGGTCGGAACGCTTGATGAAGGTGGTGATGTCGCTGTCGGAGATCTTGACCTCGATGCCGTTCTCCTGCACCGCCAGCACTTCGCAGGTGACCTGCGCGCCCTTGCGCAGCTTGCCGATCGACTCGAGCGGATCGCCGCCGACCTGCTTGATGCCGAGGCTGATGCGCTCCTTGGTCGGATCGACGTCGAGCACCTGGGCTTTGACGTTGTCGCCCTTCTTGTAGTCCTTGATGGCCTCGTCGCCGGACTTGTTCCAGTCGAGGTCCGACAAGTGCACCATGCCGTCCACGCCGCCATCGAGGCCGATGAACAGGCCGAACTCGGTGATGTTGCGGATCGGGCCCTCGACGATCGAGCCCTTTGGGTGGGTGGAGAGGAACACGTCCCAGGGGTTGTCCTGGGTCTGCTTGAGGCCGAGCGAGATGCGGCGCTTCTGCGAGTCGACCTCCAGAACCTGGACTTCGACTTGCTGGCTGGTGGAGACGATCTTGCCGGGATGAATGTTCTTCTTGGTCCAGCTCATCTCCGATACGTGGATCAGGCCTTCCACGCCTGGTTCCAGCTCCACGAAGGCGCCGTAGTCGGCGATGTTGGTCACCGTGCCCTTGAAGCGGGTGCCGACCGGATACTTGGCCTCGATGCCGGCCCACGGATCGGCCTGCAGCTGCTTCATGCCGAGGCTGATGCGCTGGGTCTCGGGATTGATGCGCACGATCTGCACCTTGACCGTGTCGCCGACGTTAACGATCTCGCTTGGATGGTTGACGCGCCGCCAGGCCATGTCGGTGACGTGCAGCAGGCCGTCAATGCCGCCAAGATCGATGAAGGCGCCGTAGTCGGTGATGTTCTTGACGAGGCCGTCGATCACCTGGCCCTCGGCCAGCCTGGCGACGATCTCGGAGCGCTGCTCGGCGCGGGTCGCTTCCAGGATCTCGCGGCGGGAGACGACGATGTTGCCGCGTCGGCGATCCATCTTCAGGATTTTGAAGGGCTGTGGGCTGTGCATGAGCGGGCCGATGTCGCGCACCGGGCGCACGTCCACCTGGCTGCCGGGCAGGAACGCCACTGCGCCATCGAGGTCGACCGTGAAGCCGCCCTTCACCTTGTTGAAGATGACGCCTTCGACCTGCTCCTTGTTGTTGAACTTCTCCTCGAGCCTGGTCCAGCTCTCCTCGCGGCGCGCCTTCTCGCGCGACAGCACCGCCTCGCCGAGCGCGTTCTCGATGCGCTCCAGGTACACCTCGACGGTGTCGCCGACTTTCAGCTCGGCCGGTTTGCCCGGTATGGAGAACTCGCGCACCGGCACGCGGCCTTCCATCTTCAGGCCGACGTCGATCACGGCCAGGTCTTTCTCGATGGCGGTGATCTTGCCCTTCACGACGCTGCCTTCGAAGGCGTCGTCCTTGGAGAGCGTCTCGTTCAGCAGCGCGGCGAAGTCGTCGCGCGTGGGATTCATGTCCTTTGATTCAGTACCCGCGATAGCCATTCCTGCTCCTGTTCCTGTTCGGTTGCCCGCGAGACCTTGCCCGCGGATCGAGCACGAAGCCGGAAATGCAACAGCCGACGTGCCGCGCACGCCGGGGTTCCCAACCCGTGCTCATGATGAGTTGCTACCGGCAGCGCGCCCTCGACCAACTTGGATTGGAGCTCACCCTCAGGTGCGCCCGCGTTGGCCAACCTTCTTCACGATCACGCTGACGGCCGTATCGAATGCGGCTTCTATATCCAAATTGGTGGTATCCAGCAAGACGGCGTCTGCGGCCGGCCGCATGGGGGCTGCCTCCCGGCCGGCATCGCGTTCGTCGCGGCGGCGGATATCGGCCAGCACGGCCTCGTAGGTGATGGCTTCGCCACGGCCCTGGCGCTCAAGGTGGCGCCGCTGGGCCCGCACCTCCGGGCTGGCTGTTACAAAGATCTTAACGTCGGCCTCAGGACAGACGACGGTGCCGATATCGCGCCCATCCAGTACGGCGCCGGGTGGTTTGCGGGCAAAGGCGCGCTGGAAGTCCAGCAGGGCCGCCCGCACCTCAGGGATGCGGGCAACGATGGAGGCGGCCTCCCCGGCTCCGACCCCGCGCAAGGCCGGGTCTTCCAGGGTGGCCGGATCGAGTTCGCGGGCGGCCCGGATGGCGGCGGCATGGTCTTCCAGCGCACCGCCAGTGCGCCTCACGTCGCGGGCCACGGCCCGGTACAGCAGGCCGGTATCGAGGTGGGCGAGGCCGAACTTGTGTGCGACGCGCAACGCCAGCGTGCCCTTGCCGGATGCCGCCGGCCCATCGATGGCGATGATCATGGGCCGCTCCGGGAGCGCGCGAGGTCCGGCTCGGCGAAGGTTGCGCCAAGCGTCTCCATCAGGGAGCGGAACTCGGGAAAGCTGGTGGCGATCATGGCGGTATCGTCGACCGTAACGGGGCGATCGGTACCGAGGCCGAGGGTCAAAAACGCCATGGCGATGCGATGGTCGAGGTGGGTGACAACCATTCCGCCGCCCCGCACTTTGCCACCGCCCTGCACGATCAGGGTATCGGCCTCGACCTTGGCCGCCACGCCGTTGGCGATCAGGCCGGCCGCGGTGGCCGCCAGGCGATCGCTCTCCTTCACTTTCAGCTCGGCTAGCCCCTCCATGCGCGTCTCGCCGACGGCATGGACGGCGAGGCAGGCGAGCATCGGGTACTCGTCGATCATGCTCGGCGCGCGCTCGGGAGGCACGCGCACACCGACCAAGCGTGAGTGCCGTACGCGTATATCGGCGATCGGCTCGCCACCCTCCTCGCGCTCGTTGAGCAACGAGATGTCGGCACCCATCTCGCCAAGCGTGGTGTAGAAGCCGGTGCGGGTCGGGTTGACCAGTACGCCCTCGATGGTGACATCCGATCCCGGCACGATGAGTGCCGCCGCCACCAGAAAGGCCGCCGAGCTCGGATCGCCCGGCACCGTAACCGCGCGGCCCTCCAGCTCGCCTCCGCCCGTGACCGTGATCGCGCGCGTCCCGTTGCCTTCGACGGTCCGGACCTCCGCCCCGAAATGGCGCAGCATGCGCTCGGTGTGATCGCGCGTCGCCTCGGTCTCGATGACGGTGGTGGCCCCAGTCGCGTGCAGTCCCGCGATCAGGATCGCCGACTTGATCTGCGCGGACGGCACCGGCAGCCGGTACTCGATCGGCACGAGGTCTGCCGTGCCGCGCAGGGTGAGCGGCAGGCGGACGGCGCCGTCCAGCACCTCCGCACCCATGCTCTTGAGCGGATCGAGCACGCGCCCCATCGGCCGCTTCGACAGCGAGGCGTCGCCCGTCATACGTACTGCCATGTCGTGGCCCGCGAGCAGGCCCATCATCAGGCGCGCGCCGGTGCCGGAGTTGCCGAAATCGAGTGCGCCCTGGGGCTGAGCCAATCCCCCCACCCCGCGTCCCAGCACCTCCCAGGTATTCCCGCTCTTCCTGATCGGGCAGCCCAGCGCCTGCAGCGCCTTGGCCGTATTGAGCACGTCCTCGGCTTCCAACAGGCCGGTGATGGTGGTGCGGCGGGTGGCGATTGCCCCGAACATCAGGGCGCGGTGCGAGATCGACTTGTCCCCCGGCACCCGGATCTTGCCCTTGAGGGCAGAGGATTTCGTCGCGGACAGTGGCTTGGGCTGGGCGGCGTGCGACACGGCCTTGCGGGGCCTCGGATTTTTGGCGGCGGCCGGCATCGGGCGCCAGGATGGGCCGCCATAGAGCAGGCGACCCCGGCTCTGTCAACAAAACCGCCTGCCGAGCCAGTCTCCTGATGGCGAAATTCGCTGCCTCGCGCGGCCGATGGCGATCCGAAGGACGCGAGCTCAATCAATGAGCTAGTGCGCTTTAGACTGAGACGTCCGCGTCTTGACCTTGGCCGCACACCTGATTGCGGGCGGCTCGAGCATCGCAGCGGGTGCGGCGGCCTATGTTCCGGGCTCCCCGACCGCGCGAGATTTACTTTTGACAGCCTGCCCGTCGCGTGGCAATGAGCACGCCCAAATCACCCCCGGATTGGGCTGCTAAGGCGAGCCCCGGGCGGTCACCTCAAGGCGAGCAACTCATGTCCACCAAAGCCCAGCGCGGCACCAAGCGCACGTGCCAGAACCCCGAGTGCGGCTCGCGGTTCTATGACCTCAACCGCGATCCCATCGTCTGCCCGATCTGCGAATCCGTCTACGAGCTGGCCGTATCTGCCGCCGCCATGGCTGCCGCCTCGGCCGCCGAGGAGAAGGCCGCCCGCAAGGCCACCAAGAAGCCGGCCTTCGTGCCGAGCGAGCCCAAGGCCGAAGCTGCCGAGGCTGAGGGCGAGGATCTGGTGGTCATCGAGGGCGAGGAGGAGGAGGCCGCAGGCTCCGACGACGACGAGACCTTCCTCGAGGAGGAGGAGGAGGACGGCTCCGACATGTCCAACATTATTGGCGGCCCCGTTGAGGACAAGGACGAGGCAGGCTGATCCGGTCATGGGCGCGGGCAGCCCTTGCGCATTTGCCCGCCACGGCATAGGTAGACGCGCCGGCGGCCCATCCCGCCGGCTTTCCGACAGGAACAATGGGGCCGTAGCTCAGTTGGGAGAGCGCGTGAATGGCATTCACGAGGTCAGCGGTTCGATCCCGCTCGGCTCCACCACCTAAATCACCAGCAAATTCAAGGGTTTAAAGGGCGCCGTTGTTTAGCGCAGTAGTTCCTCTATCCCTGTTTCTATCCCAAATCTATCCCTAAAATGCAAGGTGGGCGCAGGATTACCCCTCTGTAGCCATTCTTCACTCGGGCTGGAAAAGAGACAGCAGACGCCAGCCCTGCTCAAGCGCCAAGAGGCGCAACCAACGCGCTCTCCCAACTGACCTACGGCCTATCTCCATAGAATAAAGGAGCGCTTCGCCTTGCTCGTCGATCGCGAGGCAACCGAGCGTGACAACAAGCGGCTTA
>DASTOW010000207.1:0-26868 GCA_035762425.1 Hyphomicrobiaceae bacterium | reverse complement strand
CGCTCCTCGCGCTGGCCATAGATGCGATAAGACTCTTCGCGCGAGGGTGCGAGTTCGACGCGGCCTGCGTGAGCGGAGCAGGTATAAGGCATGACCAGCCGCTCCTGAGCCAGAGCTGCGGTACTGACCATCACGAGCCCGGCAGCGCCCAGCCGAGCGAGCAGGTGCCTATGGGATCGGGCCAAGCTAAGCACTTTGGGGGGCAGCCTCTTTTGCGCGATTCGATTGCTGCACCAGAATGGCCCGATCCTTGGCAGCTTTGTGGCTACCGGCGTGCGGCGAGGGGTTGCACGGCTGGATATCTGGGGAGGGCGCAGCTATCACCTGGCCATCGGCTGGGCTAAGGGACTGTCACATGGGCGATTTCGACGGGCGGATCATTCTGGTGACCGGCTCAGCTACCGGTCTCGGGGCGGCCATCGCCGTGGGTGCGGCCAGGCACGGAGCCAAGGCTGTGCTGCTCAACTATTCCAAGAGCCGCAAGGAGGCCGAAGCGACGGCGGATGTGGTGCGTGCCGCCGGTGCCGAGGTCGACATCGCCCAGGGCGACGTTGCCGATGATCCCGACTGCCGGCGGATCGCCGAGGCCGCGGCCCGGTTCGGCCGACTTGATGCCTTGGTTAACAATGCCGGCATCACCAAGCACGTGCACAACCACGCTAATCTGGAGGGACTAGCGAAGGACGACTTCCTGCACCTGTATGCGGTGAACACGGTTGGTCCGTTCCAGATGCTGCGCGCCTGCCGGCCGCTCCTGGAAGCAGCCGAGCGTCCGAGCGTGTTGATGACCTCGTCCATCTCGGCGGTGACCGGCGTCGGGTCCTCGGTCGCCTATGCCGCTTCCAAAGGTGCGCTCAGTACCATGGTGCTGTCGCTGGCAAGGGCGCTGGCGCCCAAAATCCGCGTCAACGCGATTTGTCCAGGCTTCATCGACACGCGCTGGTTCAGCAGCGTATTCGGCGAGGAGAAGGCTCAGCGCGTGCGGGACAATGTGGCGAAGTCGACGCCGCTGCAGGTCGCAGCCAAGGCGGACGACATCGCCGCTGCGACGCTGTTCTTCATTTCGGATGCAGCGCGTCATGTCACCGGCGAGACGCTGCTTGTCGACGGCGGTGCACATCTGGATTTTGCGCCGACGCGGGCGCGGTGAGCCCGCGCCCGCCAAGGGTACGCTAGAGAGCGCTCACTTCACCTCTTTGGGGCAGCGCTCGTAGACGAACCGGTTGATCTCCTTGATCAGGTCGCCATGCACCACGCCGAAGGTGTCCTCCAGCTGCGCCGCCGACCAGATCGCACCCTTCACCACCGTTGGCGCTTGGATCTCGCCGACGCCCATCCAGGCCTTCACGGCCTTGCCGTCCTTGAACTGGATGCGCGGGGCGATGTTGACGCTGATGTTGAGCACTTCCTTTTCGCGCTCGACCTCGCACTTGACGGCGTGCGTCGCCAACTTCAACTCGAACTCGGGCTTGGTCAGCGCGTCGACCATGTCCTGGCGGCTGGTATCCAGCTTGACGCCGCAGCGCAGATCGCCGAGCGACCAGGATAGTTTCTTTTCTTCCACGCCCTGCTTGATCTTCTTGCTGGCCCAGGTCTTCTGCAGATTGCACTGCAGGTTGCTCGACGACGCCTCCTTCTTGACCAGAAGCGTGCAAATGTCCTTCTCGCACGCCTCGAGCTGCGCCTTCTCGTCCTTCGCCTCATCGAGCGCCAAGGCGTCAACCGAGAAGGCAAGAGGAAGTGCCACCGCCGCGGCGAGACCCGCCGCGCCAATCCATGACCACATGCAAACCCCCCAATTTGACCGCATAATCCGCCGCTCGCCGGGACATGCGCCGGGTCGTGCAGCGGGCAGGCGTTGTATGGACCAATATGGGCAGGTCAATGTTGGTGTGGCGTTTTTCCACTTTCGCGTGCGCGCGGTTCTTTTTTGCCACTCCGTGGCGCCGCTTGCTGCAGTGCGAGGCATAAATTGAGCTATGGTGCGCAAATGCTCACCCTTTCGCTGTTTCGCCACGCCAAATCCAGCTGGGACGATCCGGACCTCAAGGATTTCAATCGCCCGCTGGCGCCCAGGGGAGAGGCCGCCGCCCCGCGCATGGGCGCCTTCATGGCCGAACATGACGTCCAGCCGGAGCTGATCTTGTGCTCGCCCGCGGTGCGTACGCGCCAGACACTCGATCTGGTGCTGCCGTATCTCAAAAGCGATCCGAGGGTTGTCTACCAGGATGGCTTCTACCTGGCGCCGGCCTCCCAACTCCTGGCGCGGGTGCGCAAGATCGAAGCAAAGGTGCGCCATGTCATGATCGTCGGCCACGACCCCGGTATGCACGGGCTGTCCATTGAGCTGGCCGGTTGCGGGGCACCCAAGCTGATGCAGGCGCTGGCCGCCAAGTTTCCGACCGCCGGCTTGGCCGTGCTCGATTTCGACGTGGACGAGTGGGGCAAGGTCGGACCCGGGCTGGGCCAACTGCGCATGTTCATGATGCCCAAGCGACTGCCCGACTAGCACCCGGTAGCCGTCAGCCTTGACCTGTGCAGCGCTGCTCCCCTAAACCGTTCCCATGCTGGTCCTGATCGATAACTACGACAGCTTTACCTACAATCTCGTCCACTTCCTGGGCGAGCTCGGAGCGCCGTGCCAGGTCTTCCGCAATGACAAGATTAGCGTGGCGGGCGTCCTCAAGCTGAAGCCCAAAGGCATCGTGCTGTCGCCTGGGCCCTGCACGCCCAACGAAGCCGGCATCTGCCTGGAGCTGATTGAGAAGGCCGGGCCGACCGTCCCGCTGCTCGGCGTCTGCCTTGGCCATCAGGCGATCGGCCAGGCGTACGGCGGCGTCGTCAAGCGGGCTCCGGTGCTGATGCACGGCAAGCTGTCCAAGATCACCAACACTGGCAAAGGCCTTTTCAAGTCTCTGCCCAAGGGCTTCGAGGTAACGCGCTATCATTCGCTGATCGTCGAGCGCAAGGGGCTGCCGGGCGATCTGATCGTCACGGCCAAGACCAGCGACGGTCTGATCATGGGTCTGCAGCACAAGACGCATCCCGTGCACGGCGTGCAGTTCCATCCCGAGAGCATCGCCTCCGAGCACGGCCATGCGCTGCTCGCCAATTTCCTCGAGCTCTGCGGCATCAGCCCGCGGCGCCCGAACGCGCGGCCAACCCGTCATGCCGCTTGATGGACATCGCGTGTGATGATCGAGAAATTCGCCGCAGTTTGCGGCTTAGGCTTGAGCGAATTTTTCGATCTCAATCACACGCGAGGATCTATGCATCTAGTGTCCCCTATGATTGCGAAGTTCGCTCGGGACGCTGGCGGTGAGGTGTGGCGGACTTCGCGATCGGGACACTAGCCGATGGACGGCGCCAACCAGCTTCGCCACCTAATCCAGAAGGTTTCGGCCGGCACAACGCTGGCTGAGGAGGAGATCCGGCTCGCGCTCGATCTGATGACGGCCGGTGCGGCAACGCCGGCGCAGATGGGCGCCTTCCTGATGGCGCTGCGTGTGCGCGGCGAGACGGTGGAGGAGATCACCGGTGCTGCCCAGATGCTGCGCAGCCGCATGAACCGCGTGTCGGTGCCGGATGACGCGGTCGACATCGTCGGCACCGGCGGCGACAGCCACGGCACCTACAACATATCGACCTGCGCGGCGCTGATTGCGGCGGGCGCCGGGCTCAAGATTGCAAAGCACGGCAACCGGCGGGTCTCGTCGATGTCGGGTGCGTCTGACGTGCTGTCAGTGCTGGGCGTCAAGCTCGAGGTACCGGCCGAGGTGATCTCGCGCTGCGTGTCGGAAGCGGGGGTCGGCTTCATGTGGGCGCCGATGCATCATCCGGCCATGAAGCACTGGGCGCCGATCCGTGGTGAGCTCGGCATCCGCACCATCTTTAATTTGTTGGGACCCATCTGCAATCCCGCCGGCGTGCGCCGGCAGGTGGTGGGCGTGTTCTCCTGGCAGTGGGTTGAGCCGATCGCGCACGTGCTGAACAAGCTGGGGGCCGAGCACGTCTGGGTGGTGCACGGCCATGACGGTCTCGACGAGCTGACCACGACGGGCGCGACCGACGTTGCCGAGGTGAAGGACGGCCACGTCACCGTGTTCGAGGTGACGCCGGCCGATGCCGGCTTGAGCCCTGCCAAGCTGTCCGACCTGAAGGGCGGTGACGAACAGCACAACGCGCATGCGATCCGCGATGTGCTGGCCGGCAAGAAAACGCCGCTGCGCGACATCGCCATCCTGAACGCGGCCGCTGCCCTGATCGTCGCCGACAAGGCCGCCAACCTGCTCGACGGCGCCGCGCTGGCCGCCCACTCGATCGAATCAGGGGCAGCGCAGCGGGCGCTCGACAAGCTGGTCGCCATCAGCAACGGGCGCGCTTAAGCCCCCTGTTAAGCTTGCCGGCGTGACCCCACCTGCCCCACGGCTATGCGATGAGCGCGCGCCAATGCGACGAGGCCCGCGCGTTTCGTCGCGCAGCCGGGCTGCCTACGCCATGCACCTGCTGCTGCGGACCGACGGGACTGCGCGCCAGCCGCGTTGACGCTTGGGCAACATTGCGATGGCCGCCGGTGCTTTAAGAGACGTCGGGCTCCAGCAAACGCGTCCACTCAACTCGCGGGATACGCCGATGCAAAAGCTACATCGTTGCGGCGCGGGCGATCGCCATGTCTTTCGTGACGCTGTCGCAAGCCTACGCAGCGGCCGCCATCATAAAGGACCGAGCCTGTGCGGCGAGAACATGCATTGCAGCAAGGGCCACTGCGTCGACGCACGTGATAAGCCGAGCCAAGCAAGCAGCGGGGTAGGGGCGGCGCGCGGGGCCTCGCATCGCCCCACGCGCCGCCCTGTCGCGTCGTTGCCCGGCCTAGTTGGCGCCCTTCGCGCCCGACGCCTTGATAACCGGTCCCCACTTGTCGAGTTCGGCCGTGAGCTGCGCCTTGAGCGCTTCGGGTGTGGCCTGGTTCGGCGCCACCGGCTCGGTGCCGAGGCTGGCGAAACGCTCGATCACCTTCTCGTCCTTGAGCGCGCTCTGCAGCGCCGCCACCAGCTTGCTACTGGCCTCCGCGGGAATGCCCTTCGGCGCCCACATGGCGTGCCACGCGGACACCTCGAAGCCCTTGAGGCCGGACTCAGCGAGCGTGGGCAGCTCGGGCAGTACCTTCAGCCGTTGCGCCGTGGTGGCGGCATAGCCCTTGATCTTGCCTTCCTTGATTTGGTTCGTCGTGCCCGTGGTCTGATCGCACATCATGTCGAACTGGCCGCCGACCAGGTCGTTCATGGCCGGGCCGGTGCCGCGGTACGACACGGCGGTCATCTCCACCTTGATCGCGCTCATGAGCAACAGCGCGCACAGGTGCGAGGCCGAGCCGATGCCAGCGTGTGCGTACGTTACATCCTTCTGCTTGGCCTTCAGCCAGGTGAGCAGGTCGCCGATCGACTTGGCCTCGAGCCCGGCTTTGCCGACGATGGTCATGGGCACGTCGGTGATGCGGCCAATGCTGTCGAAGTCGTCGAGCACGTTGTACTTGAGGTTGTCATACAGGGCGGGCGCAGTGGCCTGTCCGATATGCCAGACGACCAGCGTGTAGCCGTCGGGTGCCGACTTGGCGACGCGTCCCACGCCGATGGTGCCGCCCGCACCGCCGACATTCTCGACGATGATCTGCTGGCCGAGTGTACGGCTCATGGACTCACCGACCAGCCGTGCCACGGTGTCGGTGGGGCCGCCGGCACCGGCCGGTACGATGATAGTGATCGGTTTGTTGGGATAGCCCTGCGCCCAGGCCGGGGTGACGGCCGGCAGGAGGGCGACGATGGCCGCGGTTGCAGCCTTAAACAATGAGCGTTGCCACATTGGGCGGTTTTCCTCCAATTCGTGCTTACCAGGTGTAGCGCTGAGCCCGTCAATCAGGACGCTACCACGGGGCGGGGGCCGGGAGCACTAACGCGCGTGCTGCGCGCGGGCAGTTTTGATGCGATCGCCCAGCCCCTCGAAATAGCCCAACCAACGGTCTGCGCGGCCTTGCTCGAAAAAGTATCCCTCATAGAACCTCGCGCCGCGTTCCCGGGCGGCGGTCAGTATGGTGTCGGCGGCCACAAGAAATGCTGACGCATCGAGATTGCGGTGTTGCTTGACCCAGACGACCAGGTCCCCGGGAATAGCAAAGCCGGCTGCCGGCTCCGACTCCTCCTGCAAGCTCGAGACGGCTGCCAGGCCGTGGGCAAGGGGATCGACATGCTCCGGAGCGCTTTTGTGCATGCGCTCGAATTCCTCCGGATCGAGCAGCCCCAGCACGACTTCACAGGCCGCTTGCACCGGGTCGATGTCTGAAAGGTCGAAGAATTCCCCGTCCGTTATGGTTGCGTCGAGCACTGCGGCTACGAGCGACAGGTCTTTGGTCTCGATGAGCGCAAGGTACCAATCTGTGGCGGCGTCGTTGTCGAATGGCCCGAGGCCCCATGCTCCCATGACAGTGCTCCCTCGGTTGCCAGCACCTCGGCTCTAGGCCTCCAGTGTGGACTGAGTGTGGAGCTCGAGTTTCATGCGCCGGCCACCGCCTGTGCGCAGGCGCGCAATGATTGTCGCCGGCGACGCGGTGCCCGCCTCCGTTGGAGTGATACTCAGGCCCCGGTCACGCCGCGCGCGGCTGGCCGGCGAGGGCTGTGGCGGCTTCTACACCGGCAATCCAGCCTGCAACCGCGTGTCCGATCGCGTCGGGATGATCCTCCTGCAGGTAGTGCAAGCCCGATCCCAGCTGCAAGACGTGACAATGCTTGAGCGACGCGGCGAAGCGGTGGGCGAAGTGCGGCGACACCAACGCTCCGGGATTGCCGGCAAACAGCAGCTTTGGAAAATCCGACTGCTTAAGTGCGGCGTGTGCGGATGCGAGCGTGGCGTACACATCGGCTGGCTCGCCCGCGATGGGCAGCTGCCTTGGCAAGGCCAGTACTGGGCGACGGCTTGCCGCATCGGGGAAGGGTTGGCGATAGGCGGCCATCTCCGCATCGCTGAGCTTGCGCACGATGGAGCCGGGCAACACGCGCTCCACGAAGACATTGTCCGCCAGCACCATCTGCTCGCCGACACCGGGCGTGCGAAACTTCTGGAAAGTCGCGCGTGCCGCAGCGGCCTGGTGAAAGTCGTCCCAGGTCGGCATCGGCCGGATGAACTCCATGAAGGCAAGCCCCTTCACGAAGGCCGGGCGGCGCGCCGCCAGCTCAAAGGCGAGCGCCGTGCCCCAGTCCTGCGCGACGAGGTACGCGCTGGTGATGCCCACCCTTTCCAGAAAGGCATCAAGGTAGCGCACATGATCGGCGAACAGATAGCCGATCGGTGGCTTGCTCGAGTTTCCGAACCCGATCAGGTCCGGCGCGAGGCAGCGCGCGACCGAGGCAACATGGGGAATGATGTTGCGCCAGATGAAGGACGAGGTCGGATTGCCATGCAGGAAAAGTGCGATCGGATCTCGCTCGGAGCAAGCCTCGCGATAGGCCATCGTAGAGCCCAGGACTACAGTTTCACACATGCTGACAGCGCTTGGGCTTGTGGTGGTCATGGTGTCTCCTTGAAGACGGTGGCGAAGGCGATGGCCTTGAAGCGCTCGAGCGGCGCCGGCCCGTGCTCCACCTTCATGCGCAGCATCGCGCCTTGCCACGACGCGAGCAGGAACTCCGCGAGATCGATTGGATCGAAGGTGTTTGCGATCTCGCCCGCCGTTTGCGCTTCGGCGATACAGGCGGCGAACGGCACACGCCATTCCTCGTAGATGGCCGCCAGGCGCTGGCGCAGTGGCTGGCTCTGTGTGGACGCTTCCAGGCTCAAGTCCCCGATCAGGCAGCCGCGCGTCCAGTGATCGGCCGCCAGCTTGGTCGTGATGCTGTCGAGGTAGCGTCGCAGCCGCATTCGAGGAGTGAGGGACTTGTCGTCCATTGCCTCGCGCACGAGGCCCTGCACGTAGGCGAAGTAATGATTGAGGACCACCTCGGCAAAGCCTTCCTTGGACCTAAAGTGGTTGGTGAAGGAGCCTTGCGGCACGCCGGCCTCAGCGACGATGTCGCGCACGCTGGAGCCGTTGTAGCCGGACCTGAACATCACCCGAAGGCCGGCGCTGATGATGTCGTCGCGATGCGAATGCTTGGGCATGAGCAACAATACGTACGAACGTATTGTTAGTCAAGAATGCCATTTTGTGCGGCCTTTTTGCTCCCCCGCCCACGCCCGTGGAGCGTCGAATGGATCGCGCCCGCCTCTGAGCCGGGAGCCTACACATTGTCGCCGGCCAGCGCCTCGCACACGGCCCTCGTCACCTGCTCGGTGCGGGCGGTGCCGCCGAGATCGGGCGTGTGCAGGGACTGGTCGGCCGTGACGCGCTCGATGGCGCGCATCAGGCGCCTGGCCGCGGCTCCCTCGCCCAGATGCTCGAGCATCATGACGGTCGACCAGAACGTGCCGATCGGATTGGCGATGCCCTTGCCCATGATGTCGAACGCCGAGCCGTGGATCGGCTCGAACATCGACGGGAAGGTGCGCTCCGGATTGAGGTTGGCGGTCGGTGCGATGCCAAGCGAGCCCGCCAGGGCGGCGGCAAGATCGGACAGGATGTCGGCGTGCAGGTTGGTGGCGACGATGGTGTCGAGCGTGTGCGGCTTGAGCGTCATGCGCATGGTCATGGCGTCGACCAGCATCTTGTCCCAGGTGACGTCCGAGAACTCTGCCGCCACCTCGAGCGCAATCTCGTCCCACATCACCATGCCGTGGCGTTGCGCGTTGGACTTGGTGACGATGGTCAGCAGTTTGCGCGGCCGCGAGCGGGCGAGCTGGAAGGCAAAGCGCATGATGCGCGCCACGCCGGCGCGCGTGAACATCGACACGTCGGTGGCCGCTTCCTCGGGCAGGCCACGATGCACCCGTCCGCCAACGCCGGCGTATTCGCCCTCCGAATTCTCGCGCACGATCACCCAGTCGAGCTCCGGCCCGTGGACGTTGCGCAACGGACTGGTGATGCCGGGCAGAATGCGGGTCGGGCGCACGTTGGCGTACTGGTCGAAGGGCTGGCAGATGGCGAGCCGCAGGCCCCACAGCGTGATGTGGTCGGGCACATCGGGTGCACCGGCCGAGCCGAACAGGATGGCGTCGTGGCCCCTGATGAGGGCGAGGCCGTCTTTGGGCATGAAGGCGCCCGTCGTCTTGTAGCGCTGCGAGCCCCAGTCGAACTGGTCGACGGCGACGGCAAAACCGTCCCGCTTGGCACTCGCCTGCAGCACCTCGATACCGGCGGCGATGACTTCCGTGCCGATACCGTCTCCGGGGATGGCGGCGATTTTATAGGTGCGCATAGAGGTCCCCGTGCGAGCAGGATTGGATGCTGCGCATGCCTAGCCAGAGGAGGATAGCCTGTAAAGCGGCCTCGCAGGACAAAGGGACGATTGCCGCGGGGCTCAGCCGATTATGCGGCTCGGCACATACTTCATGCCGAACTGCATGAGCTGCTCGATGAGCTCGGGATACTCGATGCCGATATGCTTGGCAGACAGCGCGAAGTCCTCGTCCTTGGCAATCTGCGGGTTGGGATTGGCCTCCAGCAGATAGGGCTCGCCCTCCTCGGTCAGCCGATAGTCGAGGCGTGCGTAGCCGCTCATGCCGAGCAGGCGGTAGATTTCCTTGGAAGCGGCCTCGAGCTTGGACTGCAGTTCTTTCGACAAGCGGGCCGGTCCGGTCTTCAAGCCGACCTGGCGCTGGTACTCGGGATCCCACTTGGCGCGATCCGAGGCAATCAGCGGCTTGCCGTCATCTTTCTTGGTCATAGCAAACTCCCAAGGCGGCAGCACGGTTACCCGGTCGTTGCCCATGACGCCGACGTAGATCTCACGTCCGTCGATGAATTGCTCCGCCAGCGCTGTAGACTGCGTGGTGCGATGGATGAACTCCACACGCTCCTTGAGCTTGTCGTCGTCGTGCACGATCGAGGCGCCGGAGATGCCGACCGATCCTTCCTCGGTCAGCGATTTGACGAACAGAGGGAACTCCAGGTCGGCAGGGCGCTTGACGGCGCGCCGTTCCGGAAAGATGCCGAAGGCCGGCACCTTGAAGCCGTGGTAGGCGAGAATTTTCTTGGTCAGCGCCTTGTCGCGCGCCAGCGTCAGCCCGCGCGGGTTGCAGCCAGTGTAGGACTGCTTGCGCAACTCGAGATAACTGACGACGTGCGCGTCGAAGTGGCCCACGCCGCCGAATTCCTCGACAAGATTGAAGGCGACATGCGGCTTGTGAGCGTCGATCGCGCCGCGGATGGTGGAGAGGTCATCCGACACGCCAACAGAGAAGATCTCGTGTCCGAGACTCTCGATGGCATCGCGAACGTCGAACTCCGTCTTGCGCAATTCGCGCTGCTTTTCGCTGAAATCCTTGAGATCACCCTCAGGCAGCAAGTCCTCGTCAGCCAGCATGACGACGCGCAGCTTCTTGCGCGCCTTGCTGCGGGTGCGTGCCATTCTAGAACCTCGAGCGTTGCCTCAGTTGGCTGACAAACGCCAGCGATCAAGCTCGGTTCCATGGCGACAAACCAAGGGGGCGGAAACTTCGGCTTGAGTGCAGCGTTCTCGCTGCACCCAACTGGCGAGGGACTGCCGTGCCGGACCGAGCTTCCATGCAGCGCATGACAGGAGCGGACAGGCCCTCGGGCGCCCCGAAAAGTCGGCGCGCGCCCGCCCGTCCGCCGCTGGTTTTGGCTCAAGCCGACGATCAGGAGCTGCTGGCCGCGCGCCTGTGCGATCTGCCGATACGAATCGACGGCTCATTGTTGGACCGCCGGGTCCGACGCCTGCATCGTGAACTGCAGGGTCGCGGCATTGTGGCTTTGCCGCATGTCTATCTCTCGGAGGAGTTCTTCAATCCCGACGGCGTGGTGGGTTTTGCCGTACCTTTCTACCTGGCGCACCCGCGGCTGATGCGGCTCGAGCGCAGCCAGATGCTCGAGGTGGAAGGTGCCGGCGAAGGCGAGTGCAGGCGCATCTTCCGTCACGAGGCGGGGCACGCCATCGACGAGGCCTACAAGCTGCACGAGCAGGGGCGCTACCAGCAGTTATTCGGCGACCCCGCGCTATCCTATCCGGCCTCATATACGCCGCGCGTCGAGAGCCGCGAGCATGTCATCAACCTGACCAGCTGGTATGCGCAAGCCCACCCGGTCGAGGATTTCGCGGAGACCTTCGCCGTCTGGCTCAATCCGTTCATCGACTGGCGCACGGCCTACAAGGGCTGGCCAGCGCTGGAAAAGCTGGAGTACGTCGACAACGTTATGCGCAAGGTTGCCGGCAAGCCGCCGCCGGTCGCCGACCAGCGCGAGGTCGAGCCGCTGCGTTTGCTGCGCCATACGCTCGGTGATCACTACGCCGAGAAACGCAAATATTTCGCGTGGAACTGGCCGGCCAACTACGATCAGGATTTGCGCCGCATTTTCGCGGACGGAGCAGAGAACACAGATGGCAAGCCGGCCACGCGCTTCCTGCGTCGTGTGCGCCCGCAGCTGCGGACCAGGATCGCCGAGGGCACGGGAGTACATGCCTACGCGGTCGACCAGCTCCTGCGCCAAATGATTGCGCGGGCGCAGAAGCTCGATCTGCGCGTCATCGATGCGCCGGAGGCGACCATTGAGAAGCTGCTCGTCCTGCTCACCATGCAGACCGCCGGCGTCGTGCACAAAGGCTACCCGAAGGTGGCGCTGTAGGCATGGGCCGGTTAGCTCGATCGGGTGCGCTTGCGCTCGCCGATGCGCGCCGACAGCAGGGCTGCGTGCACCACGCGCAAAGCCTCGTGGCGCGGCTTGTCTTTGTGAATGGCGACATGCAGGCGGGTGGTGATGGCGGGCTCGATCGGCCGTACCACAAGATTGCGCAGCGTCACGGCCGCGTGCTGCACTTCGCTCGGGAGTATGGAGGCGCCGAGGCCGGCATCGATCAGGCCGATGATGCTGAGGCCGGATTCGAACTCCATGGTTGCGCCTGGCTTGCAGCCGGCCTTCTCGAACCAGCCGTGCACGAGGTCGTAGGTGAGCGTGCCGGGTGTGTAGAAGATGAACGGCCGGCCGGCGAGATGATCCGGCCTGACCGCCTTGGGAGGCGAACCGTAGGCGCGGGGCCAAAATGCCATCAGCGATGACTCACCAGCGATGTGGATGGCCAGCGCGGCGTCCGTGACCGGACCCGGCATATTGACCAAGGCGACGTCGGCTCTGTTGTCGGCGACCTGCCGCAGCACCTTGCCCGCCGAGCCCGCAGTGACGGCCACCTCGAGGCGCGGATAGCGTTTTCTCAGCTCCAACAGGATCGGTGGCAGCACGTAGGCCGCGAGCGTCGCACTGGTGGCGAGGCGGACGCGACCCCAGCCGCCGTCGCGATGCGTGCGCATCGCTTCCTCGACAAGAGCCGACTGCTGGATCAGACGGCGCGCGTGTTCGAGCAGTTCCTGTCCTGCCGGCGTCGGATGCGCCTTCCTGCCGAGGCGATCGAGGATACGCGTGCCGAGCCGCGCTTCGAGCTCCTTGATCTGTTGACTCACGGCCGACTGCGTGAGGTTCAGGCGCCGGCCGGCCTCAGAGAAGCTGCCGGTTTCCGCCACCGCAAGAAAGCTCTGCAGCTGATCGAGGTTGAGCCTGCGCATTCAAGAAGGAGTACTTATCGTATTGATAAGATCAATCGATTTCTCTGTTGGCGCGTCCGGCGTTAAAGAGATGTCCCAATGCGACGCGATTGTCGCTATTGCGGATTACGGGAGATTGTCATGGAGACGCATACAGCCAGTTCGTTGATACACGTGCACGGCATACAAAGTGGATCGGCCCACGCCAGCGGCGTGTTCCGCTCCTCGCTCAACGCCATCAAGTCGGTGGTTGGCGCAATCGTGCGGTGGCAGCGCCAGCGGCACGATATCCTGGAGCTGCAACGCATGGATGATCGGCTGCTCGCCGACATTGGCATCACGCGCGGCGAGGCCGAGCACATGGTGCGCAACGGCCGTTGGAATCAGGCCGCGTTTGAGCCCGAAGCCTTTCCGGCGACGCGTCCCTTCGTCCTGATCTGGGACAAGGAGTTCGGCGAGCGTGCGTAAACGACGCTGCGTAGCGGGCGAGGTGCCCGCAGACGAGGACGATATCGGCGGCTGTGCGATGCGCAAGCCGCCGATTCTGTTTTCCCGCCTCGCCAAGGCATGAGGTGAAACGGCGCGCCTCCTGCGCTAGGCTCAGGGTATGCGAGACGACGTCGAGCCTCACCCACCGGCAGCGGGCAGCTTTCTGACGCTGTTTCCGTCCATCATGCTGCCCATGTTCCTTGCGGTGGTGGACCAGACCATCGTAGCGACGGCGCTGCCAGCCATTGCGGCGTCCCTCGGCAACATCGACCGCGTATCGTTGGTGGTGGTGTCCTACCTCGTGGCGACGACCGTGGCCGCCCCTCTGTATGGCCAACTGCGCGATATGCACGGCGGCCGGCGCATGCTGCTGATTGCGTTGTCGGTGTTCCTCGGTGCCTCGCTCTTGTGTGCGGTCGCCACCAGCATCGAGATGCTGATCGTTGCGCGTGTGCTGCAGGGCCTCGGCGGCGGCGGCTTGATGACCCTTACGCAATCGCTGATTGGGGAAAGCGTGCCGCCGCGCGAGCGCGCCCGCTACCAGGGCTATCTGGCGGCCGTGATGGTCACGTCCAGCGTGTTCGGCCCGGTGGTCGGCGGCTATCTGGCGCATGCCTTCGGCTGGCGCAGCATCTTTCTGATCAACCTGCCGCTCGGAGCGCTCGCCATGCTGCTCACGCTGCGACTTCCGGTGCGGCCGCAGCGAGTGCAGGCCTGGGCCTTCGATGGTCTCGGCGTCGTGCTGTTCGTTCTTTTCATCCTGCCGACGTTGCTGGCGCTGTATCAAGCTCAGCACGTGAGCCTCGATCGTCTGTCGACCCTGATTGTGTTGGTGATGGTCGGCGCGGTGGCGCTTGTCATGCTGGTCCGGCGCGAGCGGCAAGCGGCCTTCCCGCTGTTTCCGCTGGCCTTGCTGCGTCAGCCCACGATTTGGCGCAGCGATGCGCTGGCGGCCTGTCATGGGGCGGCACTGGTGTCGTTGGTCACGTTCCTGCCGCTCTATCTGCATATCGCGCAAGGCACGTCCGCTGCCGAGGCGGGCCTGCTGCTGTTGCCGCTGATGTTCGGGATCGGCACAGGCTCGATGGTAACCGGTCGCACGGTGAGCCGTACAGGATACACCACGATCTTCCCATCCGTCGGCCTGATCGTGGCCACGGTTCTGCTCATCTGCCTCGGCCTGGTGGCGCCCAACCTCTCGCACCTGCAGCTTGGCCTGCTGTTGTTCTGCACCGGCCTCAGCATGGGGACGGTGATGGGGGTGGTGCAGGTGACGGTGCAGACTGCCGCCGGGATAGCTTCGCTCGGTTCGGCTGCGGCCTCTGTGCAGCTGTCGCGGGCACTCGGCGCTGCCTTCGGCACGGCCTTGGTCGGCACGGTGCTGTTTGCTGTCCTGACCTGGAGGGATCCGGAGGCGGCGAACCTGTTCGGCGCCATGGTCCGGGAAGGCCAGGCGGTCGTTGCAGGCCTTCCTGCTGCCCGGCAGGCTGAGGTGCATGCCATTATCACGGGTGCATTCCGCGCGGCGTTTTTTGCGATCGCCGGCTTTGCGGCGACGGGGGTGCTGCTGGCCTGGACGATCCCGGCGCGGCGGCTCAGTTAGGGTGCGTCACCGGCGCAGAGGATTGAGGGAGGTTGTGTTGAAGATCACCGATGTCGCGACCCATGTGCTGGAAGCGCCGCTGTCGGAGCCCTTCGGGTGGTCGTTCTCCTCGACCTCGGTTCGGGCAAGCTGCATTGTCGAGATCCGTGCCGACGACGGCGCGACCGGTTGGGGTGAATGCTATGGCCCTGCGCGCATCAACGCGGCCATCGTCGCGGCCTTCAAGAGCCGCCTGATCGGCCGAGACCCGCGCGCCACCGACGTGATCTGGATGGATCTCTACAATCACTTCCGCGACTACGGGCAGAAGGGCGTTGTCATCTCGGCGATCAGCGGCATCGACATTGCGCTGTGGGATATCAAGGGTCGCCACTTTGGCGTCCCGGCCTCGATGCTGCTTGGCGGCGCGACTCGCACCGTGGTCGACGCCTATGCAACCGGCACCTATCGACTGGGCACGGGCGATCCATTCGACTACATCGTCGAGGAAGTGAATGGCCACGTCGCCGCCGGTTTCAAGGTCGTGAAGCTCAAGATCGGCTTCGGCGTTGCCCAGGACGTCGAGCTCATCAAAGCCGTGCGCGCGGCGATCGGCCCGGGCATCGGCCTGATGCTTGATGCCAACCATGGTTACGACGTGCTCGAGGCGATTGCGGTCGGGCGCGCCGTTGCCGATCTCGATATCGGTTGGTTCGAGGAGCCGGTGGTGCCCGACGAACTCGACAGCTACGTGGAGGTGCGTAAGGGCCAGCCAATCCCGGTGGCAGGCGGCGAGTGCGAGTTCACCCGCTGGGGTTTCCGCGAAGTGTTGCAACGGCGCGCCATCGACATTGTGCAGCCGGACACCTGCGCGGCCGGCGGCCTATCGGAGTGCAAGAAGATCGCCGACATGGCTACTGCGTTTGGCGTGCGCTACGTGCCGCACGTGTGGGGGACGGGCATCGGTCTGGCGGCCTCCCTGCAGCTGTTGGCCGTGCTGCCGCACGTGCCGCCCCGCCTGACGCCGCGCGAGCCGATGCTGGAACTGGACCGCTCGGAGCATCCATTCCGGCAGGCGATCCTGAAAACGCCGATCGAGGCCGTCGATGGACGTGTGACGATCCCAACCGCCCCCGGCCTCGGCATTGAGATCGACCGAGCAGCCATCGAGCGCTTTCGCGTCGCCTGAGGCGGGCGGCCGGCTCACTCACCGGCGTATCGACCAGCCTTCGCCCAGTACGTTAGTCCGCCACAAAGGCCCGGCGCTATCACCAGTGCGGCGCCGAATGCGAGCTGCCAGATTGTAATCGGCGGCGGCCGCAGCTTGCTGACGCCGCCGCTGTTCCAGGTCAGGAACACGAACAGACAGACGAATGCAATCGCCGACACCGAAAGACCCAGCACCGCGTAGGCGGCCGGCGAGCGTACCTCATGCGGCTCGGCGTACAGAATGGCGAGGGCCGCCGGCACGAACGTCAGCAGCAGGGTGAAGGGTATTGCAAATACGGCAAACAGCATCGTCAAGGCGGCCGCCCCACCAACCTTCCCGGCAAGGCTGGAGTTGGCAAAACCGCTGGGGCCGAGCACCGCTGTCGTTGCCATCACACTGCTGATGGCCAATCCGGCGACAACGACCGACAAGGTATAGCCACACCAGATGCGTGCAAACCTGTGGGCATTAACAGGAAGAGACATAGCATCGCTCCGCAGATCGATTAAGTTTCGCCCCCCTTTTTTTGCTTACGCATGGCGGCCGCCTTGCTCTCCTTACGGTACGGACGCGAGCGCGGGCACACCTCGCCGAGGAAATGCACGAGCGTCCCGGTCAGCGCGTCCTCCTGCAGCCCGTAGTGCACGTTCTGGCCGCGCTTCTCCCGCCACACGAGGCCTGCGTTCTCGAGCACGGAGAGATGCTTGGAGATGGCCGGCTGCGACATCATATCGGCGAAGCGCTCGGCGATCTGGCCGGCCGTCATGTCCGTCTTGGACAGGTACGCCAGGATGCGCCGGCGCGGGGCCGACGACAGGGCCTCGAAAATCTTGTCGACCGACATGGGCGGGTCCGAAGGCCTTCGATAGCAGGGCACGAGACATGACACACCTCGTGGCAACATCAAATCGTTATTTACACTTATAACTACTGAGTTATATAGTCAAGGAGGTTGGGCATTTCGATTGATCAGTTTGTAGGAAGACAGCTGATGGCTCAGATGCAGAACGACCGCCTGCAAGCTCGCCCGGATCCCGTCGACGAGGCGCTGCAGAATTCGGCGAGCTCGTTGCGGTCACCGCGCATGTTTGATGCCGACGACACCTGTGCGCTGCAGGGCAGCGTGCACTGGAAGCCCGGCAAGTCGATTTGGATATCGAGCATGACCCTGGTGGCGTTGGTCGGCGGGCCAATTTTTTTCACCTGGGGTGCACTGGCCCTGTTCATTGCCACGACCGCCGTTACGGTGTGCCTCGGCCACTCGCTCGGCATGCATCGGCGGCTCATTCACCGCTCCTACGACTGCCCGCTGTGGCTGGAGCGGCTGTTCGTGTACCTAGGCACGCTGGTCGGCATGGCCGGCCCCTATGGCATGATCCGCCAGCACGACATCCGCGACTGGGCGCAGAGGAAACCGGCGTGCCATCCCTACCTGGCGCATCGCTCGTCGCTTCTGCGCGACGGCTTCTGGCAGCTGCATTGCGATCTCAAGCTTGCCCATCCACCCGCCTTGGTGCTCGAGCGGCGCGTTGCGGAGGATCGCTTCTACAGGGTCATCGAACGCACATGGATGGCCCAGCAGCTGCCGTGGGCCGCTCTCTGGTTGGCGATCGGCGGCATGCCGTGGCTGGTGTGGGGCATGGCGGCGCGGGTTGCAGCATCGGTCACCGGGCATTGGCTGGTCGGCTATGTCGCGCACAATCGGGGCCCGCGCTCCTGGCATATCGAGGGAGCGGGCGTGCAGGGCTACAATGTGCGCTACTGCGGGCTGATTACCATGGGCGAGGCCTGGCACAACAATCATCACGCCTTCCCGGGCTCGGCGCGCCTGGGGCTCGACCCCGGCGAGACGGATCCGGGCTGGTGGGTGCTGGTGGCGCTCGAGAAGGTCGGCCTGGTATGGAACCTCAAGACGCCGGCGCTGCTGCCGCACCGAGCCAACCTGGTAGCGCTGCAACGACGGACGTGATCGGTGCGGGCAGCGGGCTTTGCTTGGCCGCGTGTAGGGCTGGCGGCGCAAGCGCGAGATTGCCCCCTAACCTTGCGCGCCAGATGCGTTAGTATGTGCACATGGCATCTGTATAAGGAGTGGTGCCGTGGCCGAGCCGAAGAACCCCGCGCTGCCAAGGATGCGCGAGTGGCCAATGTTCTCCCGAGCGCAGCGCACGCATCGCACTCTGAAGCGCGATGGGCGTCCCTGGCCGACCATTGCCGAGCTGGTGATGGAGCACGTGGCGGGTACGCCATCTGAGAAGCTGGCTTGGTTGCGGCAGCAGTCTGGACAAGGCAAGCTCGATGGCGACGATCCCGAGGAGATCGCGCAAGCGCAAACATTGCTGGCGATGCTTGAGCGCTTTTCCGGATGCAAGCCAGATGCGGGCGCGTGCCACTTGCAACGGCTTCTCGACGAGGGTTTGCAAGCGACGTTCCCGGCAAGTGATCCGGTGGCGGTTGGAGATTTCACCAGTACCGAGCCGCCCCGGCGACCGACCGACAGACACGCCGTGGTTCCCGTCGTCGCGACGGGGACGAAACGCAAGCGAGCGTCGCCCCGGATAAACCGCTAGTGCGACCCTCGCGTCATGCGACGTCACGGCCGATGACAGCACTCAGTTGCGGCGTTCGGCGGCCTCACGGGTCCACAAGTCCCATGGCCGATGCACCTGCCCCTCGATGGAGGCGACGCAGGCCGCCGCCTCCTCGGCGGTCAGGGCCGTGATCGGGCCCAAGCGCATGGCCTCGGTCTGGTAGCGTGCGTTGAGCTCGGCATAGACGGCTCGGTAGACCACCAAGGGCAGCGACGGCGCCGTCACGGTCGAGCCGTGGCCGCGCATGACGACGATGTTGGCGCCGGCAAGCGACTTGGCGAGTGCCCGGCCGAGTTCGGGCGAGCGGATCAGCAGGTCGGTCGCAGGGCCGCCAGCGTCGCGGATCTCGAACAGCGGGGCTGCAGTGCCGATGAAGCCCGCCATGTGCAACACCGCGCGCAGGCGGTGCTCGACCGAGATCGACAGCGGCACGATCGAATGCGAATGGCTGTGCACGACCGCCATCACGTCGGGCCGGGCGGCGTAAATCTCGCTGTGAATGAACCGCTCGAGATAGGGACGCGGGCCCTTCGCATCGACGGGCGAGCCATCCAGGTTGAATTGCAGGATATCGGCGGCGGTCACGCTGCCCGGCGCCATGTTGCGTGCCAGCAGGAAGCGGTCGGGCAGCTTGTCGTGGCGCACGCTGACATGCCCGAAGGCATCGACCACGCCATGGTCGTAGAGGATGTGATTGGCCGCGACCAGATCGCGGATCAGGGCGGGATCGGGGGTCATGAAGCTCTCAATTGGCGGGTGGCTGGATGCCTGCAACGCGCGCGAGCTCGGCGCCGCGCGCCGCCTCCGCGGTGAAGAAGGCCGCGAACTCGGCGGCCGACTCGGTGACGGGCTCTGCGCCGAGCGCGGTGAGCTTCTGCACGAGGTCGGGGTGTTTGGAGGCGGTCTGCACGGCGGCGTTGAGCTGGCCGACAAGGTCGGGCGCCATGCCTTTCGGCCCCCACAGCGCGTACCAGAGCAGGAAATTCAAGCCCGGGAAGCCGGCCTCGGCGATGCTTGGCACATCCGGCAGCTGCGGCGAGCGGCGCTCCGACATGACGGCGAAGGCGCGCAGGCTGCCAGCCTGGATCTGCTGCAAGGCACTGCCGAGCGGAGCAACCATCAGCGTGGTCTGTCCACCGATCACGTCGGTGAGCGCCGGTGCGGTGCCGCGGTAGCTGACGATCACCGTCTTGATGCCGATCGCTGTGTTGAAGCTCTCGCTGGCGAGATGGCCCATGGCGCCGAGCCCGGAATTTGAGAAAGTGTGCTTGTCGGGGGCCGCCTTCATCTCGGCGGCGAGAGTTTTGAGGTCGGCGGGTGTCTTGCCGGGGTGGCCGACGAACACCATCGGCGAGGTCGCGAACCTGGAAATGGGCGTGAAGTCGGCCACGGGATCGTACGGCACCTGCTTCATGACGTGCTTGGCCATCAGGTGGATGTCGGCATTGGTCAGCAGCGTCGCGCCGTCGGGCGCAGCGCGTGCCACTTCGGCGGCGCCAATCGTGTTATTGGCACCGGCGCGGTTCTCGACCACCCAGGATTGGCCGAGGATGTCCTTCAAGCGCTCGGCATAGAGCCTGCCGATGGCGTCGATGGCCCCGCCAGCTGCCGCAGGAACCACCAGGCGGACGGTGCGGCCCTGCTGCGCCGATGCCGCGTGCGACAACGGCAGCAGAGCCAGTCCGCCCAATCCAGTCACAATCTTGCGGCGTGAGAACATGACGATCCCTAGCAGTGGTTCCTGTTGGCGATCATCACGCGAGAGCGGGGGCAGTTGTCAAGGATGGCCTCTGGGGAAGCGGTCATGGCACGTCGTGCCTTGCTGCAACCCAATGCCCCGGCTCCGAGACGATGTTCCAGCCCAAGGGTGCGCTGATGCAGGTGGTCCTGAGCAGTCCCGAACTCCGGATCGCGCCTGCAGATCTGCGCGTACCCATAGAGCAAGGTGGCGAGCGTTTCGAGATCGAGCCGTGTCTGTGCCCCAGGCCGGTGAGCGATCTGGCCCACGCATCGCGCTCGGGACCTGGTCGACTGGTCTTGGTGGCAAATCATCCTCTTTCTTGCGCCGCTTGGTGCAGCGGCGGGCGCCGTGCTGCGCGCGCGTGGCTTTTTGGCAGACGTGAGTTTGGCCACCGCCGCTCGTCTAGTGCGGTTGCAAGGGGAGCGATTTCGCTAGCCGCGCCGCGCAACACAGCGTCGCCGCTCTGCGTCCGGCAACCGACCAGAGGTCATGCTCGTTGGCGTCCTGGCCTTGACGCTAGCGATTGCCGCGCTTGGCGCGCTCGGCGAAGCGGACGGCTTCCTCGGCGGCCTTGAATAGGGCCTTCGCCTTGAACTCGCATTCCTGCTGTTCGGCCTTGGGATCAGAATCTGCGACCACGCCGGCCCCGGCCTGCACGTGGATCCTGCCGTCCTTGACCAGCGCCGTGCGCAACACGATGCAGCTGTCCATCTCGCCGTCGGCGGAGAAATAGCCGACGCAGCCGCCGTAAGGCCCGCGCTTTTCCTTTTCCAGCTCGTCGATGATCTGCATCGCCCGCACCTTCGGCGCCCCCGACAGCGTACCGGCGGGAAACCCCGCCATCAGCGCATCGATCACGTCGTGCTTCTTGTCGAGCGCACCGGTGACGTGGCTGGAAATGTGCATGACGTGGCTGTAGCGCTCGATGACGAAGCTCTCCTTGACGCGTACCGAGCCGATCTTGGAAACGCGGCCGACATCGTTGCGGCCGAGGTCGAGCAGCATGAGGTGCTCGGCCCGCTCCTTGGGGTCGGCCAGCAGCTCGACCTCCAGCGCCTTGTCCTCGTCGGGCGTTGTGCCGCGGCGGCGCGTGCCGGCGAGCGGGCGGATCGTGACTTCGCCATCGCGCACGCGCACCAGGATTTCGGGGCTCGATCCGACCAGCGAGTAGGCGCCGAAATCGAGATAGAACAGGAAGGGCGAGGGATTGGTGCGGCGCAAGGCGCGATAGAGCGCCAGCGGCGGCAGGTGGAAAGGCGCGGAGAAGCGCTGCGAGAGCACCACCTGGAAGATGTCGCCGGCGGCGATGTACTCCTTGGCGCGCTCGACCATGCCCATGAACTCGGCGGGCTTGGTGTTGGAGACAGCGGTCGGAAGGGCGAGTTCGACCCCCGACATGCTGGTGGCATGCGGCAGGGGCTCGTCGAGCGCCTTGACCACCTCGCGCAGGCGCGCGCTGGCGGCGCCATAGGCCTTCTTGGCGTCGACGCCCGCCTGCGGATAGACCGGCGTGACGACAATCATCTCATCCTTGACGGCGTCGAACACCACCATGACGGTCGGCCGCACGAATACGCTGTCGGGCACGTCGAGCGCATCGGGCCGCTGGTCGGGAAGGTGTTCAACCAGGCGCACGGTGTCGTAGCCCATATAACCGATCACGCCGGCAGCGATCGGCGGCAGCTCGGCCGGCAGATCGATGCGCGACTGCGCGAGCAGCGCGCGCAGCGATTTCAGCGTCGGCAGCTTGTCCGGCTCGAAGGCTAGGAGATCGCTCTGCGGACTGCGGTTGACCTCGGCCTTGTCGCCGAAGGCGCGCCAGACGATGTCGGGATTGATGCCGATGATGGAATAGCGGCCGCGCACCGCGCCGCCTTCGACCGATTCCAGCAGGCAGCTCATCGGCCGTCCGTCGGACAGCTTGAGCATCGCCGACACGGGTGTCTCGAGGTCAGCGACCAAGCGGGTCCACACCACCTGTGGTTGGCCGGCGGCGTACTGCTTGGCGAAGGCGCTGTGGCGAGGCTGGGCCTCGAACTCGGGCACAGAGACGTCGAGCTTGGTCATCGATCGATCCCCTCGGGGACGCCAGCAGACATTGCCGATTTACTGATCCTGCGAGCCGGTGCCCAGTGCCTGGTTCAACGCCCCCTGGTTGACTGACAGCCCGTACTTCTTCTGCAGAGCGGCCAAGTACTCGCCGACGATGTCGCCCTGCATCTGCCGGGTGACTTCGGCCTTGAGGCGGGCAAGCTGCTCGGGCGTTGCAGCAGGTGCAGGCTTGATGTCGACGACGCGCAGGATCACGCGCGATTTGCCGTCGGCGGTCAGCGCCGAGGCCGCCCCGCCCCTGGGCAGGGCGAAGGCCTGCTGAACTGCGCCCTGTGTCAGACCCTGCGGCACTGTGTTGCGCGTGACGCCGGCCGCCTTCTGCACCTTGGCGCCCGTTTCCTTGGCGACGGCATCCATCGACTCGCCCTTGCCGAGGCGGTCCACCAACTTGCCGGCCAACGAGGCGATCTCGGCGCGTCGCTGCTCCTCAGTGGCGGCGGTCGTGACCGCGGCCTTGGCTTCCTCGAAGGTCTTCTGCTTCTCCGGGGTGATCGACACCACGTCGACCCAGGCATAGCCACCGTCGGCAAGCTCGGCCGCTTCGGCCTCCAGGCCGGGGCTGCCGGCGAAAGCGGCCTGGGCGATCTGGGTGGCTGCGGCGCCTTCGATGGCGGGCTTGCCGTCGACGGTCTTGCCGCCGCGGTCGATGTCGGGGATCTCGCGGAAGTCGAGCTTCAACTGCTCGGCGATCTCCTTCAGAGGCTTGCCGGACGCGCGCTCGTCCTCGACCTTGTCGTGCAGGCCCTGGATCTCTTGACTGGTGCGTTCCTCGGCGAGCTTGTCGCGGATCTCGCCTTTCACCTCATCGAAAGAGCGCTGCTTGCCGGGCACGATCTCGGTGACGCGCACCAGCACGTTGGCATATTGACCCTCGACGGGCTTGGACAGCTCGTCCTTCTTCAAGGCGAACGCGGCTTCGGCGATCTTAGGGTCGATCATGTCGCGGCGGGCGAGCAGGCCAAGATCGATGTCGGCCTCCTTGAAGCCGAGCTTGGCGGCTGCCTCAGTGAAATTCTTGGCTTTGGACAGCTCGGCGTAGGCCTTGTCCGCGGCGGCCCGGTCCGGGAAGGACAGCTGCTGGACGCGCCGCTTCTCCGGTGTGTCGATTTTGTCCTTGGTCTTTTCGTAGGTGGCCTTGATCTCTTCGTCGATGATGTTGATGCGCGCCTTGACGGCATCATGGCTCAACAGCAGCACATTGATCTTGCGTACCTCGGGCGTCACGAACTGACGCTGGTTCTGCTCGTAGAACGCGCGCAGTTTCGCCTCATCCAAGGGCTCGAGCTTGATCAGCTTGTCGAAATCGGGGGCCAGATAGTCGATGTCGCGTGTCTCCTCCCGGTACTGGTGCATCTGCTCGAGCACGGACTGGGGCGGCACCACACCGGCGAGCAGGCTGTCGGTGATCTGCTCGCGGATTTCCTCACGGCGCCGATCGCGCACGAAGCGGGCTTCGTTGATACCGTTCTGCCGCAAAAAGCTCTGGAACAGGACCGGGGAGAACTGGCCGTCCGCGCCTTTGAAAGCCGGCTCGGCCTTAATGAGTTCGGCAATTCCGGCATCCGAGAGGGACAGCTTCAGCTCGCCGGCGTGCTTGTCGACGGCTGCCGCGTTGACAAGGCGGGCGAGTGCACTCTGCTCCGCGCCAAATAGCTTCGCCTGCTCGGGCGTCAGGCGCCGTCCGAAGCGCCGCGACAGGGCGTTGACTTCGTCCTGATAGGCCTGGCGATACTGCTCCGCGGTGATCTCCGTGCCCCCGATCGTGGCAGGCGCGGGGCGGCCAATCTTGCCCACGTAGTCGCCCACTCCCCACACGGCGAAGGCGACAATCAGCAGACCCAGCAGAGCCTTGGCGAGCCAGTTGCCCACGCCCCTTCGCATTTGATCGAGCATTGGTCTTACATTTCCGAGTTTGTTGGCCGGTCAAGCGCCAATGGCGGCCGCCATCCGGCGCAGCCGAAGGTCGACCGGTCTCAGGGGAATTCTCAGCGCCTTGACGCGCTCGCGCGGCATATTATGAACCCAGCGACCGGCCTGCAAGTCAGCGTCTTGGCTGGGGCGGTAGGTCTACGTTAAGGCATTTGCGAGGGTCAGCGCTCATGGCATCCCCTGCGTCCATCCGTCCGCTGGTGGCCGGCAACTGGAAAATGAACGGACTTGTGGCGGCGCTGGCGCAGGCTCGCCAGGTCCGCGACCGGCTGGGGGAGGCCGAATATGGCAGCGCAGACGCCATGATCTGCCCGCCGGCGACCCTGGTGGCGTCGCTCGCCAAGGAGGCTGTGGGCTCCCCGCTACAGGTCGGGGCTCAGGACTGCCATGCGGCGGCGAGCGGGGCGCACACGGGCGATATCTCGGCCGAGATGCTGAAGGATGCCGGCGCAACGGCCGTGATCGTGGGCCACTCCGAGCGGCGCGCCGACCACGGTGAAGGGGACCGCCAGGTGCGGCACAAGGTACTGGCCGCGCATCGTGCCGGACTTACGGCGATCGTCTGCATCGGCGAGACGGCCGGCCAGCGCCGCGCCGGGCTGACGCTCGATGTGGTGGGGCGTCAGCTGGCGGGTTCCCTGCCCGACCAGGCCACAGCGGCGGATACCATCATCGCCTACGAGCCGGTCTGGGCGATTGGCACCGGGCTCACTGCCAAGCCGTCCGACGTGGCGCAGGTGCACACGTTCGTGCGCCGCGCGCTAAAGGAGCGCTTCGGCGCCGAGGGTGCCGGCATGCGCATTCTGTACGGTGGTTCGGTCAAGTCCGACAATGCGCGCGAGCTGATGGCCGTGCCCGACGTCAACGGGGCCCTGGTTGGCGGGGCGAGCCTCAAGGCCGACGACTTCCTGGCCATTATTGCGGCCTGCCGCGCTTGACCGCGACGCCCAAAAAGCGACTTAGTGGCGAATCATTGCATGATGATCGAAGTCGAGCTCGAGGGGATGCATGATGCGCGCAGGCCTGACGTTCGTTCTCACGACCATGCTGCTGCAGGGAGTGGGCGCGCAGGCTGCAACGCTCGATAAGGACACTTGCGCCCGCCTCGAGGTGGAGCAGGCAGCCCTTGAGAAAGGCGGCGTACGCGGCACGCTGGCCAAAGGCGCAGCCTGGGCCAAGGACAACCTACCGCTCGACAAGCTGCAGGAGGTGCGCCGCCTGATCGAGGTCGACGAGCAGATCCTATTCCGCTGCCAGGGCAAGCCGCTGGTGTTGCTGCCGTCCTCGGTGGATGCCGATCCCGTGCAGAGCACCGACGACCCGCCGGACGGCGAAAAACCGTCAGATGACGCGGCAGCTGCCACCAAGGCGGCGCCGGCCAAGGACGCCAAGACCCCGGCTGCGAAGGCTGCCGTCGTGACGCCAGGCAAGGCAGCGGTGGAGGCCCCCGCTAAAAAGACCCCGCCTGCGGCGCCCAAGGCCACGGCGCCCGTGCAGCCCAAACCCAAGGATTCGGCAATCAAGGGGGAGGCCACGACAGCGGCCAGCAAGCCCAAGCCGGCCCCCAAGAAGGTCGACGACGCCTATAAGCCGCCCAAGCCCGAGCCGGCCCAGGAGCCGTTCAGCCTGCAAAATACCAATCGAAGCGCGCAATAGCCGGGCAGGTCTGCGGGTTGGCAGCGGGTGGCGGTCTGGTGTAGAAGGCCGCCAGCTGCTTCCTTGGGCCGGCGCTGGTGCCGGAGGCTCAAAGGCTCAATGTCATGACCACCGTCCTGCTGATCGTTCACATGATGATTGCCGCCGCCATGATCGGCGTGGTGCTGCTGCAGCGCTCCGAGGGTGGCGCGCTCGGCATCGGCGGGGGTGGCGGCGGGTTCATGACGGGCCGCGGTGCCGCCAATTTCCTGACGCGCGTTACTGCGGGGCTGGCGGCGGCGTTCTTCGTTACCAGCCTGCTGCTGTCGCTGATGGCGAGCCGGCCCGACAAATCGCCGTCCCTGTTCGGCAGCGAACCGGCCACCTCGCGGCCGGCCACCAAGAGCACCGTGCCCGAGAGCAGCAAGGAGCCGACCGCCAAGGCGCCGGAGCAGCCCAAGTCCGGCGGCGGCGTTCTGGAGAAGCTGGAGGGCCCAGCCGCGGGCGGTGGATCGCGCGTGCCGCAATCCAAGTAACCTGGGTTAGGGCCAAGTAACCTGGGTTAGGGCCAAATAGCCTGGGTTAGGGCCAAGCCCGTGACCAAGGTTGCGGCCGGCGCCCCGTTCGGTCAGGCATAGCGCGGCCGCGCGACTTTTACAGCGCCGGCGACGCGGCGGCGCCAGCAAGCCGCGTGCGTTACCTGCAACGCGATCTTACGCCGCGCCAGGAAGGCCGTGGATGGACCGCAAAAAACGTTCTTCGAATCGGGCCCTGTGGATGTATTCTGCAGGCCCATGGCGCGGTACATCTTCATCACCGGCGGCGTGGTCTCCTCGCTCGGCAAAGGGCTGGCTTCAGCGGCTCTTGGGGCACTTCTTCAGGCACGCGGCTATTCTGTTCGTCTGAGGAAGCTCGACCCCTATCTCAACGTCGACCCCGGCAC
>DASTOW010000206.1:0-4723 GCA_035762425.1 Hyphomicrobiaceae bacterium | reverse complement strand
ATCGCCAGGATCGCGCAGAGGGTCGCGGGCGCTGCCCGTGTGCACCGGCTCCGTACGCATGATCCGCGTCTCGCCGGGCGGCTCCATCCCGCCCTCCCGGTCCGCAACGACCTCGCCGTCCGAGCGCAACATCCAGGCCAGCGGCGCTGTCAGGGCAATGACCAGCGCCACCACGCCGGCCAGCAACGCCGACACTTCCGCCACCTGCCACACGCGACCGCGCGGCCGTCCGCTACCATCGGGCTCATAGCGCCAAGTGTCGCTCAGGTGCGCCTCGCTCTTCCTCTTGACCATTGTCGGGTGCTCAAAACCGGCAGCGTGATCTGCAAGTCGAGTGCCTGCACATAGCAGAGTCGGCACCCGCACGTCATGCCCGAGATCGCGTAAGTATCTGATATCGGATGTCTTTCTTCGGGGTTTGACGGCCAGGCCGGCGCGCTGCGACAACGCCCCGCCGTTGCTGCCGCTCGGTGCATCCCACTAGGATCGACAATCGAGGGCGACGGGGGTTGGGGACATGGCACTGCAGGTGCAAAGCCTGATCGGCTTGGCTGTCATCCCGCTGCTGGCCTGGGCTTTGTCGGAAAATCGCCGGGCGCGTGAGCCGGCCAAGTTGCTGCGCATAATATTGGTCGGGCTCGGGCTGCAGCTCGCCATCGCCGCCGTGATGCTCAACCTCGCCTTCGTGCGCGTGGCGTTCGACTGGGCGGCGGGCCTCGTCGCCTCGCTGCAGGCCGCGACCAACACCGGCATGCGCCTGGTGTTTGGCTACCTTGCTGGCGGCCCGGCCCCGTTCGAGGTGGTGCGGCCCGAGACCAGCTTCATCCTGGCCTTCCACGCCCTGCCGCTCATCCTGCTGATCAGCGCACTGTCGCGGCTGCTGTATCACTGGGGCGTGCTGCAGGTGGTGGTGCGCGGCGCGGGCTGGGTGCTGCAGCGTTCGCTCGGCGTAACTGGGCCGGTCGCAACGTCGGCGGCGGCCAACATCTTCGTGGGCATGGTGGAGGCGCCGCTGCTGATCCGCCCCTACCTCGCCAACATGAGCCGCGGCGGCCTGTTCGCGACCATGACGGTCGGCATGGCCGGCGTGGCTGGCACCGTGCTGGCGCTCTACGCAACGATCATCGGCCCGGTGGTGCCGGGTGCGGCCGGGCATTTGATCGTCGCCTCAGTGATCAGCGTGCCAGCCGCGCTGATGCTGTCAGAGCTAATGGTTCCGGATCATCTCGACACGGCGGTTGCCGGCGATGCGGACATCGTCATCGAGGATCCGCCACGCTCCAGCATGGACGCCATCGCCCAGGGTACCCGCGAGGGCATCGACCTGCTGGTCAATGTCACGGCCATGTTGATCGTGGTGGTGGCCCTGGTGGCGCTCGCCAACCAGATGCTGGGTTTCTTCACGGCGCCGTTCGGCGCTACGCTCACCTTCGAGCAGATCCTGGGTTGGGCGTTTGCACCGCTGGCTTGGCTGATCGGCATTCCGTGGGCCGAGTGCACCCGTGCGGGGGCCCTGCTCGGCGTCAAGACCGTGCTCAACGAGTTCGTCGCCTACCTGCAGCTGGCCGGCACCGGCCAAGGCGTGCTGTCCGAGCGCTCGCGCCTGATCTTGACCTATGCGCTGTGCGGGTTCGCCAACGTCGGCAGCCTCGGCATCATGATCGGCGGCATGGCGGCGATGGTGCCCCGGCGCCGCGCCGAGATCGCCAGTCTCGGCGCCAAGACGCTCATTTCCGGCACGCTCGCCACCTTGATGACCGCCGCCGTGGTCGGCGTGGTCACGCCAGGGTAGGGACGCAAATCGCATCCTGGTTCGTCTACGCACCATCCTCGGGATCGCCCAACCCGCGACGCCGACGTCGCGCAGGCGGGAACCCTTGCCAGCGCTCGGCGGTGGTGGGCGGCCTGTAGCTCGCCGCGAGATGCCTGTCGATTGCGACGACCCCTGCAGCGGAGCGGGATGGGCTGAGTATCCGCGCCCTCGGTCACGCGGGGATAAGCGTCGCCCGTACATTCCTCGCTGGTGGTGAACCTGCGCCGTCATTGCGGCCTGAGCCCAGCTCAGAGCCGCAACCCGAGCCACGGTGACGCCGCCGCTCTGCCGCAAACGCGCTGATTCCGGGATTGACACGTTTACCGTTTTGCGCTGGCCAGGGTGTGCAAACACTTCGCACGACTTTGCCTTTCCCCGACCTTCCGGATTAGGTTGGGCCCGACCGAGACACCACCCACAGGGAAACGCCACTCATGCGCAAGCCACTTGCCGTCATCACCGGAGGCGCCAGCGGTATCGGCGAGGCTACAGCGCGCCGCTTCGCCAAGGACGGCTACGCCGTTGCCATCCTCGACCAGAGCAAGGAGGCAGGCGAGACCGGCGCCAAGTTCATCAAGGATCAGGGCGGCGAGGCGCGCTTCTACGCTTGCGATGTCGCCGATCACAAGGCCATGGACCAGTTGGCCGCCTCGGTCGAGAAGGACATGGGGCCGGCGGCCGTGCTGGTCACGGCGGCGGGGCTCATTCCCAACACCGAATCCATCATGGACATGGATCTCGCCGCGCACGACCGCATGTGGCAGGTGAACTACAACGGCACCATCTACGCGTGCCGTTCGTTTGGCCGCCAGATGGTCGCCCAGAAGCGCGGCGCCATCTGTACCATTGGCTCCATCAACAGCCGTCTGCCCCTGCCGCTTTCAGCCTACAACCCCGGCAAGGCTGCCGTCGAGCGCGTCACGCAGATGCTGGCCGTCGAACTCGGCCGCCACAACATCCGCGTCAACAGCGTGGCCCCGACCTACGTGATGACGCCGCCGCTGCGCGCCCGCGTCGCCTCTGGCCAGCGCGACCTGAACAAGATGATGGCGGTGCACGCGCTCGCCGGCCTGCCCGAGCCGAAGGACATCGCCGATGGCATCGCCTTCCTGTGCTCGGACCAAGCCGCGTTCATCACGGGCATCCTGCTGCCGATCGATGCCGGCTGGCTGTCGGCGGTCAGCTATCGCACCTACGCCGGCGGCGTGCCCTGGAAGGAGTGACACCCGGTCACACTCGCGCTCCGGGTCGTCGTGCAGCGACCATCGGCGACGCGCTCGGCCTACGCCGTCTCCAGCGCCTTGGCGAAATTGCCGAAGAACTCGCCGGCGAGCTTGCGCGCAGAGCCGTCGATCAGGCGTGCCCCGAGCTGGGCGATCTTTCCGCCGACCTGCGCGTCCACCTGGTAGTTGAGCCTGGTGCCGCCACCGTCTGCATCGGCCAGGCGCACCGTGGCACCGCCCTTGGCGAAGCCGGCCACGCCGCCCTCGCCCTCGCCGGCGATGCGATAGCTGTTGGGCGCGTCGATGTCGGTCAGGTGCACCTTGCCGTTGAAGCGCGCGCTGACCGGCCCGATCTTGACCTTCACGACCGCCTGGAAGTCGGTGTCGGACAGCTTCTCGAGGCTCTCGCAACCGGGAATGGAGGCCTTGAGCGTCGCGGCGTCGTTGAGGCGCGCCCATACGGTCGCCTTGTCGGCGGGCAGCACGAACTCGCCCGACATGTTCATGGCCATCGATAACCTCCGGACTTGTCGTCCCGGAATCCGCGCCAGCGCATCTCCGCCATCCAGCAATAGGTCCCCGCGCGCCCGGATCCCGGCTCTGAGCGGCGTTCAGGCAGGCATGACAGCACGCTTACCCTGCCTTGGCCACCGCCCGTTTTGCCAGCACGCCGATGAGATGCGCACGATAGTCCGCGTCAGCATGCATGTCGCTCAGCATGTCGGACGGCTTGAGGGAGACGCCAGACAGCGACTGCGCCGACCAGCTCTTGCCGAGCGCCGCCTCCATCGCCGGCACGCGAAACGCGCCATCGTTGCCCGCGCCCGTCACGGCCACGCGCGCCTCCTTGCCGGTCTGCGCTACCGCCACGCCTACCAGCGCATACTTCGATGCCGGGTTGGCGAACTTGACGTAGGCGAACTTGGCCGGCACGGGCAACGAGATGCGCGTGATGATCTCGCCATCATCGAGGGCCGTGGCGAACAGCCCCTTGAAGAAGCTGTCCGCCGGAATCTCGCGCTTGTTGGTGCCGATGCTGGCCCCCAGCGCAAGCAGGGCGGCCGGATAGTCGGCCGCCGGATCGTTGTTGGCGACCGATCCACCGATGGTGCCGCGGTTGCGTACGTGCGGATCGCCGATGCCGCCGGCGACGTCGGCGAGACCGGCGATGGCACCCTTCACCACGGCCGAGTTGGCCACCTCGTCGTGCGTGGTCATGGCGCCAATTACCAGGCTATTGCCGCGCTTGTCGATGCCTTTGAGCTCGGCAACGCGCGACAGGTCGACGATCACCTTCGGACTGGCGAGGCGCTGCTTCATGGTCGGCAGCAGCGTGTGGCCGCCGGCCAGCAGCTTAGCCTCCGGGCTCGATGCGAGTAGCTTGGCCGCCTCGGCTACCGACTGCGGACGATGATAGTTGAAAGCGTACATGACTATGTCCTCCCGCTCATTCCGCAGCCATCTTGGTCGCCGATGCCTGCGCGGCCTTCCACACCGCCAGCGGCGTCGCCGGCATGGCGATGTTCTCGTGGCCCAGCGCATCGGTGATGGCATTGATCACGGCAGCCGGTGCCGCGATCGCGCCCGCCTCGCCGCAGCCTTTGATGCCGAGCGGATTCGACGGACACGGCGTGCTGGTCATCGCCACATTGAAGGCAGGCAGGTCGCTCGCCCGCGGCATAGTGTA
>DASTOW010000205.1:0-2909 GCA_035762425.1 Hyphomicrobiaceae bacterium | reverse complement strand
TTGTTCACCACCGGGATGTATCCATCCACCCTCCACTCGACTTCGGCCTCGGCTCCGCCGCTCTTGGCAACGGCTTCAGCGGTCTCTGTCACGCGCCGCATAATGAAGTCGCGCGTGCCTTCATCGAAGGTCCGCAAGGTGCCGTGCATCTCAGCCTTGTCAGGGATGATGTTCTGTCGGTTGCCGGCATTGAAGATGCCAATGGTCAGCACCGAAGGCTCGCTGGTGACATCGACCTGCCTGCTCTGAATCGTTTGCAGAGCAAGCACAATCTGCGCGCCGATCACAATCGGATCGACGCCGCGCCAGGGCATCGCGCCATGAGTTTGCCGGCCCTTGACGGTGATGCGGAATGAGTTTGCGCCAGCCATCACGGCGCCGGCCCGGTAGGACACCGTGCCGGTCTGCAGCAAGGATGTTACGTGCAAGCCGAAGACGGCTTCCGGCGCAGGGCTATCGAACGCGCCCTCCTTCAGCATGAGTCGGGCGCCCCCCTCCTCGCCGACTGGCGCGCCTTCCTCTGCCGGCTGGAACAGCAATTTGACCGTCCCAGGGAGCTCACTGCGCAGCCTTGCAAAGACCTCGGCCGCCGCCATCAAAATTGCGACGTGCGCGTCGTGACCGCAGGCGTGCATGACGCCCGTCTCCCTGCCATTCCACATCGCCTTGACCTTTGAGGCGAACGGCACATCGACCTCTTCGGTCACGGGAAGCGCATCCATGTCGGCACGCAGCGCGATGACGGGGCCTGGTTTGCCGCCTTTGAGAATGGCGACGACGCCCGTCTTCGCCACCTTCTCGCGCACCTCGTAACCGAGGCGCTTCAGATGCTCCGCCACAAGCGATGATGTTCGAACCTCTCGATTGCCCAGCTCGGGGTTCTGGTGGATATCGCGCCTCCACGCAATCATTTGGCCTTCGATCGCCTTGGCCTCTCGCTCTACTGCATCGACTACGCTCTGGCTTGCAGCCGATAGCGTAGCCGCGGCAAGGAAGGCGGCTGTGACGAGGCCGAGCTTTCCGAAATTGCGCGCAAAGTTCACGGCATTTTCTCCCAAAGGGCCACGACCCGTGTCGGGATGCCCGTTTCCGCCCAGCTATTGAAGCAGCTGTATGAAATGCTGAAGCTTTCAGCTGGGAGGCAGCATTGCCGGTGCTTTGCCACCCGTTACGACAAGCTCGCTGCCAACGACATCGCGTCGCCTGACCTGCATCGATCCGCGCCTGGTTGCGCGTTCATGAGCTCACGACATAGTTGGCAAACGGGGGCCATGTGGCAGAACCGCGGGGTTGAGCGAAGCGGCAAGCTGCAAGCGCACCGCTCCGCCCAACACGCTCAAGCGCGCTTGAGCAATCCCACGACGAACAGGACGATGATGGCGCCGATCGCCGCATTGATGACCTCGGCGACGTAGGTGCCGCCGATGTAGATACCAAGGCGGGGCAGCAGCCAGCCGGCAACGAACGCGCCGACAATGCCAACGATGATGTTGCCTATCAGGCCAAACCCACCGCCACGCATGAGCTGGCCGGCCAGCCAGCCCGCGATTGCACCGATGATGAGAAAGATGATGAGAGCCTGAGCGTCCATTCGCATGACGTCGCTCCTTCCCCATGGGCCGCAAGCATGTTGGGTCGCCCTGGCGCCAGGCGGCCCGCTTGACTGGTGCCGGGGCGGCTCCGCGATTCGCGAGGTTATCGCTTTTGCCCGGACCCTACCACAACAGCGACGACGTCGGAGGGATAACGTGTTGCAGTATCGCACACTTCTGCGCTGCAGCATCCTGGCGGCCATGCTAGGGTTTCGCGGCAGGTCGAAGCTGATGCCCGGGGGACAGCGGCACTGCGCCATAGGCAGGGGAGAGATTGTCATGGACCCAGTCGCGACCGCGTTCGTGCTCGCCGGCTTGGTGCTGCTCGGCTTCGTCCTATTCGTCCTGGTCTTCCGCTGGGTCTGGAACCGCACCGTACCGGCCGTGTTCGGTCTGCGGGAGATCACCTTCTGGCAGGCCGTCGGTATTCTGTTCCTCGCGACGGTTCTGACCGGCGGGCATCGCGTCGTCACCACCGATTTCACCAACCTGCCGAAGCGGCTGGGGCCGTCGCCGGTGACGCTCGTGCCGAACGGTTGATTTCTTGTCACGGGAAGGAGAGCCAATGCCAGGCGTGCTCGAAGGCATCCGGGTGCTCGATTTCGGGCGCTATATCGCCGGACCCTATTGTGCAGCCTTGCTCGCCGAGCAGGGCGCCGAGGTGATCCGCATCGAGAAGCGGCAGGGCAGCGAGGACCGCTATCAGGCGCCGGTGGCCGCGACGGGTGAGGGCGCGCTCTTCCTGCAGATGAACCGCAACAAGCTCGGGCTGACGCTCGATCCGATGCTGCCCGAAGGGCAGGAGGTCGTGCGCAGGCTCGTCGCCACCGCCGATGTCGTCGTCGCCAACCTTCCCCCGCAGACGCTCGAGGCAATGAAGCTCGACTATGCGAGCCTGAAGGCGGTCAAGCCGGACGTCATCCTCACCACGGTCACGGCCTACGGCCGTGGCGGACCCTACAGCGAGCGGGTGGGTTTCGACGGCATCGGCCAGGTCATGTCGGGTGCTGTCTACATGACGGGCACCGAGGATCAGCCCTATCGCGCGCAGGTTCCCTGGGTCGATTTCGGCACGGCGCTGCATTGCGCCTTCGGCACCATGGCTGCGCTGATGGCGCGCAAGGTCACCGGCAAGGGGCAGTGGGTGGAGGGCGCCCTGCTCGCCACCGCGGTCACGCTCGGCAACGCGCTGCTGATCGAGCAGGCCGTGATCGCGCCCAACCGCGTGCCGACAGGCAACCGGGGGCAGACGGCGGCGCCAGTCGATATCTTCCGCACCAAGGACGGCTGGATCCTGGCGCAGGTCATCGGCGATCC
>DASTOW010000204.1:0-20112 GCA_035762425.1 Hyphomicrobiaceae bacterium | reverse complement strand
CGGGCTCCGCGCCCGGCTGATCGTGGACCGGGAGACCGCGGGGCGCCTCGGCATCTCCATCCAGGCCGTCACCGACGCCCTGAACGACGCCTTCGGCCAGCGCCAGATCTCGACCATCTACGCCCAGGCCAACCAGTATCGCGTCGTGCTGGAGGCCATGCCGCACTACCAGGGCGACGCCAGCGCGCTCACCAAGCTCTACGTGCCGGCCAGCGGCGGCGCGCAGGTGCCCTTGAGCGCCATTGCCAAGATCGAGCGCCGCACCGCTCCGCTCGCCATCAACCACCAGGACCAGTTCCCCTCGGTCACCATCAGCTTCAACCTGGCGCACGGCGCCGCCCTGAGCGACGCGGTGCATGCCATCGCCGCCGCCAGCCAGGAGATCGACATGCCCACGTCGGTCACGGGCAGCTACTCCGGCGATGCCGACGAGTTCGCCACGTCGCTCGCCGGCCAGCCGTGGCTGATCCTGGCTGCGGTGATCACCATCTACATCGTCCTGGGCGTGCTCTACGAGAGCTTCGTGCACCCCTTCACCATCCTGACCACGTTGCCGTCGGCCGGCATCGGTGCACTGCTCGCCCTGATGTGGTCGGGCATGGACCTGTCCATGGTGGCGCTGATCGGCATCATCCTGCTGATGGGCATCGTCAAGAAGAACGCCATCATGATGATCGACTTCGCGCTCGAGGCGGAGCGAACGCAAGGCATGAGCCCGCGCGATTCGATCGTGCAGGCCTGCCTGCTGCGCTTCCGGCCGATCATGATGACGACGCTGGCCGCTCTGTTTGGCGCCCTGCCGCTGGCGCTGGAAAGCGGCACCGGCTCGGAGCTGCGCAACCCGCTCGGCGTCACCATCATCGGCGGCTTGCTGCTGAGCCAGCTCCTGACCCTCTACACCACGCCGGTGATCTACCTTGCCATGGAGCGCGTCAGGGTACGTCTGACACCGAACACGAACGGCGCCATCCACGTGCCCGAACAGGCCGACAAGCTTCGGCAACCCGCGGAATGAGGCCATGAACTTCTCGCGGCCCTGCATCGAGCGTCCGATCGGCACCATGTTGCTGGCCATGGGCTTGATGCTGCTCGGGCTGGTCGCCTATCGCTTCCTGCCGGTGGCGAGCCTGCCGTCGGTCGAGTTCCCCACCATCCGCGTCAATGCCAACCTGCCCGGCGCCGACCCGGAGACGATGGCGGCGCGCGTCGCAGCTCCGCTCGAGCGCCGCCTCGGCGAGATCGCCGGCGTCACCGAGATCACCTCGACCAATTCGCTCGGCAGTACCCGCATTGCCATCCAGTTCGCCCTCAATCGCGACATCGAAGGCGCGGCCCAGGACGTGCAGGCCGCCATCAATGCGGCAGCTGCCGACCTACCGGCCGACATGCCCTCGCTGCCCAACTTCCGCAAGTCGAACCCGGCGGCGGCACCGATCCTGATCCTGGCGCTGACCTCCAAGTCGATTGCGCCCAGCGACATGTATGATGCGGCCGACACCGTCATCGCCCAGCGCATCTCGCAGGTCGATGGCGTCGCCGAAGTCACCGTTGCCGGCGCCGACCAGCCCGCCATCCGTGTGCGCGTCAATCCCATGCAGCTCGCCTCGATGGGCATGAGCATCGAGGACGTGCGTGCCGCCATCACCAACGCCAACGCGGTCGCGCCACTTGGCATCATCGATGGCGACAAGCACGTCATCGCGCTGGAGACCAACGGCCAGCTGCGCACGCTCGAGGACTACCAGAACATCATCGTCAAATCGGCGAACGGCAACGTCGTGCGCCTGTCCGCCGTGGCCAGCGTCGAGCAGGCGACGCGCAACGCGCGCGCATCCGCCAGCTTCAACGGCCAGCCGGCCATCCTGCTGACCATTGTCAAGAGCGCCGATGCCAACGTCATCGACACGGTCGACCGCATCCTCGAGCTGATCCCCGAGATCAAGCGCTGGGTCCCGGCCGGCATGGATATCTCCATCCTGTCGGATCGCACCATCACGCTGCGCGCCAGCATCTTCGACATGCAGCTCACCCTCGCGTTGTCCATCGCGCTGGTGATGGTGGTCGTCTACATCTTCCTGCGCCGGCCCACGCCGACCATTGCCGCCGGCATCACGGTGCCCCTGTCGCTCGCCGGCACGTGCGCTGCCATGTGGCTCGCCGGTTTCTCGATCAACAACCTCACTCTCATGGCGCTGGCGGTATCGGTCGGCTTCGTGGTCGACGACGCCATTGTCATGATCGAGAACATGTTCCGCAATCTCGAGAAGGGCATGTTGCCGATGCGCGCGGCGCTGGAGGGTGCGCAGCAGATCGGCTTCACGGTCGTGTCGATCAGCATCTCGCTGATCGCCGCATTCATCCCGCTGCTATTCATGGACGGCGTGGCCGGTCGTCTGCTGCGCGAGTTTTCCGTCACGCTGGTGTTCGCCATCGCCGTGTCGCTGGTTGTCTCGCTGACGGTGACGCCCATGATCTGCGCGCATTTCGTGCATGCCGCCCCGAGCAGGGACGCAACCTGGCTCGATCGCGCAGTCGAGGCCGTTCTCGGCTGGACCACGCGTGCCTACATGGTGACGCTGACGATAGCGGTGCGCCATGTCGTGGTGATGCTGACCATCGCCATCGCCACGGTGGTTCTGACGGTCAACTACTACGTCAAGAGCCCGAAAGGTTACTTCCCGCGCGACGACACCGGCCTGATCTTCGCTTCCACCCGGGCCTCGACCGATATCTCCTTCGATGCCATGGCCAAGCTGCAGAAGGAGGCGCTCGACATCATCCTGGCCGACCCCGCGGTTGCCAACGTGGGCTCGTCAGTGGGCGCCTCCGGCTTCAACGCGGCCGTCAATCGCGGTCGCATGTTCATCGCCTTGAAGCCGCTCGCCGAACGCGGCGGCATGACCACCGCCCGCGTCATCGACCGCATGCGCCGCTCGCTCACCCGCGTCAACGGCATCAGCGTGTTCCTGAACGCCGCCCAGGACATCCGCGTTGGCGCCCGGCAGAGCGATTCGGACTACCAGTTCACACTGTGGGGTCCCGACCTCGCCGACCTCTACGCGTGGGTGCCGAAGGCGGTGGACAAGATATCGGCCATCCCCGGCCTCACCGATGTCTCCACCGACCGCGAGCAGGGCGGCCTGCAGGCCAGCATCTCCATCAACCGCCAGGCCGCAGCCCGGCTCGGCGTGCGCATCCAGGACATCAACAACGCGCTCAACAACGCCTTCGCGCAGCGGCAGGTGTCGGTCATCTATACGCAGCGCAACCAGTATCGCGTCATCCTCGAGGTCGACCCGCGCTTCCAGCAGGACCCGACCGACCTGCAGCGCATCTATGTGCCTGGCCGCGACGGGGCGCAGCTGCCGCTGACAAGCGTCATCGCCATTGAGCGGATATTGGCCCCCTTGGTGGTGAACCATCAGGGGCCGTTCCCGGCGGTCACCATCAGCTACAGTCTCAGCGCCGACATGACGCTCGAAGAAGCGCAGACCGCAATCCGCCAGGCCATCGCCGAGCTGCGCATGCCAGATTCGATTCGCGCCGACGCCGCCGGCGACGCCAAGGCCTTCGCCCAGCAGGGCAGCATGCAGGTACTGCTGATCATCGCCGCGCTGCTCGCCGTCTACATCGTGCTGGGTGTGCTGTACGAAAGCCTGGCGCACCCCATCACCATCATCTCGACGCTACCCTCTGCGGGCCTCGGCGCGCTTATCGCATTGCGCATGGCCGGCATGGAGCTGTCGGTGATTGCCTTTATCGGCATCATTCTGCTGATCGGCATCGTCAAGAAGAACGGCATCATGCTGGTCGATTTCGCCCTCGAGGCCGAGCGCACACAGGGGCTGTCGCCGGAGCGCGCCATTCTCGAGGCGGCGCGCGAGCGCTTCCGGCCGATTCTCATGACGACCTTCGCGGCGCTGCTCGGCGCCATACCACTGGCGCTTGCCATAGGGCCGGGCTCGGAATTGCGACGCCCGCTCGGCATCGCCATCATCGGCGGACTGATCGTGTCGCAGGTGCTGACCCTGTACACGACGCCGATCATCTACCTGCTGCTCGACAAACTGCACCGGCGGTGGGGCGGCAAGAGCCGCGAGCCGGCATTGCCGCAGCAGCCGGCGACAGCCTGAATACGACCGCTCAGAGCTCCGGCCACAGATCGCGCAGGCGCTCGAGGTAGAGCATCCAGCCGGACGCTTTCAACAGCTCGGCGCGCACATGCCAGCTGGCGCGACCCCAGCCGCGCGTCAGCATCACGTAGGCGTTCTTGGAGCAGCCTTCGAGCTTGCCGCGGCGCGTGCGTATTCTCTCGATTTCCGCCAGCTGCTCGTCGCGCTTGGCCTCGATGGCATCGGGTTGAACGTCGAGACCTAGCTTGCCCCTCTTGGGTCGCGGGGCTTTCCTGTTTGGCATTTCCAACCTGTGATTCGATCAGTCCCGGCAGTCGCATGCGCGAGGCAAATGCGACTTCCGGACTAAGCCATCGCAGTGCGCCCAGCGCTAGCAAAATTGCCGGTTCAAGGTCCGGCCAACGGGCTGCAAGCTGCTCTGATTATCCAGCTATTGCAATAGCTTGCAACGTCGCAGTGGACCCTAGGTTGTACGACGACTGGTGCACAGACACGACACTAGTGTTGCCCCTAAGCGTAAACGAAGAGCGGTATCAGCGTGCTTGGCAAAGGCATCGGCTGCTCGACCCAAAGCGAACGACAAACACTGCAAGGGGAGCGCCCAATGACAACCATGACGATGGACCAGGCGCCGCGATCGGACCGCATGACGTCCGAGGAACGGCTGGTGATCTTCGCCTCGTCGCTCGGCACCGTGTTCGAGTGGTACGATTTCTACATCTACGGCACGTTGGGCGTATTCCTGGCCAAGTACTTCTTCTCCAACGTGCCCCCGAATGTGGGCTTCATTTTCACGCTGCTGGCATTTGCTGCCGGATTTGCCGTGCGGCCGCTCGGCGCTCTGGTGTTCGGTCGCATCGGCGACCTGGTCGGCCGCAAATACACCTTCCTGGTCACCATGACGCTGATGGGCGTCGGCACGTTCTTCATCGGCATGCTGCCATCGTACGCCCAGTGGGGCATCATGGCGCCGGTGGTGCTGATCGGTCTGCGGCTCGTGCAGGGCCTGGCGCTCGGTGGCGAGTACGGCGGCGCGGCGATCTACGTTGCCGAGCATGCGCCTCCCGGCAAGCGCGGCTTCTACACCTCCTGGATCCAGACGACGGCCACGCTTGGGCTGTTCATGGCCCTGCTGCTGATCCTGGGGATCCGCACGGTGCTGGGCGAGGAAGCCTTCGCTGATTGGGGCTGGCGCGTTCCCTTCCTGCTGTCGATCGTGCTGCTCGTGGTGTCGATCTGGATTCGGCTCAAGCTCAACGAATCGCCGGTCTTCCAGCGCATGAAGGAAGAGGGCAGGACGTCGAAGCGGCCCTTGAGCGAGGCGTTCGGTCAATGGTCGAACCTGAAGATCGCCATCCTGGCGCTGCTCGGCGCCACGGCCGGCGAGGCCGTGGTCTGGTACGGCGGGCAGTTCTACGCGCTGTTCTTCCTGACGCAAACGTTGAAGGTGGACGCGACGACGGCGCAGATCATGGTGGCCGTTGCGCTGGCGATCGGCACGCCGTTCTTCATCGTGTTCGGCTGGCTGTCCGACAAGATCGGCCGCAAGCCGATCATGCTGCTGGGCTTCCTGCTCGCGGCCATCACGTACGCGCCTGCATCGCCCGTCAACATCTTCAAGGCCATCACGCACTACGCCAATCCCGCCCTCGAGCGGGCGCTCGCCAACGCGCCGGTGACGGTGGTGGCCGATGCGTCGGAATGCTCGGTGCAGTTCAAGATGACGGGCGCCGAGAAGTTCACCACCTCCTGCGACACGGCCAAGGCGGCCCTCGTCGCAGCATCGGTGAACTACTCCAACGAAACCGCGCCCAAGGGCACGCCGGCAGTGGTGAAGGTCGGTGAGGAGACCATCTCGACGCAGCAGCCGGACTTCGGCAAGGCGATCGCAGCCGCGATCTCCAAGCACGGCTATCCGCCCAAAGCCAATCCGGCGCAGATCGACTACGTCGTCACGATCCTGCTGCTGTCCGTCCTGGTCCTGTTCGTGACCATGGTGTACGGGCCGATCGCAGCGTGGCTGGTGGAATTGTTCCCGACACGCATCCGCTACAGCGGATTGTCGCTGCCCTATCACATCGGCAACGGCTGGTTCGGCGGCTTCCTGCCGGCCACGGTGTTCGCCATCGTGGCGGCGACCGGGGATATCTACTCGGGTCTGTGGTACCCGGTGGTGATCGCCGCCATGAGCTTCTTCGTCGGCCTGCTGTTCCTCCCGGAGACCAAGGACGTCGACATAACCAAGTAAGTCCTGGTCTTCTGGCGCCTGCCTGCCCCTCGGCTGCCTCCTCAGCCGAGGGGCATTTTTGGCACCGATGGCGCGCGCACCACGACTTTGCTCGCGCAGCCCCACGCTCAGCCGGGTCGCGCCCGTGGGCCTTGCAATCTCTAGCTAAGCTCGCGGATCTTGAACTGCAGGCCGCCCTTGGGGGTCAGCGTCACAGTGGCGTTGAGGCCCGGCGGCTCGGTGCCGACGTATTCGGGGCGGAAGCGGCGCAAAAGAATCGACAACGCCAGCGTATTCTCCACCTGGCTCATGGCGCCGCCGATGCATGACCGTTTGCCGCCGCCAAACGGCAGGTAGGTATAAGGCTTGCGCTTCTTGGCTGCGTCGCCGAGCCAACGCTCGGGCTTGAACAGGTCAGGCTCGTCCCAGAACTTCGGGTTGTGGTGGGCGCCATAGGCAAACAGCGCCACCTTGTCGCCCACCCGGATGTCTTTGCCATCGATGACGTCGGGCTTGTCGGCGACGCGCACCAACATCCAGATCGGCGGATAGAGCCGCATGGTCTCCTGGATCACAGCGCGCGTATAGGCGAGCGCCGAGTAGTCGGCCGCGCTCGGCTCGCGGTCGCCGCACACCGCCTCGCCTTCCTTGCGAATGCGCTCGGCGGCCTCCGGATTGGTGGCCGTTTCGTAGAGGGCCCAGGCGAGCGTCAGAGCGGTGGTTTCGGTGCCGGCCCAAAGGTACTGCTTGAGCTCGTCGACGGCCTGCTGCTGATCGAACTCGGGAATGCTGGGGTCAGCGACGGCTGCTTCGATCATCTTGAGCAGCGTGCGCTCGCGCTCCTCGCGCGGGTCGGCAATGAACACCTCGGGCGGAACGCCGGCCCACACCTGCATGGCCTTGGCGGCATTCTGCTCCGACATCTCGAACTCTTCACCGGCCACCTTCTTGTCGCGGATGGCCTTGTGGTTCATGACGTCGGTGTAGGTCTTCACGCACTTGAACACGAAGTGCGGGTTGAACGGCATGTCGCGGTCGAACAGGGCCTTGCAGATCATGTCGGCGGCCAGCGTCCAGGTCTGCTCGACCATCTCGACGGTCTCGCCGGTCTGGGCGAGCTTCGACCAGATGTCCATCTTGGTGCGAATCGCCGCCAGGAAGTAGGGGATGTACTCGGCAAACATGTCCGGGTGGAAAGCCGGCTGCTGCGGCATGCGGATCTTCTGCCAGAGCGCCCCGTCATGGGTGATCATCGACTTGCCGAAGATCGGCTTCAGACCATCGAAGTACTTGATGTAATCGTCCGCCTTGGTGACCAGCACGCGCTTGAAGTGCTCGGGCTCGGTCAGCAGCACGACGCGTTCGCTGCCCATGTTGACGGGGATCACGCCGCCATAGCGTGCCGCCATCAGCATCAACACCTTCATGGGGTTGTGCCCGCCCTTGGCCAGCGGCGTCAGCTTGAACCAAACGGAGGATTCATCGCCGAGTTGCTGGATGTGAGGGGAGACGGGTGCGGTCATCTCGTCGGGGCTCCGCAGGCGTATCGATGTGGCGTCAGACATTGCGTCGACAGTGGCGGGTCGATGGGCCGGGCCCGCACCACCGGCATAGGAACTCCTCCCGACCAATCTTCTGGCGCTGTTGGGTTTTTTGTCGCCTTGGGGGTCTGGTACCACCGGCCTTGCAAGCGTGTCCAGTTCCAGGCTGTCGCCGCGGCGATTTTTCCAAAGGTGTTGCGCTCGCAACCCCCTGCTCATGCCTTCGGCGAGTACAGCACGTCGCTCGAGTTAACTACCGCATCGAACATCACACGACCGTTCTCCAAATAGGCGCGGCCCGCCGCGACCAGGCTCAGCGCGTGCGCATAAAGCCTATGCTCCGCAACAAGAATTCGTTCGCTCAGCGCATCCTCCGTATCCCCCGCATGAACGGCAACCGCCGCCTGCGCGACGATCGGCCCGGCATCCATCTCCTCCGTGACGAAGTGGACACTGCAACCTGAGATGCGCACGCCAGCCTGCAGGGCTTGGCGCTGCGCGTGCAGCCCCCTGAACAAGGGCAGCAGCGAGGGGTGGATGTTGAGCTGCCGGCCGAGCCACTTGCGCACAAACGGCGGGGATTGAATGCGCATGAACCCGGCAAGTGCAAGGAGGTCGACACCGGCTTCGGCCAGGGCATCGTCAATGGCGCCGTCGAAAGCCTCCCGGGACGCATAAGCCTTGTGGTCGAGCGCCCGGCAGGGCAGCCCTTGGGAGGATGCCCAGGCCAGACCCGGAGCTTCCGGGCGACTGGAAATCACGCTCACGATCTCGGCCGGGTAGTTCGCGTTGCGCGCCGCCTCGACCAGCGCCATCATGTTGGAGCCGCGCCCGGAGATCAGGATCGCAACGCGCTTTTTCATGCCGCGCCCGCCTCGCTCATGGCGCCACTCTGAGCGAACCCGAATACCGCACCGCTTCCGCTTCGCCCTTGCCTTTGGCCGATGACTTGACGCCGCGGCCAGGCTCGATCGCGCCGACGACAAACGGCTGCTCGCCGCCGGCCTTCAATGCCGCCAGCACCGTGTCGGTCTTGCCCGCCTCGGCCACCACGACGAGACCAACGCCGCAGTTGAAGGTACGCAACATCTCCTCGTCGCTAAGGTTGCCGACGCGCTTCAGCCAGCCGAACACGGCGGGCGCTGCCCACGCCGCCAGGTCGATGTGGGCGGCAAGACCATCCGGGAGCACGCGCGGCAGGTTCTCCAACAGACCGCCGCCGGTGATATGCGCCAGCGCCTTGATGGCCCCGGTCTCGCGCAGCGCGCCAAGCACCGGCTTTACATAAATGCGTGTCGGCTCCAGCAAGGCTTCGGCCAGCGAGCGTTGCGATGCAAACGGAGCCGGCTCGTCCCACGCCAGCTTTTCCTCCACCACCAGCCGACGAACGAGCGAATAGCCGTTGGAATGCACACCCGAGGACGCGAGCCCGATCAGCACATCCCCGGCAACGACATCCGGCCTCGGCAACAGCGTCCCCCGCTCCGCCGCGCCGACGGCAAAGCCTGCCAGGTCATAGTCGCCCTCGGCGTACATGCCGGGCATCTCGGCCGTTTCGCCGCCGATCAGCGCGCAGCCGGCCTGCCGACAGCCCTCGGCGATGCCGGCGATCACGCAGCGTGCGGTGGCCACGTCGAGCTTGCCGCAGGCGAAGTAGTCGAGAAAAAACAGCGGTTCCGCCCCCTGCGCCAACAGGTCGTTGACGCACATGGCGACCAGATCGATGCCGATGGTGGCATGCTGGCCGGTGTCGATGGCGATCTTGAGCTTTGTGCCCACCCCGTCGTTGGCGGCCACCAGGATCGGGTCCTTGAATCCCGCCCGCTTGAGATCGAACAAGGCCCCGAACCCGCCCAGATCGGCGTCCGCGCCGGGCCGCCGCGTGGTGCCGGCCAGCGGCTTGATGGCCTCAACCAGGGCGTTGCCGGCATCTATGTCGACGCCAGCGTCGCGGTAGGAGATGGGCGGACGGTTGTGCCGTTGATCAGGCATGGAAATCTCTGGCGGCGCTCCCAAATTCTGCCCTAATGGGTTCCCGGGTTGTGCCGGGCATAGCAGACGATCGCGGGATTAGGTAGGGTCCGGTAAGCCGCGGCGGTGGATGCGGCCGGCAGACAGGCCCGGCAGATGGGCTGGGCAGACAGGCTGGGCAGACAGGCTGGGCAGACAGGCTGGGCAGACAGGCCCGAAGGTAGGGGATGACCAGAATCAGCAGACGAGCGCATGGCGCGGCCCTAAGGCTTGCCGCGGCCTTGATCGGCCTGGGGTGGCTGGCCACGGCAGAGGCCGCAGACACGGTATTCATCGTCGCCAAGTACCCGGTCGAGGCGCGGGCCGACAACGCTGTGGCCGCCAAGACCCAGGCGCTCGCCGACGGCCAGCAAGCGGCTTTCCGGTCGCTGCTGAAGCGGCTGGTACCGGTCACGGCCTATCCGAGCATTCGTCGCCTCGCCTCCGTCAAGGCTGGCGACCTGATCGACGGTTACAAAGTCCGCTCGGAGCGCAACTCGGCCACCGAATACATTGCCAGTCTCGATTTCTCCTTCCAGTCGAAGGCCGTGCGCGACCTGCTGCGCCGCGAGGGCATCCCCTTCTCGGACGATCAGGCGCCGGCCCTGACGGTCATTCCGGTCTGGCGCGACGGTCCGGCCGGTACGCCGCGCGAGGAGCCCGCTTGGACCAACGTTTGGAAGGGCCTCGACCTCGAGCACACGCTCACCCCGGTCACCTTGCAGACGCTGCGCAAGGAAATCCAGCCAAGCACCGTCAACGCCCTGGCCGGCGGGGACGGTGGGGCCATCCGCTCGATCGCCGGCGCCTACCGCACCGAGCACGTCCTGATCGCGGTCGCAGAGTCCGATCCCGCCGCCGGGCGCCTCAACATCATCCTGTCCGGCCGCGACGCGGTGGGCGCATTCACCTTGCGCCGGAGCTATCGCCTCGATGCATCGGACCCCGGCTACACCAACGAGCTTGCCGCCGTGGTCGCGCTGCGCGTCATCGAGGGACGCTGGAAGGCCACCAAGATTCGCGGCCTCGGCGGAGCCGGCGCATTCAGCGCCGGGAACGCGACGGATCTGCTGATCTCCGTCGAGTTCCGCGGCATGAGCGAGTGGCAGGACATCAGCCGCAAGCTGGCCTCCACGCCGGGCATTGACCAACTGGAGGTGGCTGGCTTGTCCGCGCGCGGCGCGCGCGTCACCTTGCGCTATGCGGGCGGCACCGAACGTTTGACGGATGCCCTTGCAGAGCAAGGCCTTGCCTTGCGCAACGCGGGCGGAAATTGGATCATCGCGGCACAATAGGCCTAGCTCGACGCCCGTGCTGCCTAGCAGGTAAGATCAGGCCGCTGACGACTGCCGTGCTTTTGGCGCCGACGGGGCGGCCTGTTTTCGCCCCGGTTTGGTAATTCAGGTGTTCGCGCGCGATGCTGGCGGCGAGTGAGCCGAACTTCGCAATCGGTACAACACAGCTAGAAACCGGTCCGACATTGTACATCAACATACCCAACTTCATTACGCTTGGACGAGTCATGTCGGTGCCGGTCATTTTCTGGCTGCTGCTGACCGACCGGACACAGCTGGCCTTCCTGATCTTCCTTTGTGCCGGCATCAGCGATGCCGTCGACGGCTATCTTGCCAAGCGCTTCGACTGGCGCACCGAGCTCGGCGCCTACCTCGACCCGCTGGCCGACAAGCTGCTGATCGTCAGCATCTACATTGCGCTCGGCGTGCGTGGCGAGCTGCCGCTGTGGCTCATCATCATGGTGGTCAGCCGCGACATCCTGATCGTTGTCGCGGTGCTGCTGTCATGGCTGATGGATCAGCCGGTCGTGATCAAACCGCTGGCCGTCAGCAAGGCCAACACGGTCGCGCAGATCGTGCTCGCCGCCACCGTGCTGGCGGATGACGGCTTTGGTCTTGGCCTGCACATGCTGCGCGTTGCGCTGGTGTGGATCACGGGGGCTTTGACGTTGCTTTCGCTGGTTGCCTACCTCAAGGGCTGGTTCATGCACATGGCCGGAGCAGACGGGCCTGAGGAAGGGCCGCCGAAGACCTGAAGAAGCGGCACCGTTATGCTCACGACCGGTGCATCGATCGCCCCAAGGTGCCGGGCGCGGAAATGCGCTACACAGGATCGGGGGGCTCGGCGGGGATTGGGGCTGGTCGACACGGAGGGATGACGTGCCAATGAAAACCGAGGCCGAGCTGATCACTGCGATCAATCGAGGGGTCAGGGTTTACTTCACGGCACCCGCCAAGCTCTACGAGAAGCCGATCGGCTCTGGGCACGCCAACGGCGGCACCATCTACGACGGCGACCTTGGAGGAGCCATCAAGCGCTTCATGCAATTGCCCGTCGGTCTGCCCGGACAGCACTCGATCGGCATCGGCTCGGATGCCATCGAGGGGTGCGAGAGCGCAACGCTGACGCCGCGGGTGATCTGGGAGCTGGCCAAGCGCGGGGACCGGCCGCAATAACAGCGGCGCGGCTGGCGGCTGATCCTACGGAGCCGGGTATCCGGCAGGCGGACGAGGGCGGATGTGAAGGTTGAAAGGCAGCTCTGGTTCTGGCTGGCAGCATTGGTGCTGGTGGTGCTCACCATCGCGCTGCTGAAGGATATTCTGCTGCCGTTCGTCGCGGCGATCGTCATCGCCTACTTTCTTAATCCGCTCGCCGACCGGCTGGAAGCGCGCGGGGTCGGGCGCATCTGGGCCGCCGTCATCATCGTCGGCCTGGCTGCAATGCTGATCGGCCTGGCGCTCGTCATCCTGGTGCCGCTGCTTGCCGAGCAGGTGCGCCAGCTGATCGCCCGCGCCCCCGCCGAAGCCGAGAAGATGAAGGTCGGCGTGGAGGGTTTTGCGCACTACTGGCTAGGCCCCAACTTCCCGGCCTTCAAGGTCGCGCTCGATCGCGCCATGGTGGATGCGTCGGGCAACTGGGCGGCGATGGCCGGCCGCATCATGGCCTCGATGTGGAGCCAGGGCCTGGCCCTGGTGAACTTCCTGGCTCTTCTCTTCATCACGCCGGTGGTGGTTTTCTATCTGCTGGTCGACTGGCATTCGATGCTTGAGCGCGTCGACCGCGCGCTGCCGCGCGACCATGCGTCGACCATCCGGCGCCTCAGCGCCGAGATCAATGATGCGGTCTCCGCCTTCATTCGCGGGCAGGGCGCCATCTGCATGATGCTCGGCCTCTACTATGCCGCCGGTTTGAGCTGGGCCGGGATCGAGTACGGCCTGCTGGTCGGCCTCAGCACCGGCCTGCTGGCGTTCATACCGGTGGTGGGCTGGATGCTCGGCCTGATCGTCGCGTCGGGCCTGGCCATCATCCAGTTCTGGCCCGATCTGACGCCGCTCGCCAAGGTGGTCGGCGTGCTGGTCGCCGGCATGGCCTTCGACGCAGCGGTGCTGTCACCGCGCTTTGTCGGGCATAAGGTTGGTTTGCATCCGGTCTGGCTGATCTTCGCACTGTTCGTGTTTAGCTACCTGTTCGGCCTGGTCGGCACGCTCGTGGCGGTTCCACTGGCGGCTGCCGTAGGCGTGCTGGTGCGCTTTGCCCTGCAGGTCTATCTCGACAGCTCCGTCTACAAGGGCACGAACGGGCACGCGACCTCCTCCAGTAAGGAGCAGGCATGACCGGTGCATCGCGTCAGTTGCTGCTGGATCTGGCGCAGCGCCCGGCACTGGGCGCGGAGGATTTCCTCGTCAGCGCCTCCAATCAGGCTGCTGCCGACATGATCGACCGCTGGCCGGACTGGCCGCTTGCCTCGATCATGGTTGTCGCGCCGGCGCGCGCCGGCAAGACGCACCTGGCCAATGTGTGGCGCCTCAAGTCGGGCGCGTCCCGACTCGAAGCTACGGCCCTGTGCGAGGAGGACGTAGCGCGTGCGAACGGCGCGCTGCTGGTTGAGGATTTGCACAGCGGCATCGGCAACGAGCGTGCCCTGTTCCACCTCCTCAATCTGGTTCGCGAGCACCGCCTGTCGATGTTGCTGACCTCGCGGGTGCCGCCGGGCGAGCTCGATGTGCGCCTGCCCGACCTGCGCTCGCGCCTGCGCGCCCTGCCGCTGGTCGGCATCGATCGCCCGGACGAAGGGCTGCTCAAGGCCGTCCTCGTCAAGCACTTCAGCGACCGCCAGCTGGCCGTGGAGCCCCACGTCATCAACCACCTCGCGTTGCATATGGAGCAGTCGATGGCGGCCGCCGCCGATCTGGTAGCCGAAATCGACCGGCTGGCCATGGCCTCGCACCGCAAGGTGACCCGTGCCCTGGCCGCGGAAGCGCTGGCCCGCCACAGCGCGCTAGGCTGACGCTCGGGCGCGTCGGCACGCGCCACCAAACCTTCACCTTGCTGTTGCAGAATATTGCTGCCATGTGCCAAGTGGTTCAATCTACTCGGGCCACCCCGTTCGCCGATCATTTGCGCGCCCCCTGAAGGTCGTTCATGAGTTCGCCCAAGACCAAGCTCAAGGAAAAGGAGGCGTTCACGCGGGCTGCGTCGCCGGCAGGCCCGGAGCGCTTCTTCAATCGTGAGCTGTCCTGGTTGCAATTCAACCGGCGCGTTCTTGAAGAGGCGCTTAACCCGCGCCATCCGCTGCTGGAACGCTTGCGATTCCTGTCCATCTCGGCCTCCAACCTGGACGAATTCTACATGGTGCGGGCAGCGGGCCTGTACGGCCAGGTCGCGGCCGGCGTCACGCAGGTGAGCCAGGACGGACTGACACCGGCGCAGCAACTGACCGAGATCAACAAATTCGCGGCGGCACTGGCGAGCGAGCAGTATGAGACCTGGACCGGCCTGAAGTCGCAGTTGTCCGCGGCCGGCATCGATATCGTCGAGCGCAAGGAGCTGACGCCGGCCGAGCAGGAATGGCTGCAGCGCGAATTCGGCGCGCGCTATCTGCCGGTGCTGACCCCGATCGCGGTCGATCCCGCCCATCCCTTCCCCTTCATACAGAACGGGGGGCTAACGGTTGGCGTCGAGCTGCGGCGCGAGCGCGACGGCACCACCATGCACGCGCTACTGCCGATCCCGGGTCAGCTGGCTCGCTTCATCCGCCTGCCCGCGCTCGATGCTGCACCGAGCGGCACGGCGGCGCCGATCCGCTTCATTCGCATCGAATCGATGATCGGCATGTTTCTGTCGCGGTTGTTTCCAGGGTTCCTGGCGCGCAGCCACGGTGCGTTCCGCCTGCTGCGCGACAGCGATATCGAGGTGCAGGAGGAAGCCGAGGATCTGGTGGCGCTGTACGAGACGGCTTTGAAGCGCCGCCGCCGCGGTCACGTCATCCGCCTCGAGATCGACGGACAGATGCCAACCCGCCTGCAGCGCTTCGTCGTGCAGGAGCTGGAGATCCGCGAAGACGCGGTATTCGTCAAGGAAGGCATGATCGGCCTCGCCAATACTTCGGAGCTGATCGTCGCCGACCGGCCCGACTTGGTATTCAAGCCGTTCACCATCCGCTTTCCCGAGCGCATCCGCGAGTTCAATGGCGACTGCTTCGCCGCCATCAGCAAGAAGGACATCGTCGTCCATCATCCCTACGAGTCGTTCGACGTGGTGGTGCAGCTGCTGCGCCAGGCCGTCGCCGATCCCAACGTGATGGCCATCAAGTGGACGCTCTATCGCACCTCCAACGACAGCCCGATCGTGCGCGAGCTCAAGCAGGCGGCTGAGATGGGCAAGTCGGTCACCGCCGTGGTCGAGCTGAAAGCGCGCTTCGATGAGGCCGCCAACATCCGCTGGGCGCGCGACCTGGAAAGCGCCGGCGTGCACGTGGTGTATGGTTTCATCGAGCTCAAGACGCACGCCAAGCTCGGACTGATCGTGCGCCGCGAAGGCAACGAGCTCGTCACCTACTGTCACATCGGCACGGGCAACTATCACCCGGTGACGGCGCGCATCTATACCGACCTGTCGTTCTTCACCGCCGATCCCGTCATCGGCCGCGACGCCAACCGTATCCTCAACTTCATCACGGGCTACGCCGAGCCGGCCGAAATCGAGGTGATGGCCGCCAGCCCGCAGGGCATCCGCACGCGCATGCTGGCGCATATCCGCGATGAAATCACCCATGCCAAGGCCGGTCGCACGGCCGCCATCTGGATGAAGCTCAACTCACTGGTGGACGCGCAGATCATCGATGCGCTGTACGAGGCATCGAGCGCCGGCGTGCAGATCGACCTGATCGTGCGCGGCATCTGCTGCCTGCGACCGGGCGTGCCGGGCCTGTCGGATAACATTCGCGTAAAAAGCATCGTCGGCCGGTTCCTCGAGCACGGCCGTATCTACTGTTTTGGCGCCGGGCACGGCTTGCCGCATCCCAAGGCGCTCGTCTATATCAGCTCCGCCGATATAATGCCGCGCAACCTGGATCGGCGCGTCGAAGTGATGGTTCCCATCAACAACGCAACGGTGCATGAACAGATCCTTGACCAGATCATGGTTGCCAATCTGAAGGACAACCAGCAAAGCTGGCGGGTCCTGGCCGACGGCTCCTCGGAGCGCGTCCGGCCCGGCCCCGGCGAGGAGCCGTTCAATGCGCACGAGTACTTTATGACCAACCCGAGCCTCTCCGGGCGCGGCCAGTCATTGAAGGACAGCTTCCCCCGCCGCTTCAGCCTTGCGCAAAAGGAATAAGGATACGGCGTGACGCGGGACTACGCCGAGTTCGGACGCAAGGGCGAACTCGAGCCGATCGGTGTCGTGGATATCGGCTCGAATTCGGTGCGGCTCGTCATCTACGAGGGAGCCGTCCGCAGCCCCACGCCGATCTTCAACGAGAAAGTCCTGTGCGGCCTCGGCCGCCAGGTTGCGTCGACGGGCCACCTCGGCGAGGAGGCCGTCGAGCGCACGCTTGCCGCACTCGGACGCTTCCGCGCCATCGCCAGGATCCTGCGCGTCAAGAACATCCGCGCCATCGCCACGGCCGCATGTCGGGAGGCGGCGGACGGAGCCGCGTTCATCCAGCGCGGGGAGAAGGTGCTTGGCACGCGCATCCAAGTCCTGTCCGGCCAGCAGGAGGCGGAGCTGGCGGCGAAGGGCATCATCATGGGTTTCCGCTCGGCCGACGGGCTTGCGGGTGACCTCGGCGGCGGCAGTCTCGAGCTGATCGACGTGGAAGGCACCTCGCTGCGCCAGGCCGTCACGCTGCCGCTCGGCGGCCTGCGCCTAATTGACAGCTCGGGCGGCAGGATCGACAAGGCGCTCGACATCGCCGACGCGCAGATCGCCAGCGTCGGCTGGCTCGATCGCGGCCGCAACCGCACGTTCTATGCGGTCGGCGGCACTTGGCGCGCGATCGCCAAGCTGCACATGGAGCAGACCAACTATCCGCTGCGCATCATGCACGGCTACAGCATGCAGACCAAAGCGGCGATCGAGTTCTGCGAGGATATCCGCAAAGCCAAGAAGCTGTCTTCCATGTACGGCATCGAGGATGTCTCCAAGCCGCGGCGCGAAGTGCTCCCCTATGGCGCCATGGTGCTGGAGCGCCTGCTCAAGAAGCTCGAACCCTCCGAGGTGCGGTTTTCGGTGTTCGGCATCCGCGAGGGGCTGGTCTACAGCCTGATGTCGGAGAGCGAGCGCCGCAAGGACCCGCTGCTGTCCTTCTGCGCTGAATTCGCCCAGCAGCGCTCGCGCGATGCCGAGCACGCCGTTGAGCTGTGCAACTGGACCGACGCCCTGTTCGAGGCGCCGGGACCGAAGGAGACGGACGAGGAGCGGCGCTTGCGGCACGCGGCCTGCCTGCTCTCGGATACCGGCTGGCGCGCCCATCCCGACTACCGCGGCGAGCAGAGCCTGCTGCTGATCGCCCACGCGGCACTCGCCGGCATCGACCATCCAGGCCGGGTGTTTCTGGCTTTCGCCATATATTTCCGTCACGTTGGCATCGGTGCCGATGCCGAGGGCGGTGAGCTGCTCTCCGAGAGGCTGAAGGAGATCGTCGCCAAGAAGCAGTTCCGGCGCGCCCGCATCATTGGGGCCGCCATCCGCGCCGCCCATATGCTGTCGATCGGCAGGGCGGGCATCATCGACGAGACGCCGCTTAGCTACGAGGGCGACAGGCTGGTCCTGATCATCCCCAAAGCCCACGCGGCGCTGGACGGCGAGCGCCTGCGCCGCCGCTTCGCGGCCCTGGCCGAGCTGCTGGAACGGGTGCCGGAACTCCGCGTCGGCTAATAAACAAGCAGTTTGGCCCGTAATGGCCGTTGGCGCACGAGCGCCATCATCCTAACTTAGCACGTGGTGACATTGGGCCGGGATGGGCAGCTGCAGATGGCCGAAGACCCCTATAAAGTGCTTGGCGTTCAGCGGGATGCCTCCGATGACGACATCCGCCGCGCCTATCGCAAGCTCGCCAAGGAGCTGCACCCCGACCTGAATCCGAACAATCGCGCCTCCGCAGAGGAGCGCTTCAAGAAGGTGTCGGCCGCCTACGAGATTGTCGGCGACGCCAGCAAGCGCGGGCAATACGACCGCGGCGAGATCGATGCCAACGGCGAGCAGCGCCGCACCTATCAGCGTGCCCATTCGGGCGCGGGTCGCGGGGGCGGCGCGCGCGCCGGCGAGGAGTTCGGTTTCAGCGACATCTTCTCCGACCTGTTCGGCGCCGGCCGGCGGAGCGAGAATGCCAGCCCCTTCGGCGTGCGCGGCCGCGACGTGCGCTACACCCTGGAGGTCGACTTTCTCGAAGCCGCAACCGGTGCCAAGAAGCGGGTGACCATGCCCGACAGCGGCGTGCTCGACATCACGGTTCCGGAGGGCGTCGCCGACGGTCAGACGCTGCGGCTGAAGGGACAGGGTTCGCCCGGCCCGCGCGGCAGCGAGGCCGGCGACGCGCTGGTCGAAATCAAGGTGCGCGCGCATGCTTCGTTCAAGCGCTCGGGCGACGATATCCTGCTGGAGCTCCCCATCACCATCGACGAGGCGGTCCTGGGCGCCAAGATCGAGGTGCAGACCATCTCCGGCCGGGTACACGTCACCATCCCGAAGGGCACCAGCACAGGCCGCGTGTTCCGCCTGAAGGGCAAGGGCGTGCACAACACGACGACCGGCAACACCGGCGACCAACTGGTTTCTGTGCGCATCGTCCTGCCTGAGACGATCGATAGCGAGCTGTCCTACTTCATGCAGGAATGGCGTCAGAAGCACAGCTACAACCCTGGCCGGTCGGGCTGAAGTTGCTGCACTGCGGCATGCGCCCATCAAACCGCATAACGCTCGCGTGAGGCGCCCTTCGCCGGCGCCCCGCCCTTCCCATATGCATGCATGACAGATACGACGAGTCCGGCAGGCGTTGCCGCGGACTCACATGGCGCATATGGTGCTGAAAATGCGAACGATTCTCATGGCTGGAGTGCTGGTGGCGGCGTTGTTCTTCGCCGTCCTGAGCGCAGTCAATGGCGAATGTCCGAGCCTGTCGACCGGCGTGGCTGACCGCCAAGGTGGCGACGGCGGCGAGGCTGGATAGTCAGCGCGCTTGCGTGCGCGGCAGTTCGGTCCACACCACCTCGCCGTTGCTGGCCCGAAGCGCCAGCTCACCCCGCCGCAGGCGCTCCGCATACTGTCCGAACAGCTCGTGGCGCCAGCCCTTCAAGGCAGCCACGCTCGGGTGTTCCTCGACCGCGATCCGCTCCAGATCATCGCCGTCGGCGATCAGGCGCGGCGCTACGCGGGCGCGGGCGGCACAGGCCTTCAGTAGCACGCGTAGCAGGTCGACCAGCGCCACCTTTTCGGCCGGCAGGGGCGTTCCCGTGCGCAGCGGCGGCACCGTTTTGGGATCGCGGGCGAGCCCGCGCTTGACAGCCTCGACGATCTCCTTGGCGCGAGCGGAGCGAGCAAACCCTTCGCTCAGCGTCCTCAGCTCGGAAAGCTGTGCGGTCTCAGTCGGGGCGTGGCCGGCGATGTCGTAGAGGGCTTCATCGCGCAGGATGCGATTGCGCGGTACGTCCTGGGCCTGGGCTGCGCGCTCACGCCAGGCCGCCAGTTCGATCAGCACGGCCAGTCCTTTGCGATTCTTCACGCGCAGCTTAAGGCGCTGCCAGGCCTCCTCGGGGTGGCTTTCGTAGGTGCGCGGATCGGTGAGCGTGGCCATCTCCTCATCCAACCATGGCGCGCGGCCTTCCGCTTCGAGCTGTCCCTTCAGATGCCGGTAGATATCCCTCAGGTAGGTCACGTCGCCCAGCGCATAGGTCAGCTGCTTTTG
>DASTOW010000203.1:0-18714 GCA_035762425.1 Hyphomicrobiaceae bacterium | reverse complement strand
GACCAGCGTCCAGCCCTGGTCCGGTCCGAGCAGCGGTGCGGTGGCGCGCAGGTTGGAGCCCGTGCCGCAGCCGAGGTCGACGACGCTGATTGGACGCCAGCCCTCGAAGTGCCGAGCCAGCCGGCGTCCCAGCTCGACGCTGCGCGAGCGATGATCGACCGGCTCGCGCAGGTCGAGCCATTGCGCGCTGAATCCGCTCATGGGGCGAGCTCCTTGATGACGGCGGCAACCTTGGTCGCGGTGTCCTGCCAGCGCGGCAGGGAGGTCTGGGCGAAGGACCAGGCCGCGTCGGCCAGTTGTTTGCGAAGGGCTGCATCCGTGATGATGCGCTGCAGGGCTGCCGCCAGCGCTTCGACGTCGCCGGGGGCAACCTTCAGCCCGGCGGCGTCGGGTACGGTCGCGGCAGCGGCGCCGCCGGTGGTGGTGACGATCGGCAGGCCACGCGCCAGCGCCTCGGTGAGCACCATGCCGTAGCCTTCGTAGAGCGACGACAGGACGAGCACGTCGGAGCGTTCGTAGAACTCAGCCAGCGCGCTCTCCGGCAGGCCGCCAATCATGCGGATGCACGAGGCTAGCAACGAGGCTTCGATCTGGGCCTGGACGGCTGCTGTCGTCTCGGGGCTGCGGTCGGTGGCGCCGACGATGGTCAGCTGCCAGGGGATGGTGGTCGCGACGCGCTGCAATGCTCGCACCAGGATGTCGTAGCCCTTGCGTGGAACCACAGAGCCCACGGCCAGCAACTGCAGCGTTGCGCGCGATCCTGTGGCGCGCGGCGCCGGCTCGGTGCCGGGCTCGGCGATGCTGAGTTTGTCTGCCGGCACCGCAAACTCCTCGATCAGGGTTTTGCCAGTTGTCCGGCTGGTGACGACCACGCGCTTGGCAAGGGCCAGTGCGGCGATCTCGGAGGCGCGCAGCTCGGCGGCGCGTGCATCGTCGAGGCCGGTCTCCAGGCACAGCGGGTGATGCACCAGCGCAATGATCGGGCCGGACGCCTGTTTGATGACGTCGGCCGGCATGGCGCCGTAGGCAAGCCCATCGACCATCAGCACGGCACCCTGGCGCATGTCGGCAAAGGCGCGCGCGGTCGCATCGAGGTCGGCGACGGTCGGTGCGGGATAGCCGGCCGGCAATTCGAGATGCCGCGCCGTCACACCGAACTGCGGCAGCAGCGCCAGCACGTGCCGGTCGTAGGTGTAGCCGCCCGTCGGCAGGTTGATGTCGCCGGGAATGGCGAAGACGACGGTGGTCATGACCGATGGTCACCCCGGCCGCAGCGCGCCAGCGCACGGAGCCGGGACCCCTGGCCGGAGCAACCGGCTAGGTCCTGGATGGTGGCTGGCGCATAGTGCGGGATGACCGGGGCCATCACACCGGGCCCTCGAACCAGGCGCGGGCGAGATCGGTCTCGTGCAGGGTGACGCGAATTTTGGACAGGCCCTTGCCGTCCTCGCCGAGCGCGCCGTCCTTGGCGGCCTTGGCTACCGCGTCGAACACGTAGCGGCAGAGAAACTCGGTGGTGGTCAGCTTGCCCTTGAACTGTGCCAGCTCGTCCAGGTTCTTGTAGGCGAGCGGCTTCAGCGTCTTGGACAGCACGTCCAGCGCCGCGCCGATGTCGACCACCACGTTGTGCTTGGTGAGCTGCTCGCGGTAGAAGGCAACATCGACAACGAACGTGGCCCCGTGCATGTGTTGGGCCGGCCCGAAGAACGCGTCGGGCAGGCTGTGGGCGATCATGATCCGGTCGCGGACCTCGACGGCGTACATGGGTGTTCTCCAGGTCGGTCAGTTTTGGGGATAGCGGATAACCGGGGCGAGACCTTGCGCATCCGGTGCAAAAATGCGGGGCAGCTCGCGTGGCGCATCCGCAAAGGCGATGTCCTCGGCGACCAGCGCATCGAGGGCCGGCGGCGCCAGCAGGGATAGTGCCAGGTCGCGGCGCCGGCGATAGTCCCAGCGCAGCCGGCGGCCAGTCGAGATCAGGCCGACCTGCGAGGACACGAGCTTCAGCCGGCGGCTGTGGAACGCGCCTCCGAGATCGACGCTGACAGGCTTGTCCCCGTACCAGCTCATTTCGACGATGGTGGCCTCGGGGCCGGCGCAGGCGATGGCGGTGTTCAAGCCGGCGGCGCTGGCGCTGGCGTGGAAGACGATATCGGCCTCGCCCGGGGCTTGGTTGGGCATGGCGAGGCCTGCGCCCAGCGCTTGCAGGATTGGTTTGCGGGACTGGTCCACGTCGACCGCCGCGACGCTGGCGCCGGGCAGCCGGGCGGCGAGCGATGCCACCAGCAGGCCCACCACGCCGGCGCCAACGACCACGATGCGGTCGCCAGGGCCGGCGCCGGCATCCCAAAGGGCATTGAGGGCCGTCTCCATGTTGGCGGCCAGGGTGGCGCGCCTGGCCGGGAGCCCGTCCGGCACCACCGCCAGGGCGTCCACGGGGACGTTGAAGTAGTCCTGGTGCGGATGCAGGCAGAACACGGTTTTTCCCCGCAGTTCCGCCGGCCCTTCCTCTACAATTCCCGTCGCGCAATAGCCGTATTTGACCGGAAAGGGGAACGACCCCTCCTGCATGGGGCCGCGCATGCGCTCCCATTCGCTCCGGCCGACGGCCCCGCTGAATACGAGGCGCTCGGTTCCACGGCTGATGCCGCTGAACAACGTGCGCACGCGTGCCCAGCCGGGGCCGGGCGGAGGCAAGGGGGCAGCGCGAAGCTCGGCTACCCCTTTCTTGGCGTACCAGAGGGACTTGGCGATGCGGGTTTTGCCCACCGAGCGGCGCGTCATCATGTTGCAGCCCCGGCCGGGCGGCGCCGGCCTTGTGCCGTCCTATGCACTTGTCTGGCCACCATGTTCATCCACGCTTCATTCCGGTTGCCCTAGGGAAGGCGCCAAATTCGCCGGCTAGACCTGGACGCCAGCGTCCGCTACCGGGCTCGCAGGGAAACTCAGGGAACTCCATGAGCGATACGGTGAACACATCTTCGCCGCTGACTATGCCGGCGGCGGGGATGAGCCTTACGACACCAACCGGGTTGCAGTCCATCGCCGAACTGACCCGGCGCCGGCGCATCGTGTTCGCGCTCAACATCGTCACGTATTTGGCCATGCTTTGGGTGGCGGCCCGCATCCTGGGCAGCGGCGGCTGGACGGCGGTCGATATCGTCCTGTTCGTGTGCTTCGTGTTCGGCACTCCTTGGACGGTACTGGGCTTTTGGAATTCGCTGATCGGCCTGTGGCTGCTGCACGTGCGCAAGGGCGCCATGGCCGAGGTGGCGCCCTATGCCCCGGCTGGCGATGATCGGGTGGCGCTGCGCATCAAGACGGCGATCTTCGTGACGCTGCGCAACGAGGATGCGGACCGGGCCATCGCGCGCTTCCGCACCGTCAAGGCCAGCGTCGATGCGACCGGCGAGGGGCGGGCGTTCGGCTATTTCGTGCTGAGCGATACCAACAGTCCCGAGGTGGCCGCCGCCGAGGAGAAGGCGGTGGCGGCCTGGAAGGCGGAAGATCCCGATCGCGAGCGCATTATCTACCGGCGCCGCACCGACAACACCGGCTACAAGGCCGGCAACGTGCGCGACTTCTGCGCCCGCTGGGGCGGCGACTACGCGTTGATGCTGCCGCTTGATGCAGACAGCCTGATGGCCGGCGACCAGATCGTGCGACTGGTGCGCATGATGCAGGCCTACCCGAAGATCGGCATCCTGCAGAGCCTGGTGGTGGGCATGCCGTCGTCGAGTGCGTTCGCGCGCATCTTCCAGTTCGGCATGCGTCACGGCATGCGCTCCTACACCATGGGGCAGGCCTGGTGGGTCGGCGACTGCGGGCCGTTTTGGGGTCACAATGCGCTCGTACGCATCAAGCCGTTCCACGAGGAGTGCCACCTGCCGATCCTGCCGGGCAAGCCGCCGCTCGGCGGTCACGTGCTTTCGCACGACCAGGTGGAGGCAACGCTGATGCGCCGCGCCGGCTACGAGGTGCGCGTGCTGCCCGAGGAGCGCGGCAGCTGGGAGGAAAATCCGCCCACCATGCTGGAGTTCGCCCGCCGCGATGTGCGCTGGTGCCAGGGCAATATGCAGTATCTGAAGCTGCTCGATTTGCCGGGGCTGTACCCGATGAGCCGCTTCCAGCTGGTGTGGGCGATCCTGATGTTCCTCGGCATTCCGGCCTGGACGCTGATGATCGCGCTGCTGCCGGTGGCGGCCTATCAGTCGCGCGGCATCGCCGACTTCCCCATCGAGCTGGCAATCGGTCTCTACATCACGTTCTTCACCATGTACCTGATGCCCAAGATCGCCGGTCTGCTGGATGCCATGCTGACGCGCGGCGGCGTCGCCCGCTACGGCGGCTGGCTGCGGTTCATTCCAAGCGCCGCCATTGAGCTGGCGTTCTCGTTCCTGCAGGGCGCCGTGTCCACCATCCGTACGTCGATCTTCATGATCGGCTTGCTGTTTGGAAAGTCGGTGGTGTGGGGCGGGCAGTCGCGCGACGCACAGCGGTTGACGTGGGCGGAGGCGGCGCACAACCTGTGGCCGCAGATGCTGTTCGGCGTCATCGTGTGTGGCGCGCTGATAGCCGTTGCGCCCGCGCTATTCTGGTGGAGCTTGCCGCTGACTGCGGGCTACCTTGTGGCCATCCCGTTCGCCGTCGCCACAGCCGAGCCGCAGCTCGGCCGCATTCTGCAAAAGCTCGGCATCTGCGGCATCCCGGAGGATTTCGCGCCGCCGGCCGAGGTGACGGCCGTGATGGACAATGGGCGGTGACAAACGCTCGTCGCCTTGGCATGCGGGGAACACCTGCCGGGATGACCAGGAGTGGTGATAGGGTTGGGATATGAACGCCTCATCCCCATCTGCGCTGGCCATGGACCCCGCCTTTGCGCCGCTGCGGCGCTCGCTCGAGGTCTACTATGGTGATGCGGGTCGCGATGCGGCGATGGATGGGCTGTATGCGCGCTTCGTGCAGCCGGGCGCGCTTGCGTTCGACATCGGCAGTCATGTCGGCGACCGCATCGGCAGCTTCCGGCGGCTGCGGGCGCGCGCCGTGGCGCTGGAGCCGCAGCCGTTGTGCGCGCGCGCAATCCGGGCGATCTACGCGGATGATCCGCACGTCACCCTCATTGAGGCGGCCTGTGGCGCGCAGCCAGGCAAACTGACGCTGCGCATCAATTCGGCAAACCCCACCGTGTCGACGGCCTCGGCCGATTTCATCTGCGCAGCCGACGGCGCCGGCGGCTGGGAAGGCCAGGTCTGGGACAATGAGATCGAGGTGGCGTGCACAACCCTCGATGCGCTGGTCGCCGAGCATGGTGCGCCGGCGTTCGCCAAGATCGACGTCGAGGGGTTTGAGGATACGGTGCTGGCCGGATTGTCCCGGCCGGTGCTGGCGCTGTCCTTCGAGTTCACCACGATCCAGCGCGACGTGGCCTTGCGATGCCTCGATCGTCTAACTTCGCTCGGGCCCTATGGGTTCGACGTGGTGCTCGGTGAAAGCCAGGTGCTGACGTTCAATCGCTGGACCTCCAAGGCCGAAATGGCGGCGCATATCGCGGGCTTGCCGCACGCAGCCAACTCCGGGGACGTTTATTGTGTTCTGCAAGGCTGACCGCACTGCCATCGCGGAATTGCGCGTGAGCGAACCATCCCGGCCGCTTGGGCGCAGGGTGTGGCCCTGGCAGCCAGCGGCGCGCGCTCAGCGCGTGGGCCGTGATGACAGGATCGCGGTACGCCTCGGGGCCATGCTGCTGGCCATGTGCATCGCCTCGACGCACGCGCAATCGGCCGAGCCGCTGGCGGTGGAGGTGAGCAACGCCAGCGAGCCGGTGCTGTGCGCCGAAAAGGACAACGTTACGCTCAATCTGGCAGCGAAGGATGTGCGGCGGTTCCGCATCGAGGCCGCACACCCTTCCTACATCGGCACCATCCAGCGCGACAGCTTCGAGGCCGACTGGACCGGCTGCACGGCGGCCGGCGACCCCAAGGCCGGGCCGCCGCAACCGCCCAAGCGCAGCACGCTCTATGAGGACATCGAGCTGTGGGTGGTGGGCCTGACGTTCGCCGACTTCTGGCGTCCGGCCACGGCCACAGTGCGCATCGGCGAGCGTGTCGAAAAGGGCGTGCATCTCCTGCAGGTGTGGATGCTCCGGCCAATGGGCGGCGAGGAGGTGGCCGTGCTCTATCCGCAGGATGGATATTGGCGGCTGCGGCCGCTGGCGCCGGCAGGGATGGCGCCGACTGCGTTCGGCTCGTCGTTTCTTATTGGGCCGGTCGAGATCGATGGGCGGCCGATCGTGCGCATCAAGGAGGTCGTGTTCGATGCGAAGGCGCGCACCTTCACGCTTGCCTTCGAGCGCGGCGGCTCGGCAACCGTCAGGATGGCGATGACGGACCAGAACCGAAACGTGCTGGACGTCGCGTTCGACAAGCCGATCGACGGCCGCCCGTTCGCCGCCCTGCGCTCCATGTACGTCACCGAATTCAACAACGATGCGGCGCGCATTGCCGTGCGGGAGAGGGGGGCGCGCGGCTGGCGAGAGGACGGCATCATGAGCTTCAAGCGCGCCACCGCCACGGATGTGTGGGCCGGGCGTACGACGCCGTCGCGCCACAACACCAGTGCGCCTGACATGGTCTTCAAGGCGTTCGCGGACGGCAAGGACGCCGGCCCTCAGTCGGCCGGAAAATAGCGCCGCCAGAGCGGCTTAGCCCGAGGATTGCGATTTTGGACAACGGCTCGGCGCGCCTTCGCCGCGGCAGCCGGCGGGCCGATCTTAACCGTCTTGCCGCGACATCAATGGCTTGGATATCGTGCATCCGATAGCTTGCAGCTGGGCGAGGCGGAGCTTGGTCTGCCACTATGACGTGCAAATTAGCTGTTTGAGTACAAGCAGCGACCTTGCGTGCCGTGACCGTCATCGGCCTGCTGCCCGAGCAGACGATGACGATGACATACAGTGCTTTGGGGGGGCTGCTGCTTTGGTGGCCTGGTACTTTGGTGGGAGCGTACTGTGACCAAGTATATTGCCGTCTCCAATCGCCGAGGCGGCGTCGGCAAGACCACCATCACAATGATGCTCGCCTATGGCTTGGCCATCACCGGCCGCCAGCGGGTTTTGCTGATCGACCTCGACGCGCAGGCCAGCACGTCGATGGTCATGATGGGTCATAGGCGCTGGCGCGAGGCGCGCGAGGCCAACCGCACGAACGCCGGCCTCCTCATGCATCTGGTTGGCGAGGACAAGGTTGCCACGTCAGACTACATCGCCAAAGGCATCGGTGACGTGACGCTGCCGGGCGGTGACGCGCCCAGCCTCGACATCATGCCGAGCTCGCACGACCTTGACGACCGCGAAGCCATGCTGATGATCGCGCATCAGGCGCGCTTCCATAAGATCAGCGACGCGTTCGACCAGATGCAGGCGCGCATGGCGCAGATCATCCGCTCCGTCGACGGCCAGTACGATCAGGTCATCATCGATTGCGCGCCAGGACTTTCGCAGCTGGTGTGGGGCGCGCTGCGCGCGGCCGACCTGGTGCTGGTCCCCTACATTCCCGATCGCACGGCCGAGGACAATGTCGGCTGGCTGGCGCGCCGCCTGAAGGAGAATGGCGGCGGTACGGAGTACTACACGGTGCCAAACCGCGTGTCCGGCCAGGACAGTCGCGCGCAGGGCATCATCGCCGCCGTCAGCGGCAAGTATTCGCCGTTCGGTGTGCAGGTTCCTGCTACCCAGCCGCTCGCCACCGCGCTCGACTACCGCGATCAGCCGGGCACGTTCGCCTCCAAGTTCGGCACGGCGGCGCAGCACGTGAATGCGCTCACCGACACCGTGCTCAAGATCATCAACAAGCCGATCGTTGTCGCTGCGCAATGACGGACGTGCCGGCACGCGAGGTACTCGATCGCCTGTTTCGCGCCATCGTGCGCGAGGCCGAGACCAACGACGCGTTCGCGCGCAGCCTGCTCGATGCCCTGCAGGCCAATCTAGCGGCCAGAGCCGGCAGGAAATCTGCCAAGCGCAAGCCATTTGACGCCTCGCAGCTGCATGCCATCAACGTGCTGCGCACGCACGGGGAGAATGTGCTGCGGGGAAAGCTCGAGCAGGTCAAGGCGGCCGAGGATCTGCGTGCGGTGGCAAGGTTTTCCGGCCTGCTGTTGACGGGGCCCGCGGCCCGGCCGAAGGCCAAACGCGGCGTCGTGATCGAGGCCATCATCGCCGCAGCCAAGCATTACGACGCCCAGCGCAGCACGGCCTCTGCATAGGGCTGGTGTCATGCCGGGACGCAGCGGTGTGAGCACATGATCCGGGGTACTGGCCCTGAGCTGCACTCGGGCGGGCACGACAAGACGCTAGAGCAGTGCCACGATGAGGGCGACGGCGCTGGCGGCCGACAGCAGCGTGCCGAGCGCGACTGCGCCTGACGTCGAGTTCACCACCCGCTGGTAGCGTGTTGCGAAGATGTAGGCGTTGGCCCCGGTGGGCATAGCGGCGAACAGCACGACGACGCCGGCAGCCACCGGCGGCAGTTTGAACACCGCAAACGCCAGCACCCAGGCGATGGCCGGCATCGCTGCCAGCTTGAGCAGGCACATGGTGGCGAGCGTGGGCGCCTGCCCTTTGATCTGGAAATTGACGAGGCTCGCCCCCAGTGCCACCAGGGCGCACGGCACGCCGGCCTGCGCCAACAGCATCAGCACCTTGTCGACGGCCGGGTGCAAGCCGACGCCGGTCAATCGCCACAGCGATCCGCCCAGAATGGCGATCATCAGGGGATTGCGCGCGAGATCGGCCAGGATGGAGCCGAGCAACCCCAGGAATGATGTGTCCTCCTGGCGTTCGGCCCACTCCATGTTGAGCGTGCCGACCAGCCACAAGAGCGGCGTGTTGATCGACAGGATCAGCGCCATCGGTGCGGCCGCCGCGTCGCCGAAGGTGGCAAGGCACAGAGGGATGCCGATCATGACGATGTTGCCGTAGACCGATCCCATGGCGATAGACACAGCGTCCGCTTGCGGTCGCCGCAGCATGGTGATTGACAGCCCGATGGCCAGCACCCAGGTGATGGCGATCGCGCCGAAATAGGCGCCCCACAGATAGAGCGGCTCGAGGGTCGGCATTGCGGCGATGGCGATGGTGCGAAACAGCAGCGCCGGCAGGGCAATGCTGAAGGCGAACTCGGAGATGCCCTTGTGCGCGGTTTGCGACAGCAGGCCCCAGATGCAGGCTAGATAGCCGATGGCGATAAGCGCGAAGACGGGCGCGACGATCAGGAATACCTGCATTGCCCCCGTCCCCTCGCAAGTCCCCTCAGCGCTGCATCACGGCTCCTGGAACACGTCGCTCCAGTCGGGATGCTTGCGGCGCTCGGCGTTTACGTACGGGCATAGCGGGATGATCTTGACGCCCTGGGCGCGCGCATCGTCGACCAGCCGCTGCGCCAGCGCGCGCGCGGCACCCTTGCCGCGGAAGGCATCCGGCACAAATGTGTGGTCGGCAATGATCAGCTTCGGGTTGACCCGGCTGTAGGTCAGTTCGCCCTCGCCGTCGATGCCAGCCACCTTGGCCACGTAGCGGCCCTTGCTGGGATTGTCCTCGCGCGTGATCGTCACATCGGCCATGGGATCTCCTACCATCTGAGTACAGACATCACGGCAACGGCGGGCGGCGTATCCTGGTTGGCGAACAGCGCGGCGATTTTCGCCGCGTCGACACTGCCGCCGGTCATGGTCGTATCGTTATGGATGCCGGAGGTGATGAACAGTCCGTCAACGCCAAGGCCCTTTGCGGCGGCGAGGTCGGTGCGTATGGCATCGCCGACGGCCAGCACCCTGGCCAGCTGCGGCTCACGCCCGCGCAATTCGCCGGCAACGCGCAGGGCGGTGGCGTAAGCGGCAGGGTGCGGCTTGCCGGCCCAGAACACATTGCCGCCGCGCCTCTCGTATTCGGCGGCGATGCTGCCTGCGCACAAATGCCGCGTCTCGCCGACATCCACGACCAAATCAGGGTTGGCGCATACGAACGGCGTCTTGCGGGCCACGCCGGCCTCGATCAGATCACGATAGCTCTCGACCGTTTCCTGGCGCGAATCGCGCAGACCGGTGCAAACGATGGCGTCGGCCTCCTCGAGCGGCGCGTGCGGGCCGGGCAGGCGCGTGAACAGGCTGCGGTCGCGGGCCGGTGGGCCGACGCGGTGCAGGCGGGTGTAGCCGTTCTCGGCGATGTGGCGGAGCGCGATGTCGCCGGACGAGACGATCGCATCCCAGGCATCGCGGCGAGCACCGGTCTTGTCCAGCACCTGCTCGACGCCGGCCGGGGGAACAGGCGCGTTGGACACCAGGATCACCGTGCCGCCGCGCGCCCGGAACCGGGCCAGGGCCTCGCCTGCCTCGGCATAGGCGCGCTGGCCGTTGTGGATGACGCCCCAGACGTCGCAGAACAGTACGTCGTAGGCCTGCAGCAGGTCGGCGGCGCTGGCGAGGATCGGCGGTGTCATGGAATTGGCGAAGAGTCCGGGCTCTGTCGACAAATAGGCTGGGCTAGCCCAATAGATGCGAACCAACGGGCGAACACAACAGGCGAAATGATGCAGATCTCCTATGCGCAGAACCTGGAAGACTACCATCTCGACGTGGTGTTCGCCGGGCAGGACAGCGGCACCTACGTGGATGTCGGCGGCGGTCACCCGGTGGCGGACAACGTGTCGTTCTGGTTCTACCTAAAAGGCTGGCGCGGGCTGGTGGTGGAGCCGCAGCGAGCGCTGGCCGACATCTACGCGCAGGTGCGCCCGCGCGACCATACGGTGAGCTGCCTGGCTGGCCGCGCCGACGGTGAGGCCGAGTTCCACGTCGTCGACACGCTGCATGGCTTCTCCACCACCGTGCAGGAGCATGCCGCCGGTGCCGCCAAGTTCGGCGCCGGCTACCAGACGATCCGCAAGTCGGTGCGCACGCTTGCGGCGCTGTGCGCGGAGGCTGGGCTCGACAAGATCGACTTCCTCAAGATCGACGTGGAGGGCGCCGAGGCCGAGGTGCTGGCGGGCATGGATTTCGAACGCTTTCGCCCGCGCGTGGTGATGATCGAGGCCATCGCGCCGGGCAGCATGGAGGCGGCGTGGTCGGGCTGGGAGCCGGACCTGGTGGCGCGCGGCTATCGGTTTGTGTTTTTCGACAACCTCAATCGCTGCTATGTCGCCGACGAGGAAGCCGCGCTCGCCGAGCGCTTCCCCAAGCAGCCGGCCGCGTGGAATCACGTGCAGCATCTTTGGGACTGCGGGCGGGCGCCGGACCAATCAGAGCATCCCGATCACAAGCTGGCCAAACTGCTGCAGGGCGGCTTCTTCGCACTGCTGCCGTCGCTCGATCCGGATCTCTTGAGGGCCATCCTCGAGCGAGGTTTGGACGCGACCAAGGCCGGGGCGTTCTCGCCGGCCGTCGCGGCCGCGCTGCTCGGCTCGGCGGAGTTTCCGCGCGCCCCGTCGCCCGCGCCCGATTTGGCGACGTTGCTGGCGACCGATGAACTGCGCGCTGCGCTGGGCCGCATCGCCTGCACCTATGACGGCGGCCACATCATGGAGTGATGTCATCGGCGCGCAGGCAGGATCGATGCCAGGAGATCGAACGGCTGGCTGGCATGGGCGCCCGCAGCGGCGAACCATTGCCGACAGCCAACAGCGCCATGTCGGGACCTACTCGTCCCGGCGGGTGCGATCCGGTGGCTAATTGGCTGCCCCATCCGCGCCCTCGCCGTCCTCATCGGCGTCGTCTTCGAGCGGAATGGCGTAGGCGCCACGCAGCCAGCGCGACAGGTCGACGTCGGCGCAGCGGCGCGAACAGAAGGGGCGGTACTGCTGCGCGGAGGCGGCCCCGCAGATCGGGCATTTGCCAGCTGCCTGCGGCTTGGCAGCGTCAGCCGTGGAACGGGCCATGCTGGGCCTCGCGTGTCATTGGGGATCGGCCTCGCCAAGCTTCAGCCAGTTGAAATGGATCGGGAAGCCTTCGGCCAGCAGCATGCCGACGGCCTCGGTGAGCGGCAGGCCGACCACGTTGGTGTAGGAGCCGACCAGCTTCTGCACGAAACAGCCGGCGAGACCCTGGATGGCGTAGCCGCCCGCCTTGCCGCGCCATTCGCGCGAGGCGATGTAGGCCTGGATCTCCTCCTTTGACAGCCGCTTGAAGCGCACCTTGGTGTCGACGATCTTGACGCGCACGCGATCGTCCGGGGTGATTAGGCACAGAGCGGTCAGGACGCGGTGATTGCGTCCGGAGAGCAGTTGCAGGGAGGCCAGCGCTTCCTCGAGAAACCGCGGCTTGACGAGGATGCGCCGACCGACCGCGACAATGGTGTCGGCGGCCATCACGTAGGCGTCGGCGAGATCCTTGTCGTTGGCGATCAGGTCGCGCGCTTCCTCGGCCTTGGTGCGCGCCAGCCGGGTGATCAGCGAGCGCGGCATCTCGCCCTTCTTGGGCGTCTCGTCAATGGATGGCGGGCGCAGGGCGTCGGGCTCGATGCCGGCCTGTGCCAGCAAGGTGAGGCGGCGGGGCGAGGCGCTGGCCAGCACAAGCTTGGGCTTCAGGCCGGCCCGGCGGCCGGTCGGTTTGGTGCGCGCCATCTCCTGGCGCAGCGTTTCCCGTCGCGGATTATCCGTGCGGCTCAAGGCATTGATCAGGGCAGCCTTCGTCGAGGTCATAAGGCTCAGCTCCGGTGACTCAGCCGAAATGCGCCGGAGCATGCCCACGCCGGCGCGCGAAAATCAAGCCACGGGTAGGCCTCGCGAATCGGGCCGCCGCTACAGCGTCTTCAGGTAGGCGACAATGGCCCAGCGATCCTCATCGCTGAGCTCGGCGGCGCCCCATTCGTGGCCGGCGTTCGAATTGCCGAACACTTCCTGGCCTTCGCCAGTGCGCACCCGGAATTCCGAGCGCCCCTCGCCCGGCTGAGACTTCAAGCCCACCTCGACCGGGTCGAATTCGCGGCTGCCGACATGGAAGGTGTCCCGCCGCAGCCGGGGTGCGCCTCCGGCCTTGCTGGTGCCGATCTGCAAATCGCCGCGTTTTGCGGCGGGCAGCAGCAGATCGTAGATGGTCATCACCGAGCCGTTGTGGAGATAGGGCGCGGTGGCCCAGATCCCATTCAAGGGGCGTCCCTTGTAGCGCATGAAGAGCTGCGCTCGCGGGTCCTGGCTCAATCCCTTGCATATTATCTTGCGGCGCTCCCGCGGGTCGGTTGGCAGGTTCGGCGTGCCGACGGAACCAGCCGGCGTGGTCGCGGTCGAAGGCGGACGATTGAGATCCACCCAGCTCTTCCACAGGGCTGCGGAAGCGCCTTCGTATTTGTAGACGGCGGAGCCAATGATCGCGTTCCTGAGCAGCTTGATGGTCGCATCGCGGGGCTTGATCAGCGCAACGCCATCGGCAATGGGCAGCCCTTCCTCGCTTCGCCCTGCCATGTGGCCCGCATTTGCTTCATGCATGACCGCGTTGCAGGCGCTCCACATATCGGTACCCGCCTCCGCAACGGGCTGCATATGGGCTTTGAACGCCGTGCGGGTGTCCTCGGGCCTCAGCCGGCTATGGCATTGCGCGCAGGTGGCCGTGGCGTCGCTGCTGCGTGAGTAATCCTTGAGCTTGCGATTGTGGAACAGCTCGGCGCCGCGCTTCACGTCGCCCTTCACACGACCCAACAGATAGGTGGGCCACTTTGGCGAATGCAGCTTCGCCAGCAAATTCTCGAGGTCCACCAGATTGGCCAGGCGCACGCTGGACCTGAAGCCGTTCTGCCAATCGTTCTTGTCTACCGAGATTTCAGCGAACACGCCCAGGACCTCACCCACGTTCCGCGCCAGCGCGCCGATGTCGGCCGTCCTGCCGTCAATCGTGACCTTGCCGGAGGGCAGGTGCGGCAGCAGGCCGTTCCATTGCACGCGGTCGTGCTGGTGCGCGTTCCAGATGTGCGGGTAGCTGACGGGTGCATCGGGCGGCAGCAGAGCCGGTTGGTCCGCCCCCGTCACCAGGGCAATCTTGTTGAGGATGTGCCCCTGGGCATCGAGACGACCGTGCCCGTAGGGCGTCGCGGATGCGTTGTGCTTGGCCAGTGTCTCGTACCATGCCATCCGGCTGGCGAGATCTGACCTCAACGTTGCGCGCGCGCCGGCGGTGTTGTGCCGCCGCAGAACGGCGGCGGCGAACCTGTTGAATTTCTCGACGTTGGCGTGCGTGGCCTTCAGACTGGCCAGGAACTCGGCCATGAAGGCTTCATAGTTGGCGAGCGCCGGTCCTCCGTCGACGCGGACGGCCCGGCCTTTGATGCGCAATTCGCTGGTGTGGCATGCAGCGCAGGTCATGCCCACGGCCGGCCCGGCCGATCCTCCCTCGGTTGCGGAATCGATGACGAAGCCCAGAGGCAGATCAGAGGGTCGCCGACCCGGCAGGTAGCCCAGGCGCGACATGTTGGCTGGCGCCAGGAACTTGCTCTCGCCCTGCGCCGCTTCCAGCGCTCGCATCCAGGCTGCCGGCAGCAGGCGAGAGCCCTGGGACATGCTGTACCAGGCTGTTCGCTGCTGCGCAGTCCAGCCTTGATCAAGATAGATCGGCCGGTGGCTTAGCTGCGACTGCGCCGGATGGCTGTTGGCGAGTGATGTTGCAAACAAAATGACCAGACACACAAGGGCTCGGCAAAACATGTGCTGTCCCCCAATACGCAACGATATCTTGCAACGATATCTATTGTGACAAAATGCACTGCTTGCCCCGCGCGCTTATCTATACGGCAGGGTCGGCCCGAGCTTCAAGCTTACTCACACCGTCGGGCCGCCCTCCAGGGCGAAGCGTTGCTTGATGCGCTTGAAGAGCTGGTCGCGCACGGTGCGGTAGGCCTGCAGGGTTTGCTCGCGGCTGCCCTGACCTACCATCAATGTGGCGTCGAACGTCGGCCAGTACTCGACGTCGACGGCCATGGTGCGGGTCAGCTCAAGCGCCTGGTGATGGGCTTCCGGCGACAGCGAGACGATCAGGTCGAACGAGGTGTCATGCAACTCGCGCAGCGTGCGCGGCGTGTGCTTGGTGATGTCGATGCCGATCTCGTCCATCACGGCCTGGGCGAAGGCGTCGGGACCACCGGCGCGCACGCCGGCCGACTCGACATAGACGCGCCGGCCGGCCAGGTGGCGCAGGATGGCGGCGGCCATGGGCGAGCGCACCGAATTCATGGTGCAGGCAAAGAGCACGGCTCCCGGCAGGTCGTTGCCCCCCGCGCCCGGCACGGCTCAACCTTTCCAGTGCAGCGCGCAGATCAGCGTGAACAGCCGGCGGGCGGTGTCATTGTCGACCGTGATCTTGCCCTTCAGGCGCTCGATCAGGACCTTGCTTCCCTCGTCGTGCAGGGCCCGCCTGCCCATGTCGATGGCCTGGATGCGCGAGGGGGGCGCGGTGCGGATGGCCTGGTAGTAGGTCTCACACACGGTGAAGTAGTCCTTGAGAATGCGCCGTAGCGGCGTGAACGATAGGACGAACGTGAAGGTGTCGGCGGCGGCCCCCTCCTGCGCCACGGCGAACACCAGGCGGTCCTCGACGATCGACAGGATGAGCGTGTAGGGGCCGTCGTCGCGGCCCTCCAGCTCGAAGCGGTTGGCCTCGAGGATGTCGAAGATGGCTACCTCTCGCTCGTGCTCGATGTTGGGATTGCCCCGCTTGATGGAGGCTTCGTCGAGCTTGATGGCGGTAAGGCGGGACTTCGAGTTGGGATCGACGGGAGGATCGAACATGGCGCCGCTCACGTCTTGCCGCTATCGGGAGGGGCGAGGCGGATCGCAACCGAGCGGCGATGCGCCTCGAGGCCCTCCGCCCGGGCGAGCGTCATGGCGGCAGGCGCGAGGCTGGCAAGCGAGCCGGCGTCGAGCTTCAAGATGGAGGTGCGCTTCATGAAGTCGAGCACGCCCAGGCCCGAGGAGAAACGCGCGCTGCGGGCGGTCGGCAGCACGTGGTTGGAGCCGGCCACGTAGTCGCCGATCACCTCCGGTGTGTGCGAGCCGAGGAAGATGGCCCCGGCGTTGCGGATCTTGTCGGCCAGGGCTTCGGGCTCGCGCGTGGCAATCTCCAGGTGCTCGGCGGCGATGCGGTCGGCGAGGGCAGGTGCCTCCTCGAGCGAGCGCACCTGAATGATGGCGCCGTACGTCGCCCAGCTCGCGCCGGCGATGTTGCCGCGCGGCAGGGCCTCGAGTTGGCGCTGCACGGCTGCCTCTACGGCGGCGGCCAAGCCGGCATGGTCGGTAATGAGGATGGCCTGTGCGGCCGTGTCGTGCTCGGCCTGGGCGAGCAGGTCGGCCGCCAGCCACTCCGGATCGTTGTGCTGGTCGGCGATGACCAGGACCTCGGACGGACCGGCGATGGCATCGATGCCGACCGTGCCGTACACCTGCCGCTTGGCGGCGGCGACGTAGGCGTTGCCGGGCCCGACAATCTTTGCGACCGGCCGGATCGTATCGGTACCGAATGCGAGCGCGGCAACCGCCTGCGCCCCGCCGACGCGATAGATCTCGCTTACACCTGCCAGATCGGCGGCGGCCAGCACCAGCGGGTTCATCTCGCCGGCGGGCGAGGGTACGACCATGGCGATGCGCGGCACACCGGCGACCCTGGCTGGTACGGCATTCATGAGCACGGAGCTTGGATAGCTGGCGAGGCCGCCCGGCACGTACAGGCCGACCGACTCGATGGCTGTCCAGCGCGCGCCCAGCTCTGCGCCTTGCGTATCGCGATAGCGATCGTCGCTGGGAAGCTGGCGCCGGTGGTGGCTATCGATGCGGGCGTGGGCAAGTTCCAGCGCGGCCATGGTGGTGCGGTCGCAAGCTGCGACGGCGGCAGCAACCTCGGCGGCGCTGACGCGCAGGCCGGTTTTGGCGAGATCGAGCCGGTCGAAGCGCAAGGTCAGGTCGATGATGGCGGTATCGCCGCGAGCGCGCACATCGGCGATGATGGCGCGTACGGCCTCATCGACGTCCGGCGCGGTCTCGCGCTTGGCGGCGAGGAAGGCCGCGAAGGCGATCTCGAAGTTCGCATCGCTGCTGTTCAGTCGCTGGGGCATCGGCTGGCCTCGGCCGGCTCAAATCGGAGATACTCGCAGATACTTAGGCTTTGACGGGACCCTCATCCGGGTGGTGCGGCTTGGACTTGGCCTGCCAAACCGGCCCCAGGTCCTTCAGCTCGGCCTCGATGCACTCGACATGCAGCCTGATTGCGGCGCCGTCGGCGAAATGCAGGATCACGTGCCCTTCCGGTGACTGGGTGGGCTCAAAGCTGATGGCGAGCAGGGCGAGCACCGCCGTCTTGTTGGCGAGATCGATGCCATGCAGCTGGGCGCCCAGCACCCTTTCGAAGCGCACGGCCGAGCGGCGGCGCGCATAGGTGCCCTGGCCTTGCTCCGCCGTCTCCCAGTCGAAACGGTTGGCGATAGCGGCGAAACGCTTCTCGCGCGGCAGGTACGCCACGTCGCCGACGCGCAGGACGGCGTCCTGCAGGTTGGCCGAGAGCACCGACAGGTCCTCGGCATCGAGTGCGATCAGCTTCAACTCGGGCATGACGCTGGGCGCTCCTGGTTCGGCGCGGGGCGTTTCAGCCCGAGTGATAGCGAAGGCGCGGGCAGGCCACAATACGAACCCGACCGCCTATTTAAGAGCCTGTTGCCGGCCGCCTTTCAGCCGGCGCGGTGGCCCTTGCCGCCTTGCCAGGAGCCCGCGCCGATCTTGCCTGATGGACTGGCCGTATCCGTTGCCATCGGCCTGCGGGTCGGCGCCGCGAGGAAGGCCACATTGGACAGTGCGGCCCCGTGCGCCGGTGTGGTGCCGTGCGGCTGGCTGGGGGCAGCCACGTGCGCGGCGTTGCGCTTGGGCCGGTGCTTGGCTGGATGGCGATGCTGGTTGTGCCCGCGCTCGGGGCGCAAGCCGCGCGCGCCGCGCGCCTTGGCCTTGCCCTGACCTTGATCGCCACGGTGCGACCGACCGTTGCCGGAGCTGGTGCCGCGCGCGGCTTCGCTGACCGGCAACGTCGGGTCGCGGCGCCGATCGGTAGCCGGGATCGACTGGCGGGTCAGGCGCTCGATGTCGCGCAGGAATTGGCGCTCCTCCGCGTCGCACAGCGAAATGGCGACGCCTTCGGCGCCGGCGCGCGCCGTGCGGCCGATGCGGTGCACGTAGCTCTCGGGCACGTTCGGCAGCTCGAAGTTGATGACGTGGGTGACAAGCTCGATGTCGATGCCCCGTGCGGCCACATCGGTTGCCACCAGCGCGCGAATGCGCGAGGCCTTGAAGGCTGCCAGTGCGGCCTGGCGCTGGCCTTGGCTCTTGTTGCCGTGGATGGCAGCATTGCTGATGCCAGCCTGCTCGAGGTGGCGCGCAACCTTGTCGGCGCCGCGCTTGGTGCGCGTAAAGACGATGGTGCGCGTCAGTTGGGGGTTGGCGAACAGCTCGACCAGCAGCGACCGCTTGGCCTTGGCGTCGACCAGATAGACGTGCTGGCGTACGCGCTCGACGGTGGTGGCGGCGGGCGTCACCGAGACGCGCGCCGGGTCGCGCAGTAGCTCACGGGCGAGCGTGCCGATCTCCTTTGGCATGGTGGCCGAGAAGAACAGCGTCTGTCGCCGCGTCGGCAACTTGGAGATGATGCGGCGGATTGGCTGGATGAAGCCCATGTCGAGCATCTGGTCGGCCTCGTCGAGCACGAACG
>DASTOW010000202.1:0-13614 GCA_035762425.1 Hyphomicrobiaceae bacterium | reverse complement strand
GCTTGATGTTGCCGACCAGCTGGATCGGCATGGTGCCGCGCGAGCGGCCCATGCCGTAGTCGAGGTAGGTCTTGGCGCCCTCGGCCAGGATGAACGGCACAGCCGCGAGCGACAGCACGTTGTTGATGACGGTGGGGCGGCCGAACAGACCCTTGTGCGCCGGCAGCGGCGGCTTGGCGCGCACCATGCCGCGCTTGCCTTCCAGGCTGTCGAGCAGGGCCGTCTCCTCGCCGCACACGTAGGCGCCGGCGCCGGTGCGGACCTCGAGATCGAACGCGCGCTTGCTGCCGGCGACATCCGCGCCCAACAAGCCCGACTTGCGGGCTATGGAGATGGCGGCCTTCAGAGCCGCGATGGCATGGGGGTATTCGGAGCGGATATAGATGAAGCCCTTGGTGGCGCCCACCGCCAGGCCGGCAATGGTCATGCCCTCGATCAGGAGGAAGGGGTCGCCCTCCATCAGCATGCGGTCGGCGAAGGTGCCGCTATCGCCCTCGTCGGCATTGCAGACGATGTACTTCTGCGCGGCCGAGGTGTCGTGCACCGTTTGCCACTTGATGCCGGTCGGGAAGCCGGCGCCGCCGCGGCCACGCAATCCGGACTTGGCGACTGCGTCGACGATGCCGGCGGGAGATAGCGACAGCGCCTTCTCGAGGCCTTTGTAGCCGCCGAGCGCGCGGTAGGACTCGAGCGACAGGGGATCGGTGAGACCGCAGCGCGCAAAGGTGAGACGGGTCTGGCGGGCGAAGTAGTCGATCTTGTTGACCACACCCAGCCATTTGGGATGAACCGACAGAGCCTTCAGATCGCCACGCAGCAGTCCCGTGTTCAACAGGCTGGCGACTGCGTCCGCCTCAATCGGACCGAAGCCGTAGCGGATGCCGCCCATTTCGAGCTCCACCAACGGCTCCAGCCACAGCAGGCCGCGCGAGCCGTTCCTGACGATCTCGACCGGCGCCCCTGTCTGCGCGGCGCTGCGCGCGATTGCGGCGGCTACCGCATCGGCACCGCAGGCAACGGCCGCCGCATCCTTCGGTACGAAGATGCGCATCTTGCCATGCGGCTCATCCTCGCCGCGCTTCACCTTGGAGAAGAAGGGCAGCGTCATGTGCCAGCCTCCTTGAGGAGGGCATCGAGCTTAGCCGGCGTCAGCCTGCCGACGACGCGGCCGTCCAGCATCGCCGACGGCGCGGTGGCGCACAGGCCGAGGCAGTAGATGGGCTCCAGGGTGACGCGGCCGTCGGCGCTGGTGCCGCCGCAGGAAACGCCGAGGCGGCTCTCGGCGCGCTCGACAAGTGCCTCACACCCCATCGCCTGGCAGGCCTCGGCGCGGCACATCTTGAGGACATGGCGGCCAGCCGGCTTATGACGGAAGTCGTGATAGAAGGTGACGACGCCATACACCTCTGCGCGCGACACGTTCAGGGCATCGGCGAGAGCCGGCACCGTCGCCTCGGGCACGTAGCCGATCTCACCCTGCAGCTTGTGCAGAATCTCGATGAGCGCATCCGGCCGGTTGCCGAACTCTGCAGCTATGGCGCGCGCCGTTTTCTCTGTCTGAGGAGCCATGCAACCCACATTCGAGTCATTGCGCCGCCAAACTGGCTTAGGTTGCGTGGGTCGCGCCAATTGGATGTTCTGATGGAATGATCGACGCCGCCGATGATTCTACCGGCGCTTGGGATTCTTAGAAATATCAAGCTTGTGAGCACAGTCGAACACCGCCAGGACAAGCGGCGAGACGGGATCGCGATCAACGGCCAGCAAACCCACGCTGTGCTCGATTGCGGGATTGATCAGCGGCACGGCGTGGATGTCGGACATGGGGCCGAGCACCTCCAGGAAATACTCCGGCACAACGCTGGCCAAGCCCATCAGGTGCACGTTGGAGCACAGGTTGATGACCGAGTTGGTCTCCAGTTTGGGCGTCGGCTTGACGTTGGCCGATCGGAAGGCGCGATCGATGATGCGGCGGTTCTGCATGTTCGGCGTCAGCAGGCAGAGCGGCTGCTGAGCTGCCTCCGCCCAGGTGACGGATTTGTTGCCCGCCAGCTCGTGGTCGGCGCGCACCAGCAGGCAGTATTTCTCAGTGTAGATGGCCTCGGCGCGCATGCCCTCGATCGGCTCGTTGTCGAGATAGGAGAGGCCGACGTCGATCGAGAAATCCTCGAGGTTGCGCAGGATCTCGACCGAGCTTTGCGACAGCACGGTGAGCTCGATGCCAGGGTGGCGTTCCTGGATGGCCTTCGCCAGCAGCGCTGCCATGGGTAGTCCCGAAGGGATGACGCCGAGCGACAGCCGGCCGATCAGCGTGCCCTTAGTGTTGCGCAGCTTGGCGATCTCCTGCTGCAGGGACCCCCAGTTGTCGAGAATGGCGTGGGCCCACTTGAGAACCTTTTCGCCCTCCGGTGTCAGACCGTGGAAGCGCTGGCCGCGCTCGACGATCGGCACGCCCAGCTCCTGCTCGAGCTGGCGGATGCGCCCGGACAAGGTCGGTTGCGTCACGTTGCAGGCCTTGGCCGCGCGCGTGAAGTGCTTCTCGCGGGCGAGCGCGGCCAGGTACTGAAGTTGGCGGATGTCCATCCGTGTGGCGTCTCTTTGGAGAAGCGAGGCACAGCCAAATTACGTCCCCAATCGATAGGCCAAATGGGCGCCAATGACCACCCACAGCCCAGGCAGGCCGCGAGATCCTCCTGTAGTGGACTGCTGCCAACCTCCACTGTGAGGCAAACCTTGCCGGCACCGAATTGCGCACGCGCATGTCTTTGCGGGCCGCCACGACGAAGCCTCTTCGCCGGCCGAGATGGCGTTTGCGGGAGCAGCCGGACAAGCACGCCTCGTTGCGTATCGCTGCTTCCAGCCACGCCCTCCGGGGACGGATTGAGAAGGCGCGAGCGCTGGCGAACAGGCTGCACGACCTCGCACCGGGCCTCAAAGTGTGCAACGTCGAAGCCACACTGGGGCCATACCGAAGGCCGCAGGACCTGGCGAAAATTCGAGACGCGCTGCGTCGGGGCGGCGTGCCTGGTTAGCCTCTACGCCAGCTCGGCGATGCACTCGGTCAATCCCTGCTCCCAGGGCGGCAGGCGCTGGCCGAACATGCGTTCAAGCTTGCCGCAGTCGAGGCAGGAGTTGGCTGGGCGGCGAGCGGGCGTTGGATAGTCGGCGGTGGTGATTGCGCGGACCGGACCTTGCGGCACGCCCAATGGCTTGGCGGCCGCGATGATCGCCGAGGCGAAGCCATGCCACGTCGTCTCACCGGACGCCGTTGCATGGTAGATGCCCCAGGGTTGCCCGGTGCCAATTCTCGCGGCCATCGCCAGGATGGCATCGGCCAGGTGCGGCGCGTAGGTGGGATTGCCGCGCTGGTCGGCGACCACGCGCAGCTCCGCCCCCTCGCGCGCCAGCCGCAGCATGGTCTTGAGGAAGTTGTGGCCGTGGGCACCATAAATCCAAGCCGTGCGCAGGATCACGTGTCGAGCGTTGGCGGCTGCAACCGCGGCCTCGCCTTCGAGCTTGGAGCGACCGTAGACGCCCATCGGATTGGTCGCGTCGTTTTCGGCGTAGGCGCCGGATTTGCTGCCGTCGAACACATAGTCGGTCGAGACGTGGATGATGGGACAGCCGGCAACAGCAGCGGCTGCCGCCAGCGCAGCGGCACCATCGCGATTGAGGGCAAAGGCGGCTGCGGCATCGCTCTCGGCCTTGTCGACCGCCGTGTAGGCCGCCGCGTTGATCACGACGTCTGGTCGCGTGGAGGCGAGTGCGCGCGAGATGCTGGCGGGATCGACAAGATCAAGCTCAGGCCGTCCGAGCGCCACAACAGCGGCGCCTGCAAATCTCCGCGACCGTCGAACAAGCGCGTGCGCGAGCTGGCCGCTTGATCCTGCCACCAGCAGTTTCATCGATGCAAACCCATCATCTGCCGGCGCGCGCCTTGGTCTCCACCAGGCCTAGCCGTTCGCCGGCATAGACGCCCTTGCGCAGCGGCTCCCACCAGGCGCGGTTGTCGAGGTACCAGCGCACCGTAGTGGCGAGGCCGGACTCGAACGTCTCCTGTGCACGCCAACCCAGCTCAGTCTTGAGCTTGGTAGCGTCGATGGCATAGCGATGATCGTGACCCGGCCGGTCGCGCACGAAGGTGATGAGCCGGCGCCGGCTTTGCCCGTCAGGTATGATCTCGTCGAGCAGATCGCAGATGCTTTCGACGACCGCAAGGTTGGTGCGCTCGTTGCCGCCACCCACGTTGTACTTCTCGCCGATCCGCCCGCGCGTCAAGATCACATGCAGGGCGCGCGCGTGATCCTCCACGTACAGCCAGTCGCGCACATTTGCGCCGTCGCCGTACACCGGCAGCTGCTTGCCATCGAGCGCGTTCAGCAGAACCAACGGGATCAGCTTTTCGGGGAAGTGGTATGGCCCGTAGTTGTTTGAGCAATTGGAAATCACGACCGGCAGGCCGAAGGTGCGATGCCAGGCGCTGGCGAGGTGATCGGCGGCGGCCTTGGAGGCGGAGTAAGGCGAAGATGGATCGTAGGCGGTGGTCTCGCAGAAGGCACCCTCTGCGCCGAGCGAGCCGTACACCTCGTCCGTCGAGACGTGCAGGAAACGGAACGCCTGCGCGCGCGGCTTGGACAGGCCCGTCCAGTAGGCGCGCGCCGTTTCCAGCAGGGTGTGTGTGCCGAGCACGTTGGTGTGGATGAATGCATCCGAGCCGTTGATCGAGCGGTCGACATGGCTCTCGGCCGCCAGGTGCATGACGGCATCGGGTTGGTGTTTGGCGAAGGCCGCCTCCATCGCCGCGCGGTCGCAAATGTCGGCGCGGATGAAATGATAGCGCGGGCTGTCGGCGATCGGCTCAAGCGAGCGCAAGTTGGCGGCATAGGTGAGCTTGTCGATGTTGACGACCTGCGCGTCCGTTGCGCGCACGAGATAGCGGCAGACCGCCGAGCCGATGAAGCCGGCTCCCCCTGTCACGATGATCTTCAAGGACGCTGTCTCCTTGCCGTCCGCGTACCCGGTCCCGGCCGGCATTTTGCCCCAGCAAACGGCGCCAGGCCAGAGCGCGATTGGGCAGCCGTTAACCCGCTGGCTTGGCTCGCACGCGGGTCAAGGCGGCCAGTGACACGATCTCAAACAGCATCTGCGCACCGGCCTGGGCGGTGTTGCTGGTCGCATCATACTGGGGGGCCACCTCCACAACGTCGCCGCCCACCACCTCCAGCCCAGCGCATCCCCTCAACAGGGCCAGGGCCTCGCGCGTGCTCAGGCCGCCAATCTCCGGGGTGCCCGTTCCCGGCGCGAAGGCAGGATCGAGGCTGTCGATGTCGAAGGAGACGTAGGTTGGTCCCTTGCCGACGACATCGCCGATCATCTGGATGATGCGCTCGATGCCGAGCTTGGATACCTCCTCGGCGTGGATGACGGTCATGCCGCTGGCGTACGAGAACTCCCACAGATATTCGGCACCGCCGCGGATGCCGATCTGGATGGTGCGCTCGGGGTCGAGCACGCCGGCCAGCACGGCCTGCCGGAACGGACCGCCATGATGGAACTTGGAGCCTTCGAAGGGCCCGCTGGTGTCGCAGTGCGCGTCGATATGCACAAGGCCAAGCGGCCGGTCGGCACCCAGCGCCTTGAGGATCGGCTGCGTGATCGAGTGGTCGCCGCCGACACTGATCGGGGTCACTCCCGCAGCGGCGATACGCTTGAAGAAGGCTTCGATATCTGCATGGCTGTCGCCCAGGCTGAAGCGACTGCGGAACGGCACGTCGCCGACGTCCGCGCACTTGACCATGGTCAGCGGCGCGATCTCGTGTACATGGTGATAGGGTCCGATGCGCTCGATCGACCGCACCGCGCGCGGCCCCAGGCGGGCGCCCGGCCGGTTGGTGACGCCGAGGTCCATCGGCACGCCGACCAGTGCGACGTCGAGGCCCGCCCAATCGGGACGGCTCGGTGCGTCGAGCCGCAGAGGTGCGCCGAGAAAGCTCGAGACACCCTCGTAGGGCTTCGGCCGCCGGTCGGTGCCGGCAAACACCATCTCGACGACCTTCTTGAACTTCGCATCGTGCACATCACCCGGCGGGGCGACGCCGTATTGCGCGCGCAGGCTGTCGAGCTTCTTGGGGTCCATCTCACACCAACGCGGTTGCGTTCCCGTTGCGGCGAATCCGGCAAGCATAGCACGGTTGTTGGTGCCGGGCTGTGACGGTCAGGCCGTGATGTGCTGGACTGTTTCGTAGACGTCGGTGCGCGGCGGGCCGGTGAGCAGATCGGCAATGCTGCCCCAGATCACCTGCAGCCGTCGCATGGCCGCATCGGCGTGCTCCCGGCTCTGGTAGATGGCGATCACCACGCCCTGGCCGTCGGCCCGCCAGGCCACGCGCGCATCGACCATGCCCGGCACAGCCTTGATCAAGTGGCTGAGCTTGGCGACCTGCGCCGGCAGCTCATCGAGGCGCGAGGGGTCGACCTGGAAGGTGGTAATGCGAGCATACATCGGATCGTCGCGAGTGAGCGGGTTTGCGCAGCGCCGCCCCGGACGTGCGCGCTGCTACCAACGGCCAACTGGATAGACGCTTGACCATTGCCGGCGCGTCGGCCTCAATGGCAGCCAACAACATAATCGGTCGGACGAGGAACACAAGCGAGGCCCCAATGCGTATCCTTGCAAGGCTTGTGCTCGCGAGCTTGCTCGCGGGATTGCTGCACCCCGTCGCCATGGCGGAGCCCAAGCGCGGCGGCACGCTCGTGTACGGCGTGACGGGCGAGCCGCCCAGCACCGACTGCCACGCCATCACCACCTACGCCGCCGTGCACGTGCTGGCGCCGCATTACTCGCTGCTGATCAAGGTCGATCAGGACAACTATCCCAAGCTCAAGCCGGACCTGGCGGAGAGCTGGAACGTCTCATCCGATGGACTGACCTATACGTTCAAAATCCGCGGCGGTGTGTTGTTCCACGACGGTAGCGCGCTCACCGCCAAGGACGTGAAGGCCACCTTCGACCGCCTGCGCGCGCCGCCCAAGGGCGTCATCTCGATCCGCCAGGCGCTGTTCTCCGACATCGACAGCATCGATGCGCCGGACGCCGCCACCCTGGTCATGAAGCTCAAGTCCCCCGATCCCTCACTCCTCAGCACGCTGGCCCTGCCCTACAACTGCGTCTACAGCGCCGACAAGCTGGCGCACGATCCCGAGTTTCCGTCCAAGACTGTGATGGGCAGCGGACCCTTCGTGTTTGTCGAGCACCAAGCCGGCGCGCACTGGACGGGCAAGCGCTTCGACAAGTACTTCGAGAAGGACAAACCCTACCTCGATGGCTTCCGCGCCGTATTCATCAAGTCCACGGCCGTCGTGACGGCCCTGCAGGGAGGCCAGATTCAGGCCGAGTTCCGCAGCATCTCACCGGGCGAGCGCACGCAGCTGGAGGCGGCGCTGAAGGATCGCATCGTCATCCAGGAATCGCCCTGGGTGTGCAAGGTCGATCTGATCTTCAACACGGAGGCGGCGCCGTTCGACAAGCCCAAAGTGCGCCAGGCGCTGTCCATGGCGATCGACCGCTGGGGCGGCTCGAGCGCGCTGTCCAAGATTACCATCGTCAAGCCCGTAGGCGGCCCGCTGCTGCCGGGTTCTTCCATAGCCTTGTCCGATGCGGAGCTTGCCGCACTGCCCGGCTACGGTCGCGAGCCAGAGAAGGCACGCGCCGAGGCCAAGAGGCTGCTGGCCGAGGCCGGCGTGACGGACCTCAAGTTCAAACTGATAAACCGCAGCGTCAACCATCCCTTTACGCCTGTCGGGGTGTACGTGATCGACCAGTGGCGGCGCATTGGCGTCACGGCCGAGCATCAGCAACTGGAAGTGTCGCTGCAGAAGTCGACCATCGCCAATGGTACGTTCCAGGTGGCGCTCGATGCGTTCTGCGCCGACTCCGACGATGCCAAACCTTTGCTGGTGACCTACCTGTCGAAGGCGCGGTCGCCACGCAACATGGCGCGCAACAACAGCCCCGCGATCGACGCCCTGTACGACAAGTTCAACGCGGCGCTGACCGAGGCCGATCAGAAAAAGGTTGCCGGCGATCTGCAGCGGGCCATTATCACGGAAACCAACAGCGTGCCGGTCATCTGGTACAGCCGGTTGGTCGCGCATGTGCCGCAGATGAAGGGCTGGAAGATCCTGCCGACGCATTTTGCCAACCAGGATCTCGCGGATGTGTGGCTGGACCAATAGCGGGTGAGCGCCGACCGAAAACGGATCGTCATTGTCGGCGGCGGCGCAGGCGGGCTGGAGCTCGCCATCCGCCTGGGGGATAAGCTTGGCAAGCGCGGCAAGGCCAGCGTCACGCTGATCGACAGGCACCGCACGCACTTGTGGAAGCCCCTGCTGCACGAGGTCGCTGCCGGCAGCATGGACTTGAGCATGCACGAGATCGACTATCTCGCGCTCGCCTACTGGCACGGCTTCGTCTATCGGGTCGGCGAAATGACCGGCCTCGACCGCGGCCGCCGCGTGGTGCAGGTGGCGCCGTTCATCGACGAAGAAGGCCGACAAGTCACCCAGAGGCACGAGGTCGGCTACGACATTCTGGTGATCGCCATTGGCAGCCGCACCAACGACTTCGGTACGCCAGGTGTTCGGGACAACACCATTGCCTTGGAGACGGCGGGCGAAGCCGCACTCTTTCATCGGCGGCTGGTCAACGCCTGCATCCGCGCCAATACCCAGACAACACCGCTGGCGCCCGAGCAACTGCAGGTGGCGATCATCGGTGCCGGCGCAACCGGCACCGAACTCGCCGCCGAACTGCACAAGACGACACGTCAGCTGGTCGCGTTCGGGCTCGATCGCATCGATCCCGACAAGGACATCAAGATCAACCTGATCGAGGCGGCGCCGCGCATCCTGCCGGCCCTGCCGGAGCGTGTGGCCAACGCCGCCAAGGAGCTGCTTGAGCGCCTGGGCGTGCATATCCAGGCCGGCGCGCGGGTGGCCGAGGTGCAGTCCAACGGCGTGCGGCTGGCCAGCGGAGAGGTGATACCGGCCGAGCTGGTGGTTTGGTCGGCCGGTGTGAAGGCGCCGGATTTTCTGCATGACATTGGCGGGCTCGAGACCAACCGCATCAACCAGCTGGTGGTGCGGCCCACGCTGCAGACGACGCGCGACGACAATATCTTCGCGATCGGCGACTGCGCGGCCTGTCCGTGGCCCGGTCACGACCAGCCGGTGCCGCCGCGCGCGCAGGCCGCCCATCAGCAGGCTTCGCACCTCAGCAAGCAAATTCCGCGCTATCTTGCCGGGCAGCCGCTGCAGGATTGGCACTATCGCGACTTCGGATCGCTGGTGTCGCTCGGCGACTATTCGACGGTCGGCAGCCTGATGGGCAAGCTGATCGGCCGCAACCTGTTCATCGAGGGCATCTTCGCCGGCCTAATGTACAAATCGCTCTACAAGATGCACCAGTTGGCGCTGCACGGCTGGATCAAGGTGACCCTCGACACCATCGCCCGCATGATTACGCGCCGCACCGAACCGGTGGTGAAGCTGCACTGAGGGGCTGGATCCGCAATCGTCGCTGCACGACGTCGCAGATGCCAGGCGTTACCTCGCGAAGGAAATCTCGCTCGACAGAGATTGGAGGAAGCCGACGAGATCGGCGCGCTCCTCTTGCGTCAGGCGCAGCGCGCGGATGATGCGGGTGCCGTCGTCGCCGTGCAGGCGCTCGCTGTCCACCTCGGAATAGTGACGGACGACGTCGGACAGCGTGGCAAGGCTACCGTTGTGCATGTACGGCGCGGTGCGGGCAACGTTACGCAGGGAAGGCACGCGGAACTCACCCCAGTTGCGGTGCTGCGTCTCGACATGGCGCGTGTGGGTGGCGTCGGCGCCGTCGTTGTAGGGGCCGAGCAGATTGAAGGGGGTATCGCGCAGCGCAGCGATGCCGCCATGACGCCCGCTGTCCACACGGCCAGGTTCGGCGAAGTAGGGCACGCCGACGTCATCGAATTCACCGTTCATGAAGTTGGGGCCGAAGTGACAGACCGTGCAACGGCCCTTGCCGACGAAGATCTTGAGGCCGCGCTGCGCCGGCAAAGGATAGCGGGCCATGCCGGCCGCATCGTTACGTTCAAGCGCGTCGCGGAAATCGTCGAAGGACGTGCGCCGCGTGACGATGGTCTCCTGAAAGGCGGACAGCGCCTTGGCCAGCCTGACGAGCATGTGCTCGGGCGGGTCGTCGGCCAATTCGGTAGAGAACAGTTCGCGGTAGCTGCGCGCGAACTCCACATCGCTGGCAAGACGATCGCGCAGCATCGGCGCCGATATGGCAAATTCCTTGGCGTCGAGGATCGGGCGCAGGCTTTGCGCCCACAGACTGTCCGCCGCGCCCGACCAGCCGTACCAGCGGTTGAGGCGCAGATTGGCGAGGGCGATGGCGTTGCGGTCGAGCCGCTCGTGACCCTGGCTGCGGTCGCGGCCATCGGCGAATGACTTGGCCGGATCGTGGCAGGTCCCACACGAGCGCGTCTCGTCGTGGGACAGGCGGGTGTCGAAGAACAGTTGGCGACCAAGCGCAATGGCGGCCGGCACGCCCGACACGCGGTTGCCGGGGTCGGGCGGCGTCGGTTGCGGCCATGGCCCGTGCGACAGAATTGCCGTGCGTTCCTCGGCGGTGAAGGTGGGAGCATCTGCTGCCACTACCGCGCCTCGCGCGAGGGCGAGGACCAAAACTAGCATCAGGCACGCCGCAATTTTCGCTGCCCCTTGCAGGCAGAGGACGGGCCGCCGCGGACCTAGACGGCCATCGGCCGGCGCCTGCGCGTCGTAGGCTGCGGACCGGCTCAGCCCGATGGCGTGCCTGGTGGGGGTGATGGTGTCGCGCCCAGGCCGGACACCCCCACCCGGCGCGCCTCCATCACGTTGCCCCGCACTCGAACGAGCGCACCGGTGGGTGGGGGCAGGGCTCAGTGCTGGCGCACCTCCCTCCCCCTGCAAGAGGGAGGTAAAAGCAGCGGCTCGAAACGTGGCGAAGCCTCTCATGGCTTGAGGTCGATGTCGTGGGAAAGGCGGGTGCGGCGATCCCCCTGCACGAGGTCGACGGTCAGGCGCCATCGCCCGGGCATATGCAGCATGAGGCCAGACACCTGGAACCGGGAAGGGCCGCTCTCGGTGGTCGTCGGTCGGTAGTTCATGCCGTGGCCGTGTGCCGGCATTTGCGCGTCGACGATGATGGTCTGCGCGATGCTGCCATCGGGTAGGCGGCAGGCAACGACGTCCATAGTGAAGAACTGGCCGACCTTCAAAACATCGGGCTGCCAGCGAAAGGCGATCTCCGCGCCGGCGCCAGACAGCCGTGCATAGCCCTGCGCGGCGTCGGGACAGGCGGCCAACGACGGCCACGGCGCGAGCAGGACGAAGGCAAGGCCAGGCCAGGCGAGCGGTGGCCCGGTCATTGCCCGAGCGCCCAGGCCGCCAGCCGCTCGGCGTTGCGGTAGGCGATGTTGTCGGCAATGTCGGGCGGCAAACCGGCGAGCCATGTGCGCGAGTAGCGGGCCTGCTCGACCACGTAGTGCCAGCGCTCCGGCGTGTAGGTGTCGGTGCCGACCATGAAGCGCTCCGGATAGTCGAGGAACAGCTTCTTCCAGGACGCATCGAGGCGGCCGCCGGGTGCCTGGTCGCTGCGGAAGGCAAGGTCGGCCCACAGCGTTCTATGCCTGGCCAGCAAGTCGCGGACCTTGTCGATTGGCGCGAAGCCCGAATGCGCCCACAGCACGTAGGCCTCGGGGTTCTGCTTGAAGATGCGCTCGACGGCGTCGGCATCGGAATGCGCGTGCAGGAAGATCTTGCGCTCCTTGGCGAGCTCGACCATGCGGCGCATGACCGGCGTGTCGGCGTCGGCGCCGTAAGCGTGGAACTCACCGATGCCGGCGTAGGTGTTGGCTTGCAGGCGCGCTTCGACGTGGGCGATGATGCTGGCATCCCTCACCCACGACCCGGTCTCGCCGCGATTGCGATAGGGGCGCAGCACCGGCACGATGAGGTCGGGCGCGGCCTTGTAGAGGAGTTGCGTGCCGTCGTCGCTGGAGCTGGAGACGAACGCCTTCTTGAGGCCGGCCTGGCGCAGCACCTTTATGGCCTCGGGCGGCGGCAGCATCGCCCAGGCATCCTCGCTGTAGTGGATGTGTACGTCGATGACAGGCCGTGACGTGTCGGCCGCGGCGGGGCATGCGGCGGCGAGGGCGAGGGCGGTTGCGAGCAGCAGACGGCGCATCGGTAAACCTCAGGAAAAGCCAACGGCTTCATCCTAGAGGCCCGTGACCGCGAGAACCAGCGGGGTGGTCAAGCTAGGGCATCGGCAAGGCCTCGTGCTCCTTGAGCACACGGCCGCCGTTATTCTCGGTCTCGACAAGCTTGACGCGATAGCCCCACAGCTTGGCGAGGTACTGCAGCGTACGCTCGGCCTCCACCTTGTCGAGCAGGATGCCGTTGCGCACGTGGTGGGTGATGACGAGGCGCCGGCTGCCGGAGAGGTCGGCGTCGGTGATCTGCAGATCGGGGTCCTGGGCGGCGACGTCGTAATGTCGCGACAGGCGGCGGCGCAGGTCGCGATAGCCCTGCTCGTCGTGGATCGAGGCAACGCGCATGGCCGGGTCCTTGGCCTCGTCGGCGACTGCAAACAGGCGCAGATCGCGTATCAGCTTTGGGCTCAGGAACTGCAGCACGAAGCTTTCGTCGCGATAGTGCGCCCACGCCTCGCGCAGCGTGGCGAGCGGATCGCCATTGCCGGCGATGCCGGGGAACCACTCGCGGTCCTCATCGGTCGGCTCGGTGCACATGCGCTTGATGTCGTTCATCATGGCAAAGCCAAGCGCATACGGGTTGATGCCGGAAAAGCGCCGGTCGTTGAAGGCCGGCTGGAAGATGACCGACGAGTGCGAGTGCAGGAACTCGAGCATGGTGCCGTCGGTCAGCATGCCGCGCTCGTACATCCGGTTCAATATTTCGTAGTGCACGAAGGTGGCGCAGCCCTCGTTCATCATCTTGGTCTGGCGCTGCGGATAGAAGTACTGCGACAGCAGCCGCACGATGCGCAGCAGCTCGCGCTGCCAGTCATCCAGCTTCGGCGCGTTCTTCTCAAGGAAGTAGAGCAGGTTTTCCTCGGGCAGGCCGAGCCGGCGCTGCTCACCCTGTGCCTGGCTCGCCTCGACGGTGGTTTCGCGCGTGATCTCGGGCAGCGTGCGGTAGATGTCGTCGTAGGTCGCCTCTTCGTGGGCGCGGCGGCGCGCCGCCTTCTCCCGTTCCAGCTTGGCGATATTGCGCGGCCGAGGACGCAGGTCGCGGCTGACGCCCTGGTTCATCAGGGCATGGGCGGCGTCGAGCACGCCCTCCACGGTGTCGTGGCCGTAGCGCTCCTCGCATTCGGCCACGTAGTTCTTGGCGAACGACAGGTAATCGATGATGTGGTCGGGCTGCGTCCACATCTGGAACTGGTAGTTGTTCTTGAAGAAGTGGTTGTGGCCGTAGGCAGCGTGCGCCAGCACCAGCGCCTGCATGGTCATGGAGTTCTCCTCCATGACGTAGCTGATGCAGGGATCGGAATTGATGACCAGCTCG
>DASTOW010000201.1:0-8655 GCA_035762425.1 Hyphomicrobiaceae bacterium | reverse complement strand
TCATGAAGGCAGGTTCGTTCCGCTACGAGCGGGCCTACACACTGGCCGAGGTATTTCGGCTGCGCCGGGAAGCGGGCGGTGATGCCCAGCTCCTGGCCGGCGGCCAGAGCCTGCTCGCGGCCCTTGCTTTCCGCCTGTCGGAGCCGAGCCTGATCATCGACATTTCCCGGGTTCGCGACCTCAAGGGCGTCAGCGTCCTGCCCAGTGGACACCTGCGCGTGGGCGCGCTGACGACCCATCGCGAGCTTGCCGCCCATCCCGATGTCAACCGCCACGCCCCGCTGCTGGCAGAGGCCGTGCCACTTATCGCACATGCCGCAATCCGCAACCGGGGCACGATCGGGGGCTCGCTGGCCTTTGCCGACGCGGCTGCCGAGCTGCCAGCCTGCTGCGTCGCCCTTGAGGCACGCATTATCGCCACGGGACCGAACGGCGAGCGAGCCATCCCGGCTGCCACCTTCTTTACCGGGCTGTTTGCGACGGCCTTGGCGGAGGACGAGCTGATCCAGGCGGTCGAGTTTCCCTGCGCCGCACCGGGAGATCGCGCCACCATCGTCGAGCTTACGCGCAGGTGCGGCGACTATGCCATGGCTGGCCTGGCGGCCTGGGCTCAGCACGTAGACGCTCGCCTGCAGACCCCGCGCCTCGTCTATTTCGGCGTTGGAGCCGGACCGGTCGTGGCAGGCGCGGCGGCGCGCGCACTCGGTCCGGGGCCGTGGACGCCACACAAGGTCGCGGAAGCGCAGACCCTGCTCGACCGCGACCTCGACCCGCCGCCCGACCAGCATGGCGGTCCCGAGATGAAGCGGCATCTGGCAAGGGTGCTGCTGGCGCGGGCGGTCGGGAAGCTCGGTGTCGAACCTGGGGTGCGGGCCGCATGAGCACCGAGGTTGCCATCTCGTTGACGGTCAATGGCGAGCGTATCAGCCGCCGCGTCGAGGCCCGCCGGCACCTGATCGATTTTTTGCGTCTCGACCTCGGGCTGATGGGCTCACGCGTCGGTTGCGAGCATGGCGTGTGCGGTGCCTGCACGGTACGGGTCAACGGCTTGATCGTGCGCGGCTGTCTCATCCTCGCCGCCAGCCTCGATGGCGATAGCGTCGAAACCATCGAGGGCGTTTCCGACACCGGCGAAATCCGCGACCTGCAGGACGCGTTCGTCGCCCGTAACGCCTGCCAGTGCGGCTACTGCACGCCGGGCATGCTGCTGACGGCCGCCGAGCTGCTGCGCGATGTGGCGCACACCGGCACGACACCGACCCGTGCGGCCATTCGCGAGCACCTGTCGGGCAACTACTGTCGCTGCACCGGCTATCATGCCATCGTCGATGCAGTCGAGGCGGTGGGCAAAGCCAGAATGTCGGGCTCGGAAGGTGGCAAGCCATGAGCCTGGTGATCGACCCTCGGTCTGTCGACCGGCCGAACTCCTACATCGGCCGATCGCTGCCGCGCCCCAATGCGCGCAAGCTTGTCGAAGGACGCGGCCAATACGTCGATGACCTCGTGGTGCCGCGCATGCTGCATGTCGCGTTCGTACGCAGCCCGCATGCGCATGCGCAAATCGGCCGCATCGACGCGAGCGCGGCGCTCGGGCTGCCCGGCGTGCTGCGCGTATTCACGGGCCAGGACCTCGCTGCCCACTGTGATCCCTGGGTGGCCGTGCTGGCCCACCTCAAAGGCATGAAATCTGCCCCGCAGCTGCCTCTGCCCCTGACCACCGCGACCTGGGCCGGCGAGGCGGTCGCCGCCGTTGTCGCCGACAGCCGCGCCGTCGCCGAGGACGCCGCCGCCAAAGTTTCGATTTCCTGGCAGGTACTGCCGCCGGTCACCGACATGGAGACGGCGCTCGACAAGCCAACCCCGGTCATCCATCCCGAACTCGGCGACAACCTTGTCTTCGAGCGCGTCAATGAAAGCGGCAATGTCGCCGAAGCCTTCAAGACCGCGCACAAGGTCGTCGAGGCGACGTTCCACTCCGGCCGCCACACCGGCGTGACGCTCGAACCCCGCTCGATCCTGGCCGAGTTCAACAAAGGCGACGACACGCTTAACATCCATCATGCGACGCAGGCTCCGCACATGATGCAGGAGGTGCTGGCCAAGCATCTCAGGCTGCCGCTCAGCGCCGTGCGCGTCATCTGCCGCGATATCGGCGGCAGCTACGGCATCAAGGTGCACGTCTACCCGGACGAGGTGGCAGTGGCGGTGATCGCCAAGATCATGGGCCGCCCGGTCAAGTTCGTGGCCGATCGGCTGGAGAGCTTCGGCTCCGACATCCACGCCCGCGACCACCGCATCAAGGGCCGCATGGCCATCGACGCGCAGGGACGCATCACCGCCTTCGATATCGACGATCTGACCGGCATCGGCCCCTACTCGGTCTATCCGCGCACCAGCGCGGTGGAGGGCAATCAGGTGGTCAACCTGGTAGGCGGCCCGTACGACTTCCCCAACTACCGCGCCAAGACGACGGTGGTGCTGCAGAACAAGGTGCCGACCTGTCAGTATCGCGCCGTCGGCCATCCCATTGCGACGGCTGTCACCGAGGGCCTCGTCGACCTCGGTGCCGAGGCATTGGGCATGGATCCGGTAGCCTTCCGCCTCAAGAACCTGATGCAGGACGACACCTATCCGCGCACATCGCCTGCCGGCATGCGGTTCGAGGGCCTCTCGCACGTCAAGTCGCTTGGGTTGCTCGTCGACATGATGGACTACCGGGGCCTTCGCGCTCAGCAACAGCTATTGCGCGCCGAGGGTGTGCATCGCGGCATCGGCTTCGCGAGCTTCATCGAACTCACCAACCCGTCACCCTTCATGTACGGCATCGGTGGTGCGCGCATCTCGGCACAGGATGGTTGCACCGTACGCATCGACCCGGATGGATCGGTGGTCGCCGCCACCGGTGTCACCGAGCAGGGGCAGGGCACGGAAGCCATCATCCGCCAGATCGTCGCCGAGGCCGTCGGCGTCCCGATCGATGTCGTGCGGGTCATCACGGGCGATACGCTCACTACGCCCTACGGCGGCGGCACCTGGGCCTGCCGCGGCGCGGGTATTGGTGGTGAGGCCGCTCTGCAGGCGGGAATTGCCACCAAACAAGCGGCGCTCAATGTTGCCGGCGCCATGTTGCAGGCGGCGCCAGATGCCCTCGATCTCGTGCTCGGCAACATCGTCGACAAGGCAACAGGCGCAGTGCGCATGCCACTTGCCGAGCTTGGCCGTATCGTCTACTTCCGCGGCGACACACTGCCGCCCGATCTGCCGCGCGAGCTGATGCAGACTCGCCATTTCATCACCAAGCAGTTTCCATTCGCCTTCACCAACGGCGTGCAGGCAAGTCACCTGGAGGTCAATGTCGACACCGGCCTGGTCACGCTCCTCAAGCACTGGTGCGTCGAGGATTGCGGGCGCATCATCAATCCGCTGCTGGTTGACGAGCAAGTGCGCGGCGGCGTGGTGCAGGGCATCGGCGGCGCGTTGTTCGAGCACTGCACCTACAGCCCGGAGGGCCAGCTCACGGTCGGTTCCATGGTCGACTATCTCGTGCCGATGGCAGCCGAGATGCCGGACATCGAGGTCGGCCATGTCGAGACACCGACCAAGGAGTCGCTTCTCGGCGCCAAGGGGGCGGGCGAGGCCGGCACCGCGGGTGCGCCAGCCGCCATCATGAATGCCATCAACGACGCGTTGCGCCCGCACGGCGCTAAAGTCTTCGCCCAACCCTTCACACCCGAACGCATCCTGGCCGCCATTGGCCGAGTACCCAAGCGCTGACTGGCGGCTTTACCCGGAGGACCCTATGCACGAGCTGACACCAGAGACCATTACCGAGGCTGTCCTCGAGCAGATGGCCACCACGTCCGATCCGCGTCTCAAGGAGATCATGACTGCGGCCGTGAAGCATCTGCACGCCTTTGCCCGCGACGTGAACCTGACGCCGGCCGAGTGGCTCAAGGGCATCGAGTTCATGACTTCCGTCGGCAAGATGTGCACGGCCGAGCGGCAGGAGTTCATTCTGCTGTCCGACACGCTGGGGTTCTCGGCGCTGGTGAACGGCCTGCACGATCGCACCGCGGTCGAGGAAGCCACCCACACCAGCCTGCTCGGTCCGTTCTTCCGTGAGAATGCGCCGAAGCTCGAGGCCGGCGCTCAGATCGCCAACCAGGTGACCCCGGGCACCGAGGTAGCCTTGTGGGGCAAGGTGAGCAACGTGCGCGGCGAGGCGCTGGCCAATGCCCAGGTGTCCGTCTGGCAGACCGGCGCGGACGGGCTCTACGACATCCAGGTCGATGCCAGCGGCACGGATTACCGCGGCGTATTCACAACCGATGCGCAGGGCAACTTCCTGATCCGCACCGTGCGTCCGCTCGGCTATTCGATCCCGATGGACGGCCCGGTCGGCGCGCTGGTGCAGGCGCAAGGTCGTCATGGTATGCGGCCTGCCCACATCCACTTCCTGGTCAGCGCGCCCGGTTATCGCGAGCTCGTGACCGCGCTCTACGTCAAAGGCGATGCCCATATTGCCGACGACGTGGTGTTCGGCTCGTCTTCAGATCTGGTAGCCGAGCTGCGGGAGAGTGACCCGGCCTGTCCTGTGCAGGGCATTGCAAGCATGCGCTTCGACCTGACCCTTTCGCGCGAGAGCGCGGTGGACAAGGCGACCGGACGCGTGGGTGCAGATCCGGCGGCCATCTTCAAGGCCAAGGCCAATGAGGCCGTTCCAGCCAAGCCCGCCAAGCAGGGGTTGTTCGGCACGTTGTTCGGACGATAGAGCCGCATGCAACGTCCACGCTAAATCAGAAGCACAGAAAGCCAAGTCAACAGAACGGTGGAGGAAATCGTGAAACGCAGAAGCATCCTTGCCGCGCTCGGGCTGCTGCTCGCAGCCCCGCTTTGCACATCCACGGCGATCGCTCAGCAGCCGATCAAGATCGGCATGAGCATGCCGGCCACCGGCGGTCTCGCCGCTGGCGGAAAATCATCTCTGATCGGCATTGAGATCTGGCGCGATGATATCAACGCCAAGGGTGGCTTGCTCGGCCGCAAGGTGGAACTGGTGGTCTACGACGACAAATCCAGCGCTGCCGAAAGTCCGGCCATCTACGCCAAACTCGTCGACATCGACAAAGTCGACCTCTTGTTTGCGCCCTACGCCTCCGTGCAGACGGCCCCGATCCTGCCATTCGTCAAGGAGCGCGGCCTGGTGCTGATCGGCAACTTCTCGTTTCAGGTGAACGCGAAGGTGCAGCATGATATGTGGTTCAACAACGCGCCTTGGGGCCCGCCGGACAGCTGGGCCGCTTCCTTCATCGACATAGGCACCAAGGCCGGCGCCAAGTCGATCGCGATCCTCGCTGCCGATCAGGAGTTCGCGCAGAACGTCGCAAAGACCACCAAGGCCGTCGCCAGCGCGCGCTCAATCCCGATCGTGTATGAGCAGAACTATCCGCCGAACACGGTGGAGTTCTCGGCCATGATCCGGGCCCTCAAGGCGGCGAAGCCTGATATGGTGTTCGTGGCGTCCTATCCGCCAGATTCGGTTGGCATTCTGCGCGCCGTCAACGAAATCGGCGTCGGCGACAACGTCAAGATCTTCGGCGGCGGCATGGTCGGGTTGCAGTTCGCCTCCAACCTGGAATCGATGGGCGCGCTGCTCAACGGTGTCATCAACTACAACAGCTGGCTGCCCGAGCCGAGCATGTTCTTCGATGGCACCAAGGAGTTCTTCGCCAAGTACGCTCCGCGTGCCACCGAGGCCAAGGTTGATCCACTCGGCTACTACCTGGCGCCGTTTGGCTACGCGATGGGCCAGATGGTGGAAGCCGCCGTCAATGCCACCAAAGGCTTTGATCAGAAGGCAATCGCCAAATACCTGCGCGAGAACGAGCACAAGACGATCGTCGGTCCGATCGCCTTCTCGCCAGACGGCGAACGCAAGGTGTCAGCCACCCTGCAGGCGCAATACCGTGGCGTGGTCGACAAGAACCTTGAGCAGTTCAAGACTGCCGGCAAACAGGTGATCCTGTTCCCCGAGAACGTGAAGACCGGCGAGGTGATCGTGCCGTTCGAGAAGGCGCGCAAGTAGGTCTTCTCAGTCGTGCCGTCCATTGCCCGTGGACGGTTTGGGCCGGGGTGACCGTCACCCCGGCCGTTTCTTCATCGCCACGCAGGCGGCGGAGAGGGGGATCCAGGTTCGCATGTTCTCGTTCGAGTTGCTTCTGGACGCCGTGGTGCTGGGCCTGCTGGTTGGCTGCTTCTATGCAGCCGTCAGCATCGGGCTGTCGGTATCGTTCGGCCTGCTCGACGTACCCCATGTCGCTCACCCTGCGTTCCTGGTGCTAGCCTCCTACGGCGCCTACATCCTCAACCAGAACGGCGTCGATCCGATCATCGCCGGCTTGATGTTGATGCCGCTCTTTTTTGTGTTCGGGCTGTTCGCCTACCGCCTCTACTACGAGACCTTCGAGCGGCGCGGCGGCGACGCTGGCGTACGCGGCATTGCTTTCTTTTTTGGCGTCGCGTTCGTCATCGAGGTCGTCATCATTCTGGTATTCGGCGTCGACCAGCGGTCGGTGCATGCCCTCTACATCGGCAAGAGCATCGACGTTGGCGACATGCGCATTCCCCTGCGCCTGCTCGTGGCTTTCGGCGTTGCCCTGACCCTGACGGCGGCGCTCGCCCTATACCTGGCGCGCACGTTCACCGGTCGGGCCATTCGAGCGGTCGCCCAGGACGAGCTGGCGCTGCGCCTGATGGGAGCCAACCCGATCGCCATCAAGCAATGGGCATTCGGCATCGCCACGGCAGTGCTCGGTCCTGCCGGCGCTCTGCTCATCATCGTTGCACCGGTCGACCCCACGCTCGATCGCGCCTACATCGGCCGCACATTCTGCGTGGTGGTGATGGCCGGCTTGGGGAGCATGTCGGGAACGCTGATTGCCGGCATCATCCTCGGCGTCGTGGAGTCGATCGTGCTGACCCTCTACGGCGCATCGTGGGCGCCGGCGATCTCGTTTGCCATGCTGCTCGCGGTGCTGGCCGTGCGCCCACAGGGCCTGATGGGGAGATAGGGCGCATGCAGCAGGCCGAGCGCGGATGGATATTCTGGACCGCCGCGGCGCTGTTCGTAGGCGCTGCCGCGTTCGCTACCTTGGCGATCAAGAACGAGTATCCGTTCTTTGCCGGCTACCTGATCCTGCAGTTCATGGTACTCGCCACCGCCTGGAACATCCTGGGTGGGTATGCCGGATACGTGAATTTCGGCACCAGCGCATTCTTCGGCCTTGGGGTGTACACCGCCGTCTTCTTGTTCAAGGCGACCGGCGCTCCGCTGCTGGTTCAGATCGCGGCCGCCGCGGCGGTGGGAGCACTGCTGGGTTTCCTGGTCGGGCTGCTCACCCTCAGGATGCGCGGCATCTTCTTTTCCATCGCCACCATCGCGCTGACCATCATCATCGAGACCTTCATCATCAACTGGAAGTTCGTCGGCGGCGCCACCGGCATGCCGATGATCCGCCCGCCGGCAACGGCACCGTTCGACAGCTACATCAAAATGCTGTTCGTCAACGGTGCCGTCATGGTGGTGATCGCCGTCGCGCTTGCCAGGTTCATCCAGGGCTCCTGGATCGGCCGTGGTCTGCGAGCGCTACGTGACGACGAACTGGCCGCAGCGTGCAGCGGCGTGCCGACCTTGAAGCTGAAGCTGCTGGCCTGCGTCGTCTCCGGCGCGCTGATGTGTGCCGCGGGCGCACCGAACGCGATGTACCTGTCGTTTGCCGATCCCGCTTCCGCCTTCAACCTGAACTACTCGGTGTCGGCGCTCGCCATGTCCCTGATCGGCGGTACCAGCCATTGGATCGGTCCCGTTCTGGGTGCGCTGCTGCTCGGCTCCACCCAGCAGCTCCTGACGGTCACCATCTCCTCGGAGGTGAACGTGCTCGTGCTCGGCTTGATGCTCATATTGTTTGTGGTGGGTGCTCCGGAAGGTCTGCTCGGCTTGTTCCGACGGATGCGCGCGCGCTTCTCTGGCGATGCGGGAGGCCGGGCATGAGTGAGCCCCTGCTCGATGTGAAACGAGTAACCAAGCGGTTCGGCGGCTTCACCGCGCTCGACGAGGTCAGCGTCGCGATCCGGCCCGGCGAGCGGTTCGGCCTGGTTGGACCGAACGGCTCGGGTAAGACGACGCTGATCAACTGCATCTCGGGTGTGCTCGGCCTCGACAAAGGCACGATTTCGTTCCTGGGTACCGACATCTCGGCCCTGCCCACCTATATGCGCACGCGACGCGGCATCGCGCGCAGTTTCCAGATCCCCCGGCCCTTCCGGACCATGACGGTGATCGAGAACCTCATGGTCGCCCTGGAGTTCACGGCCGGCCATGGCCACCGGGAAACCGAGCGGCAACAGGAAGCCATCGCCTTGATCGAGCAGATGGGGCTTGGCGCCAAGGCGTCCCGGCCGTCCAGCGAGCTAAGCCAGGTCGAGCTGCGCAAGATGGAGCTGGCCCGCGCCATGGCCGCACGTCCCAAGCTGCTGATCTCCGACGAGGCCATGGCCGGCCTGTCCAGCGCCGAGATCGATGAAGTGCTCGACCTTCTCATCAAGCTCAATCAGGATGGCATTGCCATCATCATGATCGAGCACATCATGCAGGCG
>DASTOW010000200.1:0-4316 GCA_035762425.1 Hyphomicrobiaceae bacterium | reverse complement strand
TACGCGCGCTCGCCGTGATCGACGAGATCCAGGCCCTCGCGCTCTTGGTCCGTACCCGGACGCAGGCCCACGATGACGCGCAGCACAATCAGGATCACGAAGGTGCCGACACCCGACCACACCAGCGTGAGCAGCACGGCTTTCACCTGCGTGATCAGCTGCGGGATCATGTCGTAGTCGGCGATCTTGTTGGCCGTGTAATCGAACCAACTGGCGCCGCCGAGTGCCGGCGCCGCCACGATACCTGTGCCGATCGCGCCGATAATGCCGCCGATGCAATGGATACCGAACACGTCGAGCGCGTCGTCGTAACCCATCGCGTTCTTGATGGCCGTGCAGAAGAAGCAGCACAACCAACCGGCGACGACACCGAGCACGATGGCGCCCATCGGCCCGGCAAAACCGGCTGCCGGGGTCACGGCCACCAGACCGGCAACGGCACCGGACGCTGCGCCGAGCAGGCTGGGCTTGCCCTTGAACACCTTTTCGGCGATCAGCCAGGCAAGAGCGGCGCCCGCAGTGGCAACGAAGGTGTTGATCATTGCCAGCGCGGCCGTTGCACCGGCTTCGAGAGCCGAGCCGACGTTGAAGCCGAACCAGCCAACCCACAGCAGCGAAGCGCCGACCAGGGTGAGCGTCAGCGAATGCGGAGGCATCGCTTCCTTGCCAAAGCCGACGCGTTTGCCGACCATCAGGGCGGCCACCAGACCGGCGATACCCGAGTTGATGTGCACCACGGTGCCGCCAGCGAAGTCGAGCGCGCCCCACTGGAAGGCAAGGCCGGCGTTGCTGGTCACGGTCGCCAGGGCCGCCTCGGCGGCAGCTTTGGCATCACCCGAGGCTGCGGCGACGGCCTTGCCGGCGCCGATCATGGCGGCGGGGCCGGCCCAGTACCAGACCATGTGCGCGATCGGGAAATAGACGATCGTCACCCACAGCGGAATGAACAGCACGATGGCCGAGAACTTCATGCGCTCGGCGACGGCGCCCAGGATCAGCGCCGGGGTGATGCAGGCGAAGGTCATCTGGAAGCAAATGTAGACGTACTCGGGGATGACCACGCCGTCCGTCCAGGTCTCGACCACCGACTCGGGTGTGACGCCGGCCAGAAAGGCTTTCGAGAACCCGCCGAAGTAGGCGTTGAACGCACCGCCCTCGGTGAAGGACATGCTGTATCCGTACAGCACCCAGATGATGGCGACGATGCACACGCAGTAGAACACCTGCATGAGCATCGACAGCATGTTCTTGGTGCGCGCCAAGCCGCCGTAAAACAGCGCCAGGCCGGGGATGGTCATCAGCAGCACGAGCACGGACGAGGTCATCATCCAGGCCGTGTCGCCCTTGTTGGGCGTCGGCGTTGCCGGCGCCTGCGCAAACGCGGCCGCTGCGGTTAGACAGAGCAGCGACGCCGCCATTGCCGTCGTGGCAATGCGGCGTGAATTTCCAAGTGTCATGAGATATGCCTCCAAGAGCTTGCGGCGGGATTGAACTGGTCGCAGGTGAGCTTCAGATTGCGCTGTCGTCGGTCTCACCCGTGCGGATGCGGACCGTGTGGTCGATCGTCGAGACGAAGATCTTGCCGTCGCCGATCTGGCCGGTTCGGGCCGTGCGGACGATGGCCTCGACGGCCTTGTCCACGGTGCCAGAGGGCACCACGACCTCGAGTTTCACTTTGGGTAGGAAACTCACCGCATACTCGGCGCCGCGGTAGATCTCCGTATGGCCCTTCTGGCGGCCATAGCCCTTCACCTCTGTCACGGTCATGCCCTGCAGCCCGAGATCAGTCAGCGCCGAGCGCACTTCCTCGAGCTTGAACGGCTTGATGACCGCCGTTACGAGCTTCATGTGGTTCCCCTTGTTGCTCGGCCGCTCTGCTCGTCACGCGAGCAAACGCGGCACCCCTTCCGCGCCAATTGCCGGCGCGGCTTTGTTAAGAGTCAAAAGATGTGCCAATCGCCGTGCGGGGAGCTAAGGCTTTGAGGTAAAGTGGAAAAAGCCTTCTGAAACGGGTGAGGCGGACCGTGCAGCAGTCGACTAAGACATAGGCAAACGTTAATTTCTGCCTATTATCTAGGCACGTAGCGCGAATCGCGCTGCCGCATCAGCCCCTCCTGGGCCACCGACGCCACCAAAGTACCATCGCGGGTGAAGACGCTGCCCCTGCAGAATCCGCGGGCGCCGTGGCTGGATGGACTGTCCATGGCATAGAGCAGCCATTCGTCGGCACGGAACGGTCGGTGCAGCCACAGGGCGTGGTCGAGGCTGGCCAGCTGCACGTCCTTGTCGAACATCAGCTTGCCGTGCGCGATCAGGGCGGTGTCGAGCAGCGAGAAGTCCGACGCATAGGCCAGCACGCACTGGTGCAGGGGCAAGGTGTCCGGCAGGCGCCCGCTGGCCCGCATCCAGATGTACTGTTGGGGATCGCGTTTCTCGCGCGCGAAGTAACGCGAGACGTCCACCGGGCGCAGCTCGATCGGCCGCTCCCTCTCCCAGTAGCTGCGAATGTTGGGCGGCAGGCTGGCCAGCAACTTGGCTTTCAGATCGGTTTCGGTCGGCAGGTCTTCCGGCACAGGAACCTTGGGCATGGCGATCTGGTGGTCATAGCCCGGCTCGTCGATGTGGAACGACACGCTCATGGCGAACATGGTCCGCCCGTGCTGGATGGCCTTGACCCTGCGCGTGGTGAAGCTGCCGCCGTCGCGGGTGCGCTCGACCTCGTAGATGATCGGCAGGGAGGGATCGCCGGGCAATAGAAAGTAGGCATGCAGCGAATGGGCGAAGCGCTCTTCGCTGACCGTCCGAACCGCCGCCACCAGGGCCTGTCCCAGCACCTGCCCGCCGAATACGCGCTGCCAGCCCTGCTGCGGACTGCGGCCGCGAAACAGGTTCTGTTCCAGGGGCTCCAGGTCCAGTATGGAGATCAGGTTGTCGATGGCGCCGGGCGGCCTTGGCGTGTCGTCGGACATGGTCTACCTGCGTGGCCAGTGGTGGCCGACAGGGGAGGCCCGGCGTGACGGCCTGTCAAGAACGGTCATTGTAGCCACGCAACCGGCATAGCCTGAGCATGACGCAAGCGCAGTCCCGTTACGATGTGGTTGTCGCCGGCGGCGGCACCGTGGGATTGGCTCTCGCCTGCGCTCTGGCCGATGCGCTGGGGCCGGAGGCTGGCATCGCCCTGGTGGACCGGGCACCGTTCGGGCGCGAGCCGGCGGTCCGCGACATTCGTGCCTGGGCGATCGCGGCCGGCTCCCAGCGGCTGCTCGATGTGCTGGGCGTCTGGGCTGAGCTCGCCGAGCATGCCGAGCCCGTCACCGCCGTCGACATCACCGATGCCAGCCTGAACGATGCCTTTCGCCCGATCCTCGTCTCCTACGACAACCGCGTCGAGGGTGAGGAGCCGGCCACCTACATCCTGGAAAGCGAGCGGCTCAACGCGGCGCTGCTCAAGGCTGCGCATGCGCGCGGGTCGATCACGCTGCTGGGCGGCCATGCGATCACGCAACTGGCAATCAACGAGCATGGCTGCACGACCGATCTGGAAGGCGGCACGCAGCTGCGCACCCCATTGCTGGTCGCCGCCGACGGCCGCGCCTCGCGACTACGCGAGATGGCCGGCATCAAGGTGGTGGGATGGAGCTATCCTCAGGTCGGCATTGTCAGCACGGTCCGGCACGAAAAGCCGCATCGCGGCCGCGCCGTGCAGCATTTCCTTCCCGCCGGTCCGTTCGCCATCCTGCCGCTCACCGGCAACCGGTCCTGCGTCACCTGGACCGAGGACGCCGAGCGCGGACGCGCGATCGTTGCGCTGGATGATGCGGGCTTTGTTGCCGAGCTGCAGCAGCGGTTTGGCTATCGGCTGGGCAATGTCGCGTTGGCGGGCCCGCGCGCAAGCTGGCCGCTCGACATGCATCTGGCCCGCGCGTTCGCGATCAACCGGTTGGCACTGGTCGGCGACGCTGCACATGGGGTGCACCCCATTGCCGGTCAGGGCCTCAACCTGGGGCTGCGCGACGTGGCGGCTCTGACCGAGGTGGTGGCCGATACCGCCCGGCTCGGCCTGGATATCGGCGCACTGACGGCACTGGAACGCTACGAGCGCTGGCGGCGGCTCGATTCGATGCTGTCGGCGGCCGCCTTCGACGGCCTCAATCGTTTGTTCTCAAACGATTTCTCGGTAGCCCGCACGGCCCGGGATTTCGGTCTGGGGCTGGTCGAGCGGATGCCGGCCCTGAAAAGCTTCTTCGTGGCCGAAGCCGCCGGCCTGACCGGCGACATCCCCAAGCTGCTGCGCGGCCAGCCGCCCTGAACCGGGG
>DASTOW010000199.1:0-19873 GCA_035762425.1 Hyphomicrobiaceae bacterium | reverse complement strand
TTGCGTCCGTCGGGGTTGCCTATCGCGTCCGCAGGTCTAGACTGCCGAGCCGGCCGTCAGGAAGGCCCGGCCCCCAACTCGAGGCGATATGCAAAAAGCAGTGGCGAAGGGAAAGCTGCGTGCCGTGCCCCGCGACGGGTCGACGGCTGTGCAGTCGGCGGCGCGCACCCTGGAGCTGGAAAGCGCGGGCCTGACCGCGCTCAGGACGGCGCTGGCCGAGCCGCTCGGCCAGGCGTTCGGTGCGGCCGTCGCACTGCTGTCCGGCGCCAGGGGCCGCGTGATCGTGACCGGCATCGGCAAGAGCGGCCATATCGGCCAGAAGCTCGCCGCCACATTCGCCTCCACCGGCACGCCGGCATTTTTCGTGCATCCGAGCGAGGCTAGTCACGGCGATCTTGGCATGATCGCCAAGGACGATGCCATCGTCGCCATTTCGTGGTCGGGCGAGAGCGCGGAGATCGGCAACATCATCACCTATTCGCGCCGCTTCAAGGTGCCGCTGGTGGCGATTACCTCGCGCGCCCAGTCGACGCTCGGCAAGCAGGCGGACGTGGTGCTCGAGCTGCCACGCGTGAAGGAGGCGTGCCCGCACGGCCTGGCGCCGACCACCTCCACCACCATGCAGCTCGCCATTGGCGACTGTCTGGCGATTGCGCTGCTGGAGAGCAAGGGCTTCACGGCGCACGACTTCAAGGTGATCCACCCCGGCGGCTCGCTGGGCGCCAGTCTGCGGTTTGTGGGCGATGTCATGCATACCGGCGATCGCCTGCCTCTGGCCGGCGAGGAGGTGGCCATGAGTGCGGCGCTCGTCACCATGACGCACAAGTCGTTCGGCTGCCTCGGGGTGGTCGACGCCAAGGGCAAACTGACCGGCGTCATTACCGACGGCGACCTGCGCCGACACATGGGCGCCGATCTGCTCGGCGCGCGCACCGGCGACATCATGACCCGCAAGCCGAAGGTGGTGTCACCCGACATGCTGGCTTCGGCAGCCTTGGAGATGCTGAACACCTCGCGCATCACGGCGCTGTTCGTGGTCGACAAAGGCAGGCCGGTCGGCATCGTGCACGTGCACGACTTGCTGCGCGCAGGCGTGGCTTAGACCGTTGCCGCGGGCCCCAGGTGTTCCGGGCCGCTGGTGAGCATAAGCTTGAACATCAGTCGCGGGGCGAGGCGACCGTGTTCCAGATGCGGATCGACCCGTCCTGGCCGGCAGACACCAGACGCTGACCGTCAGAGGAAAAGCTGACGGAGCGCACCGCACCGGTGTGGCCGCGCAAGGTGCGCGCGCCGTTGCGGCCACCGCGCATATTCCACAGCTTGACATCGCCATCCTCGCCGGCCGTGGCGAGCAGGCCGCCGTTCGGCGCAAGCGCCAGGGCGGTGACGCGTCCCTGGTGGGCATCGAGCGTACGCTGCACGCGGGAGGACGAGGTGGTCCACAGGCGCACCTTTCCGTCGGCGCCGGCCGTGGCAATGGTCCGTGCGGCGGGCGTGATGTCGAGCGCGACGATGCCCTCGGCGCCGGTTCGCCAGGTGCGCGCCAGGCTGAGACTGTCGGTACGCCACAGGCGGATGTTGCGATCGCGGCCGCCGGTGACGAGCATGCCGCGTGGGCCGGCGAGCGCCATCAGCTGGGCGCCGCTCTCCACGTCATCCCCCAACGGTGCGGGTGTGTTGGGCGAGCGTACGTCAAACAGCGCCACAGCGCCGTCCTGGCTGGCGGCGAAGAAACGGTTGGGATCGCCAGTCAGCGTCAGCGAGGAGATCGGCGCCCGGTGGTGGACAACCGCCAGCTTCTCGGCGCGGTCCAGGTCCCACAGCACGACCGCGCCGCCCTTGTGGCCCGTCAAAGCGCGACGGTCCTCGACGGCAAGCGCGGTGGCAGGCCCCTCGTCGAGCTCGATGGTGCGAACCAGCGCGCCCGAGCCGGTGTTCCAAATCTTGAGCGTGCCATCGCTGCCAGTCGAGACGATCCAGCGGCCCTGGTCGGCGAGGGCAACGGTGTTGACCGCGCCGTTGTGGCCGGTCAGGCGGGGTGCCTGCGTGAGGTCGGTGGACTGGCTCGACACCAGACCGGCGCCCCGGCCCTGGATGTGCGGAACCCTGTCCTGATAGGCAACGGCTAGGGAGGCGATGCCGATGCCGACCAGCAGCTTGAAGGCCAGCGACCGCCACTGGCGCGGTGCGATGGTCCAGGTGCGCATGCGGCGTGGCCGCGGCGGGGCGCGGCTCGCAACCGGCACCGGCAGCTTGGCCTTGGCGGGCGCAGGGGCGGGTTTCGGCTTCTCCGCCGGAGCAGCTTTCGCGGCCTTTGCCGGCGCCGGCTCGTGGCCAGGAATATCGAGCGCGGGTCCGTACCCGAACTTGAACCGAGGGCGCGCCGGCGCCCGCACCTCGACGGGGTCCGGCTCCTTGGCAGCCGGACGCTTCTTGACCTCGGCGCTGGCTGCCTTCTTGCGCGGAGTGAGCAGGTTCGGCCGGTTCTTCTTCAGGGCCTCGATGAAATCGAGTAGTTGCCCCTGGTTCTGCGGCGCATCGGGGGGCGCCGGCACAAGGCTCAGCGGATCATCCTCGCGCAGCGCCACCGTCGCCGGCGTCGCCGCAGGTGTCGGCTCGGGGCGCACCTCGATGGTGCGCGGCTTGCGGCCCGGCAGCCCGAGGCGGCCCTTCTCGCGCTTGGCCTCAGGCGTCAGCAGCGCCGTCTTCCACTCGGCAACCGACTGCGGCCGTTCCGTCACCTCCAGGTTGAGCGCCTTGTCGATGGCGGCGAGGAAGCCCGGCCGGTAGGAGCTGAGCGCCGCTTCGCGGGCCGAGATGTAGTCGTCGTTGACCATGCGCGAGGGCGCATCGGGCGGACGCTTGCCGGCAATCGCGTGATAGAGCGTGGCGCCGAGCGCGTAGATGTCGGTCCAGGGTCCCTGCTTGCTGGAGGTGGTGGCGTACTGCTCATAGGGGCTGTAGCCCGGCTTGACGAGGGCGCTGACGGTCTTGGAGTGCGAGGCGATCTCGCCGCGGGCGGAGCCGAAGTCGATCAGCACCGGCGACTTGTCCTGGCGAATGATGATGTTGTCGGGGGCGATGTCGCGGTGCAGGAAGTCGCCCTTGTGCACCATCTCCAGCGCATCGAGCAGCGGTCCCAGGATGGCGTCCAGCTCGGCCTGTCGCGGGGCGCGCTTGAGGCCTTTCAACCAGGACTTGAAGCTGCCGCCCTCCTCGAACTGCAGCACCATGTAACCGGTGTTGTTGGCGCGGAAGTAGCGATACACGCGCACGATGTTTGGATGCACGAAGCGGGCGAGCGTCTGCGCCTCTTCGATGAAACGGTCGAGGCCCCATTTGTAATCGGAGGCGCATTCGCGCGAGCGCGGCGAGGCTTCAATGTCGGAGCTGCGCGCGGCGTAGTCGGCCGGGAAGTATTCCTTGATGGTGACGAGGCGGGCGAGCGCGATCTCTTCGGCGAGGTAGGTGATGCCGAAACCGCCAGCGCCAAGCACACGCTTGATGCGGAAGTCGCTAACCAGCTCCGTCCCGTCCGGCAAAGCCAGCAGGTTCGAACTGGACGCCGGCTTGGGTTGCATCGACTTCCCCATCACGGCTCGCGAGACAAGCTGTCGGGGAACCAATCCCCCCGCATAATCAATAGCCTCCCTGCGCTGTTGGGGCGCCGGCTGCCGCGTCCGTGAAATCGGACGCAAGCAGGGAAGGACTCGGGTAATAATGTGGCAAGACGATGGGGTGCGCGTCTAGTACACTTGTGGTTGCGGGAACGCGGGGATAACGGTGCGGCTTCCGCGCCATGTTGTGGCGGTTTGGCCATGTTGCCGCCGTCATACTTGGCCACCGTTCGTCGATTCGGTCTAGGAATGCCGCTTGTAAGGACGCTAGCCGTGCTGCTCACCATGGCCCTGTGGGGTACGTGGGGGTTGACCCCTGCAGCGCTCGCGGCGGGCCCCGAGCAGGTTCCGCCAAGGCCGGCGGTCTCCGTATCTCCTATGCAAACGACGGGCATGCGCGCGCAGCTGGCTGACAACGCGTGGCAGCAGACGGCGATTCTCGCCTGGCGGCAAGCCGTAGGTGTGATCACAGCGGGCTACGAGAAGGCACCGGTGCTGGTTATCATCCTGTCGGCACTGCTGGTGCTGCCGGCGGTGGCGCTCGGGTCCTGGGTGCTGCGGGCGGCAGGACTGCTGGCCAGGGGTAGCAAGCAGCCGCGCACGCTGCCCGCCGAGCCGCTGCCGCAGTCGGATGCCGAAGCCGACGCACCGTCGCGGCCGACCCAGGCGTGGCTTTCGGTCGAGGGAACGGACACGGGCAGGCACCCGTTTGTCGGCGAAATGATTCGCATCGGCAGCCATCCCGACAATGAGATCTGGCTGACAGAGGCTTCCGTTCACCGCTACCACGCGGTTATCCAGCGCACCGAGGATGCCGGTTTCACCATTACCGATCTGAGCGGTCAGGCCGGCAACGGCGTGCGCATCAACGGCACGCGCTGCGCCAGCGCGCCGCTCGCTAGTGGCGATGTCATCGAGCTCGGCAAGGCGCGCATCACGTTTGCCATGTCAGCCAGTTGATGGGCCTCGAGCCCGCGGGAACAAGGAGAAGCCAATGAAAGACGACAAGAAGGGCTCCAGCGGCAGCGGCCAGCCGGCACAGGGCGCCAGCTCGATACCCAACCGCATCCTGGGATCGCTGCGCGATGCCCTCAATGCGGCCAGCCGCGACGAGCGCTCGGGCGAGATCACGGTCGGCGAGCGCGCGGATGCCGCAGCCAAGGCCGCCGCGGCCGAGCCGACCAAGGCGGAGCCCACGCCCGCTGCCGCTACGGCCCGGGCCACGGCGACGGCGCGTCCCGAGGTTCCGACTGTGCCGGCGGGCCAGCAGATGAGCGCGGCCGATGCCCTGCGCGAGGCCAAGACCCCGACCCGGGTGCATTTCGAGGCGGAGCCGACCACGCGGGTCGTGCACGGGGCGCCGACCGTTGCCGCGGCCAAGCCCGCAGGTTCGGCTAGCGACGTCGGCAAGACCCAGGTGATCCGCGGCAAGCCCAAGAATGTCAGCGCCGCGTTTCATCAGGACCCGGTGGTGGGCTGGCTGGTGGTGGTGTCGGGGCTGGGGCTCGGCGCCTACCGGCCGATCTTTGAGGGCAACAACCACATCGGCCGCGGCAAGAACCAGCGCATTCCGATCGACTTCGGCGACGACACCATCTCCTCGGAGGAGCAGGCCTATATCCGCTATGATTCGATGGACCGCTCGTTCCTGTTCGTGCCAAACCTGTCCAAGACCAACATCGTCGCCGTCAACGACAAGAAGCCGACCGGAGCGGTCAAGCTGGAGGCCATGGACCTGATTACCATGGGCCGCACCAAGCTTGCGTTCGTGCCGTTCTGCGGCGAAGAGTTCGACTGGTCCGAGCTGGCAGAGCTGAAGGAGTAGAGCGGGGGTGGAATTCCACTTTGCCAGCCGCGCCAGCCAGGGCGCGAGGAGCTATCAGGAAGACGCAGCGGCGGTGCGAACCCTGGTCGGCGACCAGCACACGGCTCCGGCCGGCGCCGAGGGCCGCGCCACCGAGCTGACGGCGGCGCTGGCCGACGGCATGGGCGGTCATGCCGGCGGGGCGCTTGCCAGCGGCACGGCGTGCTCGACCTTCCTGGCCGCCTACGGCTCCTCGTCCGGTGAGGTGCCGCCGCGGCTCGACGAGGCCATGCATCTTGCCAACCAGGCTATTGCCGCTCAGGTGGTGGAGAACCCAGCGTTGAACGGCATGGGCTGCACGCTGATCGGCACCAGCTTCAGCGCGCCTGGCATCGAGTGGGTCAGCGTCGGCGACAGCCCGCTGTTTCTGGTGCGTGGCGGGGAGATTGTGCTGCTCAACGAGGATCACTCGCTGGCGCCGGAGATCGACAAGCTGGCCGCGGCCGGCAAGATCAGCTGGGAGCAGGCCAGGAACGATCCGCGCCGTCACTTCCTGCGGTCGGCGTTGACCGGCACCGAGATCGATCTGGTCGATCGCTCGCACCGGCCGCTGGCGCTGCACGCCGGCGACGTGGTGGTGCTGGCGAGCGACGGCATCCAGACGCTGGAGCACAGCGAGATCCTGCGTGTGGTGAACGCCTATGCGACCGAAGGCCCCGAGGCGATCGCGGAGGGGTTGATCCGCACCGTCGAAGCTGCTCGCGACCCCTATCAGGACAACACCACCGTGGTGGCCGTGCTGGTGCGGTAGCTGGTTGCCAAACCGCATGACGCGCGCCGGCCGACCCTGTGCCCTTGTGATGGGGCCTGGATGTGCGCCGGCGAGATGACAGACCTCAGCCCGACTGCCGCAGCGCGCCCAGTACCAGCGCGCGGAAGGCGCGATCGGCAAGGCTTTGGGGACGGTCGAGCCACAGGCGGTCGAGGGCGGCGCGCTCGCGCGGCGAGGGCCGGCGGCCGATGCCGGCCAACGCCGTGCGGACGAGGGAGGCGTAGTGTGCCGATTTCAGCATCTGCAGCGGGCCCAGCAGAGCCTGCTCGATGTCGGTCATGTCCGAACCCAGCGGGAAGACTGGTAGGAGGCCATCACGGCGAGCCGGCGCAAGGGCCTGCTCGATGCGCTTGGCCGTGTTGGCGGTCGCATGCAACGGCACCTCGAATGCGCGCTCGAGCTTGCCGGCACGCTGTGCATCCTGGATCAGCGAGGGCTGAAAGGCGCTGTCGGCTACGCCCAGCATCTCGGCGATGGTATCGCTGTCGCTTTTGCCCTTGAGGTCGGCGATGCCGTATTCGGTGACGATGACATCGCGCAGTGCCCGCGGCACGGTGGCATTGGCATAGCGCCAGACGATATTGGAGACGGCCTTGCGGTTGTGCAGCCGCGTGCTGCGCACGGCGATGATCGAGCGCGCACCGTCCAGCTCGTGCGCCATGGCAACCAGATCGTGCTGGCCACCGGGGCCGCTGACCACGCGGCCGTCTTCCAACTGGTCGGAAGAGACCGCGCCCATCAGCGTCGCCACCATGGCCGTGTTGACGAAGCGGGCGTACTGCCGGTGGGCGCGCTTCAGGGTCGAATCGCCGTGCAGCGTGTTGGTGAAGGAGATGGCCGTCATGGCGATCTCTTCCAGCTCGGCGCGCGGCATCTCGCGCAGCTCGCGGTAGAAGGACCGGTTGCCGACGAAGAAGCCGGCATGCAGGATGGCGCGCCGGCCATCGCGCATGGGGACGCGCCGCTTGAGGATGCCGGCCCGTCGCAGCGCCAGAAAGCCGTCGACCAGCATCTCGGTACAGCCGTACAGGCCGGATACGAAGGGCGTGACCTCGGCGTCGGCATTGACTGGTGCGCCGAGCCGGGCCACGAGCGACTGGAACTCGTCGTTGCGCGTATGGCGGAGAATGAGCGCGTGCGTGAAAGCGTCGGCGAATGAGCCGATGCCGATCTGCAGCGTGCCGCCGTCCGGGATCAGCGTCGCCGCGTGCAGGGCCATGGCATAGTCGTTCAGCGACACCGGCTCCTTGGGCGGGGCGAACAGATCGAAGCTCTGGCCGCCTTCCAGCAGGATATCGAACTGGCTGCGATCGACCTCGGCTTCGCCCGGCATGTACGGCAGGTTGGTATTGACCTCGCCGGCAAATGTCACGGGCTGACCGGTATCGCGCCGCAACTTGACATAGGATGCCACGTCGCGAGTGACGTCGGTGTTGGAGCTGAGACTGAAGCGAGCGCCGTCACCGTGCGGATCGGGCGCAACGAGCTGGGCAAAAGCGTTGGTCCCGACCCGCATCAGGTGCCCGGCGACGTGCGAGTAATTGAGGCTGGTGTAGCTCTGCTGCACGGCGGGATTCGTCAGCCAGGCGCCGGCCTGCAGGAAGAACTCGCGCAGCTCGATGTTGTCGGGCAGCCGGCCCTGGCGCAGCGCCTGCACGTACAGCAGCTCCGGGTAGGTTGGGAACAGCCGGTCGAGCAGGGGGCCGACGAAGCGCCGCTCCAGCTCGGTGCGGGCGGGCGGCCGCGCCAGCGAGATGCCGGTAAAGATCTCGAGCGTGATGCGCTGGTCGGCCTCCGCGAGCCCGTAGAGCGCGTTGAGCAGACGGTTGGGCTTGCCGATGCCGATCGGCACACCCAACAGGATATGCCGGCCGACGCGATCGATGATCGCCTCGGCGCACTTGACCGGATCGTCGGACTGCAGCGGCTTCACAGGCGGCATCCCCGCTCGTGCTCATGCGTCGGCTGCATTCTAAACGATCAGATGGCGCCAGCGCCTTGTACAAAATTGCAGCGGGCGCCTCGCTGAAGACGCCCGCACGCTCGTTATCTCGGCGCTGCGACTCAGGCTGGTTTGGCTTTGGAGGTCTTGACCTTGGAAGCCTTGGCCTTGGGCGCCTTCTTGGCCGCCGTGGCCTTTGTGCACTTGATGTAGAATGCCTTGCGCTCCTTACCGGTCAGCCCCTTGTCGGTGGCCTGCTTCGAGCATTGGGCCGACAGGCTCGTACGGGCCTTCGATGGCGCCTTCGTGTCGGTTTGTGCCATCGCCGTGGTGAACGTGAAGGCCAGCGCCAGGGCGCTCACCAATAGTGTCGTCGTTTTCATGAATTGCTCCATGGCTACCAGGGGAGCTGCATGATGCGCAATTTCCAGGTCGACCCCACGCGCCGAACATCATGGTATTGAACGTCGGGTTGCCGCGACCGGGACAATGCAACTCTGTGATCGACGCTGCCGTCCGGCCGGCGTTCAGGCACGACCTTCCGGGGTCGCCAGAGGCAAGCCCAGCGCCACGCGCCGCTTCAGCCAGGGGTTTGGTCGGTAGCGGGGTTCGCCGTAGAAGGCCTGCAGGCGCTGCAGTATGTGCAGGATGCGTCCGGCGCCCAACCGGTCGCCCCATTCGAGCGGCCCGAAGGGGTAGCCCAGACCGAGCTTGGTCGCCTTGTCGATGTCGGCCGGCGTGGCGATCGCCCGCTGCGCCACGCCGCAGCCGATGTTGACGATCATGGCCACCACGCGCTGGGCCACGAACCCGGGGCTGTCGTTGATCACCACCACGCCCTGACCGTCAGCGGCCAGCAAGGCGTGCGCTGCATCGCGCAGACTGGGATTGGTGGCCGGCGTGACCATCAGCGTGCGCGGACCCTTCATGCCGAACAGTACGTCGACGGCGACGCTGCGCGTGGGATCGAGCTTCAGGTCGACCGCGGCCGTGGTCAGATCCCAGCCGACCGGGGTGAGGATGATCAGGGCATCCTTGCTCGGCCTGTCACCCTGCTCGATGTCGGCCCCGGCGCGCGCCAGCACGTCGAGCAACGGCGCCTGCAGATCGGCGTGGTGCTCGCTCGACCGTATCCACACGGGCGTCGGGCGCAGCGATGGCACCGGCGGCAGCGCCGGTTCGATCCGCTTGCCGTTTGCGTAGCGATACCAGCCGGCAGCCGTCTTCTGTCCGAGTTCGCCTGCGGCCACCCGCTGGGCAGATACAGGAAACGGTGTGAACATCGGCTCGCCATAGAACAGGCTGTAGACCGATTCCATCACGCCGTGCTGGATGTCGATGCCAACCATGTCGGCGAGCGCGAACGGTCCCAGCCGAAAGCCTGGAGCGCCGGTGAGAATGCGATCGATGTCGGCAACGCCGGCGATGTTCTCGGTAAGCAGCCGCTGCGCCTCGGGCACGAATGCGCGGCCGACGTGGTTGACCAGGAACGCGGGGCTGTCGCTACACAACACCGGCTCGCGCGTCATGCGCCGGCCGATGCTCAGCATGGCATCGCGCACCCAGGCTTCGGTCTTGAGGCCCGGGATGATCTCGACAAGCCGCATCAGAGGTACGGGATTGAAAAAATGCATGCCGCCAACGCGCCCTGGCTGCTGGCAGGCGGCGGCAATCGCCGTGATTGGAATCGACGAGGTATTGGAGGCGAGGATGGTGTCGGGGGCGGTGAGGGACTCGAGCTTGGCGAACAGGGCCTGTTTGGCATCGAGGCGCTCAATGATTGCCTCGACGATCAGGTTGGCCTTGCCGAGCTCGGCGAGATCGCGCGCGACCGTGATGCGGGCCAGTGCCGCGTCCGCATCACCTTGCGGCAGCCGGCCTTTCTCGACCTGGCTGACCAGCATTTTGGCGATGTAGTCCCTGGCTGCCTGTGCGGCGCCGGGCTTCTCGTCGTAGGCAACGACGCGCATGCCGCCCTGCGCCGACACCTGCATGATGCCGCGTCCCATCGAGCCGGTGCCGACCACGCCGATCAGCACATCGGGAGCATTGGGATCGAACGGCATGGGTGCCTCCTGGCGGACGCTGGTGTGGGGCCAATGGCTCGATTGACCGGCAAAACTAGGCCGTGTCATGGTCCGGCCGCAACGCCGCGCTTCCCAGGCACGTGTTTTCCCGAATCCGAGTGGGACCCCCCTATCATGCTGAGTGTCCAGGAGGCCATTACCGGCCGGCGCAGCATTCGCGCCTTTCTACCCAAGCCGGTGCCGCGCGAGGTCATCTGCAACATCCTGCGCATCGCCGGCCGGGCCCCGTCCGGCACCAATATTCAGCCCTGGAAGGTGTGGGTGCTGGACGGCAAGGTGCGCGATCAGGTGGTACGCGAGATGAAGGCCGGCTACGACGCGGGCGACGCCGGCCGCCGCGAGTACCACTACGACATGCAGCAGTGGCGCGAGCCCTACCTTGCCCGCCGCCGCGCCTGCGGGTTCGGCCTGTACAATACCATCGGCATCGCGCGCGGGGACAAGGAGCGCATGCGCGCCCAGCAGGGCCGCAACTACCAGTTCTTCGATGCGCCGGTCGGGTTGATTTTTTCGATCGATCGCGACCTGGAGATCGGCTCCTGGGTCGACTACGGCATGTTTTTGCAATCCATCATGATCGCGGCGCGCTCGTTCGGACTGGAGACCTGCCCGCAGGCGGCGCTGTGCTCGCGCCATGAGCTGCTGCAGAAGCGGCTCGGCATTCCGCCCGAGCAGATGGTGGTGTGTGGAATGGCGCTCGGCTATGCCGACCGCGATGCGGTCGTGAACACCTTCGTCACCGAGCGCATGGCGCTCGAGGAGTTCGTAACGTTCGTCGAACAGGCGCAGGGCGACTGAACGCGGTCAACGCCTCGTCCAGAAACGTAAAGGGAGGACGGGATGCTCATACAAGCACCCGCCCTCCCACGGCAGGCATTCCCTCCTTGCGGGGATGGAGGGAATATCTGCACCTTCCCTTCCGCTTGCCCTTCCGCTTGCCCTTCCGCTTGATCGTCTGTCCGTCACCGGAAGGTATTAGTTCATACAGACTCAAGGCCGCTGATCCTGATGTATTTCGGGACATTCAACCCTCCCATTCTTGGCAAAATTTTCGAGGGCGCCCTAGTGCCAGCCCAATCGCGTACTAGTGTTCCCGCGCGCGATGCCGAGCAGGGGGGCCGCGAGCCGACCTTGGGGGTATGGCAATGGCGGATGGCGCGGTGGCGCGGCCTGAATGGCGGGCGCTTGAAATCGTTCATGAATTAGCTGGTGCGGATGTGTCGGCCGTCAGTCCCCTGGCGGACTGGGATTTTATCGCGGCAACGCGATTTCGCTTCACCAACATCGACGTCCAGTTGCCCACGCTCGGCGTGCCGGCGTTCGGCATCAATTATGGCGCCGACATGCGGCTGGAGCGAACTCTGCGCGGCCGCCAGGTCAGGAGCGCGGCGACTGCCGGGCACTTGTCGATTCTGCCTCCCGACGACAACTCGCGCTGGCTGTTCGACAAGCCCGGCGAAATCATGCTGGTCGTCTTGAACAGGGCCTATCTGGACCGAGCCATCGAAGAAGCCTCCGGCCGTTCACCCCGATCCGTGGATATTCTGCCGCAGTTCGTGATCCGCGACCTGACGATGGAACGCATTTCGCATCAATTGCTTAGCAAGATCGTCAATCCGGTCTTCGACAGCAGGCTGCGCACGGAAAGCCTGGCCCAGGAGCTGGCCGAGCACATCCTGCAAACGCATACCAGTCTCGATCTGCGGCCGCCGAGCAGACCGCACACCATGTCGCCGATCAGACTGAAGCGTGTTGAGGATTTCATCGAGGCCAACCTCGGGCAGGACATGTCGCTGATGGATATCGCCAATGCCGCGGGCATGAGCCTTTTTCACTTTGCCAAAGTCTTCAAGCAGGCGACGCGAAAATCTCCGCATCAGTATCTGACGGAGCGGCGCATGCTGCAGGCGCGATCGCTGCTGCACGACGGCCGCCTGTCGATCGGCGATGTGGCGTGCGCGGTCGGCCTGTCGCAGAACCGCTTCGGCATCGTCTTCAAGCGGCTGCTGGGCATGACACCCAGCAGGTTCCGAGAAGTCCTGAGTTTCTGAGGTCGCCCAGGTCCTTGCGGTGCCCAGGTCCTTGCGACGGCGGAACGAGCCCGGCTGCCTGGTCGTGCGCAGGGCTTGTCGCGACCAGCGCTGCTCGCGCTGGCAAGCGTGGATGGCTCGATCCTCGGCACCAGCCCGAGGATGGCACGTGTCGCGTCAGTCCGCTTGGCCGCGGCGACGGATGCTGGAGGCGAGATCGAACACGTGATCGCGCCAGCGCAGCATGTAGCGCGCGAAGATGTCCTCCACCGCCTTGTTGCTCGTGCCGGCCTGCTTGCGGCAGCGGTCAAGCGCAGCGCCGGTCCAGGCCGCAACTTCGGGGTCGTTGACCTTGCCGGCGGCGGGATCCTCGTTGACCTGAAGCTCTGCGTGCATCTGCACCCATTTCCCCACGTTGGTTTCGAGGCAACTCTCCAGTGCGCCGCTGCTTGGGAAACGGATTTCTGCAGCCTGCATATTACTGCTCACGAGCATAAGACCCGCAACGAGGGGAAGACACCTTGCACGTAGGATAGGAGGCTTGCCGGCTGCCATGATCACTCATCCTGCTGCTGTGATTGGTGCAGCCGTGCGCGGCCGCGGGGTCGCGCACCATAGGCTGGTGCGAGGCCGAACGCGGTGCGGCGAATGGTCGGTGGTGCCGAGCAGTCACGCCTAACACGTAGGCAGCTTCAGCCCGGCTTGCCTTCGAAGAATTCTTTGACCTTGGCGAAGAAGCCGGACGAGTGGGGCGAGGTCTCGTCCTTGCTTTCACGCTCGAACTCTTCCAGCAACTCGCGCTGGCGGCGGGTGAGGCTTTTGGGCGTCTCGACATCGACCTGAATGTACATGTCGCCCGTCACCTTGGAGCGCAGCACCGGCATGCCCTTGCCCTTGAGGCGGAACTGCTTGCCGGTCTCGGTGCCCTCCGGGACTTTGACGCGCGTCTTGCCGCCGTCCACGGTCGGCACGTCGATGTGGCCGCCGAGTGCCGCGGTGGTCATGGAAATGGGCACGCGGCAGAAGATATCCGCACCGTCCCGCTGAAAGAATTCGTGCGGCTTCAGCGACAGGAAAATATAGAGGTCGCCGGCTGGACCACCACGCAAACCGGCTTCGCCCTCGCCGGCCAGCCGGATGCGCGTGCCGTCCTCGACGCCAGCTGGAATATTGACCGACAGGTTGCGGTCCTTGACGACGCGGCCGGAGCCCGAGCAGGCGCCGCATGGGTCGTTGATGATTTCGCCGCGCCCCTGGCATGACGGACAGGTGCGCTCGATGGTGAAGAAGCCCTGGCTCGCGCGCACCTTGCCCGAGCCGCTGCAAGTCGGGCAGTTGGAGGGCTGGGTGCCGGGCTTGGCGCCGGAGCCGCTGCAGGAATCGCACGTGACGCTGGTCGGTACGCGGATCTGCGCCGCCTTGCCCTCGTAGGCCTCGGCAAGCGTGATCTCCATGTTGTAGCGCAGGTCGGCGCCGCGCTCGCGGCCCGCGCGCTGCCGGCTGCCGCGCCGGCCGCCCATGAACTCGCCGAATAGGTCGTCGAAGATGTCGGACATGGAGGAGGCGAAGTCGGGCCCGAACCCGTGGCCGCCGCGCCCCTGCCCATCGAAGGCGGCGTGACCGAACTGATCGTAGGCAGCGCGCTTCTGCGGGTCCTTCAAGGCCTCATAGGCCTCGTTCAATTCCTTGAATTTGTGCTCGGCGTTCTTGTCGCCGTGATTGCGGTCGGGATGACAATCTTTGGCGAGCCGGCGAAATGCCGACTTGATGTCCTGCTCGCTTGCCCCCCTGGAAAGTCCCAAAACCTCGTAGTAGTCGCGTTTGGCCATGAGCCGTACTTCCAATCTCTTGCGTGTCGATCACGCGGGGCGGCCCCATTTCCACCCGCGGACATGACGAGCCCCCGCACCCCCAGAGCGACAGCCTAGGCTGCCGCCGGTCGTGCGAGGGCTGCAATCGTGTCGGTGTCGGTTCCCCAATCGTCGGCTCCCCAACCGAGAAGATCAGGCAGACTTCTTCTTGTCGTCCTTCACTTCCTCAAAGTCCGCGTCGACGACGTTATCACCGCCCGCGCCGCTCGTCTTGTGACCATCGCCGCCGGTGCCGGCATCGCCGCCACCCGCGCCGGGCTGGCCATAGAGAGCCTCGCCGAGCTTCATGGAGGCCTGCGCCAGCGCGGTCGACTTGGCCTTGATGTTGTCGACGCTGTCACCGGTTACGGCCTCTTTCAGCTCGGCAATCGCAGCCTCGATCTTGCTCTTGTCATCGGCCTTCACCTTCTCGCCGAGGTCCTTGATGGCCTTCTCGGTCGAGTGGATCAGAGCGTCAGCGCCGTTCCTGGCCTCGACCAGCTCGCGCTTCTTCTTGTCGTCGTCCTTAAAGCGCTCGGCCTCTTCCGTCATCTTCTTGATCTCGGCGTCGGTCAGACCGCCCGAGGCTTGGATGCGGATCGACTGCTCCTTGCCGGTCGCCTTGTCCTTGGCAGACACGTGCACGATGCCGTTGGCGTCGATGTCGAAGGTGACCTCGACCTGCGGCACGCCGCGTGGCGCTGGCGGGATGCCGACCAGATCGAACTGGCCGAGCAGCTTGTTGTCGGCCGCCATCTCGCGCTCACCCTGAGAGACGCGGATGGTCACCGCGTTCTGTCCGTCCTCGGCCGTGGAGAACACCTGGCTCTTCTTGGTCGGGATGGTGGTGTTGCGGTCGATCAGGCGCGTGAACACGCCGCCCAGCGTCTCAATGCCGAGCGACAGCGGGGTCACGTCGAGCAGCAGCACGTCCTTGACGTCGCCCTTCAGCACGCCGGCCTGGATGGCGGCGCCGACGGCGACCACTTCGTCGGGGTTGACGCCCTTGTGCGGCTCCTTGCCGAACAGCTCCTTGACGATCTGCTGCACCTTCGGCATGCGCGTCATGCCGCCGACCAGGACAACCTCGTGGATGTCGGCAGCCTTCAGGCCCGCATCCTTGATCGCCTGCAGACAGGGACCCTTGGTCCTCTCGATCAGGTCGTCGACCAAGCTTTCCAGCTTGGCGCGCGTGAGCTTCATGGTCAAATGCAGCGGCGACTGCGTCTGCGGGTTCATCGAGATGAACGGCAGGTTGATCTCGGTCTGCTGCGAGGACGACAGCTCGATCTTGGCCTTCTCGGACGCCTCCTTCAGGCGCTGCAGGGCGAGCTTATCGTTCCTGAGGTCGATGCCGTACTCTTTCTTGAATTCGGTAGCCAGATACTCGACCAGGCGCATGTCGAAGTCTTCACCGCCCAGGAAGGTATCGCCGTTGGTGGACTTCACCTCGAACACGCCATCGCCGATCTCCAGAATGGAGATGTCGAACGTGCCGCCGCCGAGGTCGTACACGGCAATCGTGCTGTTGGTCTTCTTCTTATCGAGGCCGTAGGCGAGCGCCGCCGCGGTCGGCTCGTTGATAATGCGCAGCACCTCAAGGCCGGCGATTTTGCCGGCGTCCTTGGTGGCCTGGCGCTGAGCGTCGTTGAAATAGGCAGGAACGGTGATGACAGCCTGCGTGACGGTCTCGCCGAGCTTGGCCTCGGCAGTCTCCTTCATCTTCTGCAGGATGTAGGCGGAAATCTGCGCCGGTGAATACTGCTTGCCATGCGCTTCGACCCAGGCGTCGCCGTTCGGGCCTTTGACGATCTTGTAGGGGACGAGCTTCTTGTCTTTTTCGACCATCGGATCGTCGTAGCGCCGTCCGATCAGGCGCTTGATGGCGAAGAAGGTATTGACGGGGTTGGTTACGCCCTGGCGCTTGGCCGGCAGACCGACGAGGCGTTCGCCGTCCTCGGTAAATGCGACAATGGACGGTGTGGTGTTGGCCCCCTCAGAGTTCTCCAGCACCTTGGGTTTGGTGCCTTCCATGACCGCCACGCACGAATTGGTGGTGCCAAGGTCGATTCCGATGACTTTCGCCATGTCTTCTGGTCCTCTCTTTCGCAGCAGACCGCCCGGACCCGCATGTTCGGCATCCGGCACTCTCAGGGCCCCAAAAAAAGGCCCGCGGGATGCGGTCCCCTAGAGCTTCGTTGCTTGTGCGGCTTATATAGTGGGGCGCATTTGTGGCTGCAACGGGCGCGCTTCAAGGAGGGCCGCGGGCCTGTTGATCGAGGTGGAGCGGCCACGGTAGAGGCGGCTCTGTGGGGATCGGCATGTCCGCGTTGTCCGGATTCCGGCATCTGACGGGGTATTTCGGTGCGCGCGCGCAGGCAGCTCTGCTTGCCGACTTGCAAGCCGTGCTCAAGGCCGCGCCGCTGTTCGTGCCGCGCATGCCGCGTTCCGGAAAGCCTTTCTCAGTGCGCATGAGCAACTGCGGAACGCTCGGCTGGGTGTCGGACCAGGATGGCGGCTACCGCTATCAGCCCACCCATCCCCAAACCGGCGAGCCCTGGCCGGCGATGCCGCAGCGGCTGGTCGATCTGTGGGACGAGGTGGCCGATTTTTCGCACCATCCCGAGGCTTGCTTAATCAATTACTACCCGCGTGGGGCAAGAATGGGATCACACCGCGATGCCGACGAGGCGGATTTCACAGCACCCGTCGTGTCGGTGTCGCTGGGCGACGATGCCGTCTTTCACGTCGGCGGCAGGGCGCGCGCCGACGCAAAGCAGCGCGTCGTGCTGAAGTCGGGCGATGTGGTGGTGCTGGGCGGAGAGGCGCGCCTGGCCTATCACGGCATCGACCGCATCCGGCCTGGCACCTCCTCGCTACTGGCCGAGGGCGGACGCTTCAACCTGACGCTGCGGCGGGTCGGGTAAGTGCCGCGGTGCAGCGCCGTTGGCGAGCTGCAGCCGGCCCCGACACCGCGCACCGCTACAACTTCCGAGCGCGTCAGCCCTTGTTGGGGCGCGAGTTGTTGGCTGCGTCGGGCGTCGCCGCGCCGGCCTCGGTGGCTGGTGCTGGCTTCGGGCCGCCCTTGGCGACGACGACCATGGCCGGACGCAGCACGCGATCCTCGATGGTGTAGCCGGCCTGGAACACCTGCACGACCGTGCCCGCCGGCACGTCGGTGCGCGGCATCTCCATGACGGCCTGATGCAAGTGCGGATTGAACGGCTCGTTGATTGGCGCCATCTTGCGGATGCCGTAGCGCTCCAGCACGTTGAGCAGCTCGCGCTCGGTGAGCGTTACCCCTTCCAGGAAGCTTTTCAGCGCGGAATCCTGCTGCACGGCGTCGGCCGGCACCGCATCGATGGCGCGCTGGAAGTTATCGCCGACGCCGACGATGTCGCGCGCCAGCCGGGTGATGGCATACTTGGCGGTCTCTTCCTTTTCGCGCTCGCTCCGCTTGCGGATGTTCTCGACCTCGGCATGGGCCCGCAGAAGGCGATCCTTGAGGTCGGCGGCTTCCGTGTTGAGGGCGGCGATGATGTCGTCCAGGCGCTTGCGCGCCTCATGCTGGGGCATGGCGGCTTCGTCTTGGCCGGGCTCGCCCGCGGCCGCCGCGCCGTGCGCCGCAGATGCCGCGCCTTGGGCGCCGTTCTTCGGCTCGGATTTGTCTGGCGGTTTGGTGGCCATTGCTCATCCCGTCATGTGGTTGGTCGCCGCGACCGGTGGAGAGGCGCAAAGGGGAATATCGGGCAGCGGGTGTCAGGTCATGCCGGATATCATGCAGAGCAGCAAAAAAATCAAGCCAGCACTCGGCCTATCAGGCGAGCTGTATAGTCGACCATCGGGATGATGCGTGCATAATTAAGGCGGGTCGGCCCGATCACGCCGAGCACGCCGACGATCTTGCGGCGCCGGTCCTCAAACGGAGCAACAATTAGGGAAGAACCGGACAGGGAGAACAGCTTGTTCTCCGAGCCGATGAAAATGCGTACGCCCTCGCCCCGGTCGGCAAGGCCCAGCAGCTGCACCAGATCGCGCTTGCTTTCGAGGTCGTCAAACAGCTGGCGGATGCGCTCCAGATTTTCCAGGCCGTCGACGTCGTTGAGCAGGTTGGCCTGGCCGCGCACAATCAGGCTCTTCTGGTCGCCGAGCGTGCCCGACCAGGTGGCGAGTCCGGCCTCGATCACCTTCTGGGTCAGCGCATCGAGCTCGGCCCTGGCGGTCGCAAGCTCCGCCTCGATGCGCGCCCTGGCCTCGCCGAGCGTGAGGTCGCGCACGCGCGCGTTGAGATAGTTGGAGGCCTCCGACAGGCTCGAGGGTGTGATGCCGGGCGGCAGGTCGATGACGCGGTTCTCGACGTGCTGGTCATCGCCGACCAGCACCACCAGGGCCTTGCCGGGTTCCAGCTTCACGAACTCTATGTGCTTGATCTTGCTCACCTGCTTGTCGGTGAGCACGACGCCGGCGCAGTGCGACAGGCCGGAGATCATTTCGCCGGCTTCGGTCAGCACCTGCTCCATCGACTGCTGACGCTTGATGCCGATCTGGGCCTCGATCTTGCGACGCTCCTCATCGCTGAGGTCGCCGAGCTCGAGCAGGCCGTCGACGAACATGCGCAGGCCCATCTCGGTCGGCAGGCGGCCGGCCGAGGTGTGGGGCGCGAAGATGAAGCCCAAGTGCTCCAGGTCCGACATGACGTTGCGGATCGACGCCGGCGACAGCGCCATCGGCAGGGCCCGCGACAGATTGCGCGAGCCGACCGGCTCGCCGGTGGCCAGATACGTCTCGACGATATGCCGGAAGATGGTGCGCGAGCGCTCGTTGAGCTTCTGCAGCTCGGACAGGCTCTCGATCGAGGATGGACGGCTAAGTGGTATGTCCTTGCTCATCGCTGGTCAGATATGGGCGGCGTGCAGCCCGGAATCTACGGCGAAGGCTCTGCGGGCGTCAAACCACCCGATTTGCGCTGTTGGTCCGGCCCGCGCCGCTGCGCATATGCGCCGCCGGTTGCACAAGACGAGCCACGCATGGGCGCGGGGCCATGCCCAAGACGACGCGCAACGGCGACGCCAGGCCGGGGTGCATGGGGATCGAGCCGGCTTCGCAAGTCCTTCCCCGGCAATGCATGTGAGGCACGGCGACGTCGGGCTGCACCAGAAGCTGGCAGGCAAGGATCCCTGTCCACGTCAGGACGCCGGTTGCAAGCGGTGCTGCCGGACGAGCGGGCGCTAGGACGAGGGCGCCGCGCCACCACTTTTTTTGCGGCCGGCGCGGTGACGCCAAGCTCGGTCGGGTTCCGCCTCCCCTCCCCGAGAGGTCAAGCACGCGCTTTTGCGGTTGCTGGGCCGGAGGGCCTCGCATAGGGTGCGCGCAACCTGAAACAACCCGTGTCCAAAAGCCAATGCGTCCGTCCAAGCGCAAACCCGACGAGCTTCGCCGCGTCTCCATCGAGCGGGCCGTATCGATGCATGCGGAAGGCTCCTGCCTGATCAAGTTCGGCAACACGCACGTGCTGTGCACGGCGAGCTTGGAGGAACGGCTGCCGCCCTGGTTGAAGGGCCAGGGGCGCGGTTGGGTCACCGCGGAGTACGGCATGCTGCCGCGCGCCACGAGCACGCGCACGCAGCGCGAAGCGAGCGCGGGACGCGTCGGCGGACGCACACAGGAGATCCAGCGCCTGATCGGCCGCTCGCTACGCGCCGTCACGAAGC
>DASTOW010000198.1:0-31655 GCA_035762425.1 Hyphomicrobiaceae bacterium | reverse complement strand
CACCCTGAAATCGGGAGTGGCCGTGCGCGGCGTGCAGGCCGTGGCCGAGCGGCCTGACGGCACGCGCGTGCCGTTCATGCCCTACCCCACGCCGTTGCGCGATGCCTCGGGCGTGCTGGTCGGCGGGGTGAACATGCTGATCGATCTCACCGACCGGGTGCACGCCGACCAGATCCAGCAGCGGCTCGCATCGATCGTCGAATCGTCCGACGACGCTATCATCAGCAAGGACTTCAACGGCATCATCACCAGTTGGAACAAGGGCGCCGGGCAGATGTTCGGCTATGCGGCCGAGGAGGTGATCGGCAAGCCCATCACCATCCTGATGCCGCTGGACCGGTACGACGAAGAGACCGAGATTATCGGCCGCATCCGTCGCGGCGAGCGGGTCGATCATTACGAGACGATCCGGCAGCGCAAGGACGGTACTCTCCTCAACATATCCCTGACGGTTTCGCCGATGCGCGATGCGCAAGGGCGCATCATCGGCGCATCCAAGATTGCGCGCGACATCACCGAGCGCAAACAGGCCGAGGCCAGGCAGACGCTGCTGACGCGCGAACTGCACCACCGCACCAAGAATTTGTTCGCGGTCGTGCAGGCTGTCGTGTCGCGGAGCTTTGCCGGCAAGCGCACCGTCGAAGACGCCGAGGCAGCCGTGCTCGATCGCCTGCATTCGCTGGCGCAGACGCACATGCTGTTGCTCGAGCAGGAATGGAAGGGCACCGACCTGCTGGAGCTGGTGCGCCATGAGATGCGCCCGTTCGCCACCCGCGTGGCGGTCAGCGGGCCGACCGTCATCTTGAACCCGCAGGCCGCGCAGAACTTCGCGCTGGCCCTGCACGAACTCACCACCAACGCCGCCAAGTACGGGGCACTGTCGGTGCCGGGTGGCAGCTTGAGCATCGAATGGCGGGTCGAACCGTCCGGCGAGGGGCCAAGGCCCGCCAGCGACCGGTTTACCTTTCAATGGCAAGAGCGGGATGGGCCTCCCATCAAGCATGCCATTCAGAAGGGGTTCGGCAGCACCGTGCTCGAGCAGGTGATGTCCCAGTATGCCGACCTGCGGCCGCTGATGGATTTTGCCCCCGAGGGCCTGACCTACCGTCTCACCGGCCGGATGGAGGCACTTGCCCCTGCCACCGAGGCCTCCCGCAAGCCGTAACCGGCAATTCGGCTGGCCGCCACCCCACGTCCCGCATGGACATCTTAACCGAGCTTTGCTAGAAGCTGCCGCACACGCATGGAGCGCGGGCTTCGGGCGCGATCTTGTTTTGCCTCACGAACCCGCTGAGATACGGCACACAGGCTACAACCGAGGATTGCACCGCTTGCTGGTTCAGGTTCGCGACAACAATGTCGATCAGGCCCTCAAGGCGCTCAAGAAGAAGATGCAGCGCGAGGGCATTTTCCGTGAGATGAAGCTCCGGAACTACTACGAGAAGCCATCCGAGAGACGCGTGCGTGAGCAGGCCGAGGCCGTGCGTCGGGCTCGCAAGCTCGCCCGCAAGAAGGCCCAGCGCGAGGGTCTGCTGCCCGGCAAGCCGGCGGCGGCAACGACCCGGCCAGGTCCCGGCGGGCGTCCGGGCGGCGGCCGTCCGGGCGGTCCTCCGCGCAGCGGTGGTGGATTTGGCGGCGGTGGTGGCGGCGGCTTCGGCGGCGGACCGCGCTAACCTGCAGGCCATCGGCCCAACGCAATTTGACCAGGACCCGGGCCAAGCTCGGGTCCTATTCGTTTGCGCCCTTACTCTTTCGTTCCGGACGCCCGCCGCCCGAGCCCCCTGATCCAGTCGCGCACCACGGGCAGGGCGTTGTTGCCCTCAAGATAGAGATCGCTGTGCTCGGCCTCGGGCAGGATGACGACGCGCTTGGGCTCGTTGGCGAGCTTGGCCAGCTTGTGGGCCATGGACACCGGGATGATGTCGTCTTGCTTGCCGTGCAGGATCAGCAGCGGCACGCGCACCTTGGCGATCACCTTGTCGGTTTCGTAGCGGTCGGACAGCAGCAGCCGCACCGGCAGGAACGGATAGTCGCTCAGCGCGATGTCCAGCACCGACGTGTAGGGGGCTTCCAGGATCAGTCCCGCCGCGTCTTTCTCTGCCGCCATGCGGGCGGCGACGTTGGTGCCGAGCGACTCGCCGTACAGGATGACCGAACCGGCCGGCACGCCCTCCCGCAGCAGAGCGTCATAGGCCAGGCGCGCGTCGGCAATGTTGTTGGCTTCCGTCGGATAACCCGTGCTGCCGGCATAGCCGCGGTAGGCCATCATGTAGACGCCCCAACCCTGCCCCATGAAGCGACGGAAGCGCTCGGCACGGTCGGCAAGGCCACCACCGTTGCCATGGAAATAGAGCAGCGTGGGCTGTCCGGGCTTGGCCTTGCCGTACCAGGCGACGATGCGCGCCCCGTCCGGGGTGTTGAGCAGCCGCTCGCTGACGTTGGAGAGGCCCGCCTGTGCCGGCAGGGTGTGCCTGGCATCGGGAAAATACATGAGCCGGCGCTGGCCCATGTACATGACCAGCGCCACCAGCAGGTAGACGCCGGCCACGGCGGCCAGGATCTTGACCAGAGTCGACATGCCGCCTTCTCGCTTGGGCCATGCACCTGGTCAAGCGCCGGTCAACCATGACCCTGCAGAAATCAGCACTTTGCCGCAACGACTTGCCGGTGCTTGGCGCGTTGGCAACCCCCAGCCGCAGACGTGGCGGCGCCGCTCTCTTTCGCCGGGGGGCGGGGCCCCAGGCGTTAGCAAGGAAGCATGGCGTTTGCCCGACAGCCCTGTCACGGAACCCCAGCAATAGCGCAGCGTTCTCGCTGCACTGGATTGCAGGGAGAGCGAACATGGCTGACGAAGTCGATGCGCGGGCGGAGCGCGCCGCGGATGCCGCGCGCGCTGCGGTCGAACGCGAACGCCGCGTGTCCGGCAGCTTGCTGCCGATTGTCGTGATGATCTTCGCCATCCTGAGCCTCGCGGCGCTGGTGCTGACCGACAAGGACGCCCCGCAGGTCACGCAGCCGCGCGTGCAGGTCCCGAGCACCACGCCCAGCAACTGAACTTTAGGCTGCGATGTCGTTAAGCGCCGTCCCATGGCCGCATGGGATGGCGCTTTTCTGTTGGCGTCACGCACCTTGCGCCTTGCGCCGCCCCGACTCGGCCTTGGCAGGCGGCTAGGCTTCCAATAAGCACGAGAATCGAGGACCAAGCGGCGCCTGGAGCGCGCATGCTCGCTTTGCCAAAGGAGCCGGTATGGACAAGATCAATCAGCGCATCGCCACGGAGCTCGGCGTCGGCATTGGCCAGGTGTCGGCGGCCGTGCAGCTGTTGGGCGAGGGCGCGACCGTTCCGTTCATCGCGCGCTACCGCAAGGAGAAGACCGGCGGCCTCGACGACACGCAGCTCAGAAAGCTCGACGAGCGCCTCGGCTATTTGCGCGAGTTGGAGGAGCGACGCGCCACGGTGCTGAAGAGCATCGAGGAGCAGGGCAAGCTCACTCCCGAATTGTCGCGCTCCATCACCGGCGCGCAAACCAAGGTCGAGCTGGAGGACCTGTATGCGCCTTACAAGCCCAAGCGCCGCACCAAGGCGCAGATTGCCCGCGAAGCGGGGCTGGAGCCGCTCAGCGACGCGCTGCTCGCCAATCCTTCGCTCGATCCCGCAGCGGAGGCTGCCAAGTACGTCGACGCCGCCAAGGGCATCGAGGATGCCAAGGCCGCGCTCGACGGTGCCCGCCACATCCTGATCGAGCGCATCAGCGAGCAGGCGTCGCTGGTCGGCACCTTGCGCGAGTGGGAATGGGGCGAGGGCGTGCTGCAATCCAAGGTCATGCAAGCCAAGGCCGAGGACGGCGCCAAGTTCTCCGACTATTTCGACTTCTCGCAGCCGATCAAGGATCTGCCCTCGCATCGCGCGCTCGCCATGCTGCGCGGCCGCAACGAAGGCGTGCTCGACTTCGATCTCGACGTGCCGCACGAGGACGGCAAGCCGCATCCGGCCGAGGCCAAAATCAAGGTCGCCCTCAACATTGCCGACCGCGGCCGGCCGGCTGACGCATGGCTTGCCGAGACGGTGCGGCTGGCGTGGAAGGCAAGGCTCGCCCTGTCGCTCAATTCAGACCTGCTGGCGCGACTGAAAGAGCGTGCCGACAGCGAGGCGATCTCGGTGTTCGCCAAGAACCTGAAGGATCTGCTGCTGGCGGCACCGGCAGGACCGCGCGTCACCATGGGCCTCGATCCCGGCATCCGCACCGGCGTCAAGGTCGCCGTCGTCGATGCCACCGGCAAAGTGCTCGAGACCACTACAATCTATCCGCACGAGCCCAAACGCGACTGGCAGGGGTCGCTCGCCACGCTCGCCGCCCTGTGCCTGCGTCACAAGGTCGACCTCGTCAGCGTCGGCAACGGCACGGCCAGCCGCGAGACCGACAAGCTGGTGGCCGAGCTGACCGGCAAGATGCCGCAGTTGCAGCTGACCCGCGTGATGGTCTCCGAGGCCGGCGCCTCCGTCTATTCGGCCTCCGAGCTGGCGGCCAAGGAGTTCCCCGATCTCGACGTTTCCTTGCGCGGCGCCGTATCGATCGCGCGCCGCCTGCAGGATCCCCTGGCCGAGCTGGTCAAGATCGATCCGAAGGCGATCGGCGTTGGCCAATACCAGCACGACGTCGACCAGACCGGCCTTGCCCGCTCGCTCGACGCCGTGGTTGAGGATTGCGTCAACTCGGTCGGTGTCGACGTCAACACGGCGTCCGCACCGCTGCTGGCGCGGGTATCCGGCCTCAACACCACGCTCGCCTCCAACATCGTCGCCTTCCGCGACGAGAACGGCGCCTTCAAGACACGCACGGCGCTAAAGAAAGTGCCGCGCCTCGGCCCTAAGGCCTTCGAGCAAGCGGCCGGCTTCCTGCGCATTATGAACGGCAAGAACCCACTCGATGCCTCGGCCGTGCACCCGGAAGCCTATCCGCTGGTCGAAAAGATCGCCGAGACCACCAAGCGACCGCTGAAGTCGCTGATCGGCGACACGGCGTTCCTGCGCACGCTGAAGCCCGTGCAGTTTGCCGACGCGACCTTCGGCGTGCCGACCATCACCGACATCCTGGCCGAGCTGGAAAAGCCCGGCCGCGACCCGCGCCCCGAGTTCAAGACCGCCGCCTTCAAGGAGGGCGTAGAGAAGATCGCCGACCTGAAGCCCGGCATGCAGCTCGAGGGCGTAGTGACCAACGTCACGGCGTTCGGCGCCTTTGTCGACGTCGGCGTGCACCAGGACGGCCTGGTGCACATCTCCGAGATGGCCGATCGCTTCGTGAAGGATCCGCGTGAGGTCGTAAAGGCCGGCGACGTGGTCAAGGTGCGCGTGAAGGATGTGGACGTCGCCCGCAAGCGCATCGCGCTCACCATGAAGTCGGGCGGCATCGACACGCGTGGCGCGGGCGCCGGCCCGGGTGCACGTTCCTCGGGCCCAGCACCGGCCCGCGGTCCTTCCACGGCCGCACCGCCGCGCAACACTGCACCCGCCGAGAACGCCTTCGCCGCCGCCCTGCGCCGCGCCCAGGAACGCAAGTAGGTCCCCTCCTGCCGCTTTCGCTTTCCCTCTCCCCGTGCCCAGGGGGAGAGGGTTAGGGTGAGGGGCAGCGACAGTCGGCAGCCCCAAATCCGCAGCCCCAGTCCGAAGCCCCAGTCCGAAGCCCCAATCCGAAGCCCCAGTCCGAAGCCCCAATCCGAAGCCCCAGTCCGCCGCTCAGCCCGGCCCTTCCCACGCAAGAGTGGAAAGAGGCAGATATCAGGGAGGCCGTCCATGCCAGACAAGCTCGCCGTACGCGCCTGCGTGTTCGACGCCTTCGGCACCCTGTTCGACCTTGCCTCGGCGGCAAGCCGCTGTAGCGACGTGCTTGGCGACAAGACGGCCACCGTTGCCACCCTCTGGCGCGACAAGCAGATCACCTACACGTGGCTGCGGGCGGCGCAGAACCTGCACGCCGACTTCTGGCAGGTGACGGGCGACGCGCTTGACGTCACGCTGGAGACGCTCGCCATCAGCGATCCGGCCGTGCGCGTGCGCCTCATGGACCTCTACCGCAAGCTTGAGCATTTCCCGGAGGTGCCCGACACCCTGCGCCGCCTGAAGACTGCCGGCTTCACCACCGCCATCCTGTCCAACGGCACCCCGGGCATGCTGCGCGATCTCATCGCCAGCGCAGGCCTCGGCCAGCTCCTCGATCACGTGCTGTCGGTAGAAGAGGTCGGCGTGTTCAAGCCGCACCCCAGCGTCTATCAATTGGCCGTCGACCGGCTGGGCGTGCCGGCCGACCTGATCAGTTTTCAATCGTCCAACGCCTGGGACGCGCACGCGGCGTCCGCATTCGGCATGCGCGTCGTGTGGTGCAATCGTTACGGCCAGCGCCGCGAGCGGCTTCCCGGCGCTCCCGACCGCGAGATTGGCACGCTCGCCGAGCTGCCGGACCTGCTGACCCGCGTCTAACCGACTACCTGCCGTCCTGCACGACCAGATGTTGCAGATAGTCGATGCACCAGGTCGGTCGCGGCGACCCCGGCCACTCGGCCTGATCGTGGCACCTGACCGCCAGCGTCCGCCCACCGATCCGCATCTGACCCTCAAGCGTCTCCTCCGGACCGCCGCTGCCGCCGCGGTAGGCGCTGCTGGGGCGCATGACCTCGAACGTGAGGACCGCGCCGTTGGCGAGGCTCTGCGAGCGGGCATAGGTCCTGCCGGTTTCGGCCGATGCGGGCCAAAGCTCCATCTGGCGCAGCATGCGCGTTGACAGCGATATGTGAAACCGATCGCTGCCGGAGCGCGCCATCAAGGTCGCACCGGCCGGCAACGCGACGCGGTAGCGCACGCCATCCAATCCGAAATCGAAGGTCTTCAAGTTGGCCGGTTCTGCAGGTCTCTGCGCCCGCGCCGCCGCTGCGCCGCCACTGATCGCAGCGACGACGGCAATCAACACCATCCAACCAGGCATGGGCGGGTGCCTTCGCAAACCATTCAAGCAACGGGGCAGTCTCGGCAGCAAGTATGGCACCGCCGAGGTCGCCGCATCGTCAGCGCGCCGACCGCGCCGGGGCGACAGCCTCGGTTGCCCGGCGCTTCTGGTGCCGCGGACGCAGGTAGACCGCCAGTCGATACGCCAACAGCGCGGCCACGATAGCCGCATAGCACAGCGGCTCGACGGCCCACACTTTCGCCAGCATGACGAAGTGCAGCGCCGCCGCCGCGATCGCCACGTAGACCAGCCTGTGCAGCTGCGCCCACGCCGTCCCGCCCAGCCGGCGGATCGAGGCATTGTTGGAGGTAACGGCCAGCGGCACCAGGATCGTGAAAGCCAACATGCCGACGGTAATGTAGGGGCGCTTGACGATGTCGGCCCAGATCGCTGCGCCGTCGAGGCCCTGGTCCAGCACCAGGTACACGGTCAAGTGCAGCGCCGCGTAGTAGAAGCCGAGCAGGCCCAGCGTGCGCCGATACCTGATCCAGTTCGGCCCGCCCAGCCGGCGCAGCGGCGTGATCGCCAGCGTCAGGATCAGAAAGCGCAGCGCCCATAGGCCAAGCGTGCGCTCCAGCACGTTCTGCGGATCGGCGCCCAGCTGATCCATCAGGCCAAGGTAGAACGTCCACACCGCCGGCATCAGGCCGACGATGTAGATCGCGCGCCGAAGCGGGTCCGAGCCCAGCAGGTGTCTTGCCAAAGTGGGCGGCGGGCGCGCCATTTCAGTAGTTGGCTTTGAGGTCCAGCCCCGCATAGAGCCCGGCCACCTGGTCGCCATAGCCGTTGAACGGCAGCGTCGGGCGCCGCTTCACGAAGAGCCCGCTCTCGCCGATACGCCGCTCGGTCGCCTGGCTCCAGCGCGGGTGATCGACCGCCGGATTGACGTTGGAATAGAAGCCGTATTCGCGCGGGTTCGACTTGCTCCAGGTGGTGGGCGGCTGGGTTTCGGTCAGGCTGATACGCACCACCGACTTGATGCTCTTGAACCCGTATTTCCAAGGCACCACCAGCCGGAACGGCGCACCGTTCTGGTTGAGCAGCGTCTCGCCGTACAAGCCGACGGCCATGATAGTGAGCGGATGCATGGCCTCGTCCATGCGCAGGCCTTCGACATAAGGCCACGGCAGCGGCTGGCCAAAGCCTTTCTGGCCCGGCATCTCGGCGGGCCGCACCAGCGTCTCGAAGGCAACGTATTTGGCACTCCCCTGCGGCTCGGCCTTCTTCAGAATGGCTGCCAGCGGCAGGCCGACCCACGGGATGACCATCGACCAGCCCTCCACGCAGCGCATCCGATAGACACGCTCTTCGAGCGCTGCCGTGTCGACGAGGTCCTCGAGGTTGTAGGCGGCCGGCTTGCCGACCAGTCCGTCGATCTTCACGGTCCACGGCTTGGTGGTCAGCGTGTGGGCGTTCTTGGCCGGGTCGTCCTTGTCCGTGCCGAACTCGTAGAAATTGTTGTAGCTGATGATGTCCTTGCGCGGCGTCAGCGGCTCATCGGTGGTCGACAGCGGGCTCTTGGCAGCCGCAAGAGGTGCGGCGTGCGCATGGATGGGCGCCACCGCCGCCAGCGCCAGACCGGCAGCCCCTGCCATGAAGTCCCGCCGCCGCAGGTAGACCCCGCGCGGCGTGATGTCCGCAGCAGCAACGTCGCAAGAGTGCTTGATCAGCATAGTCCACAACCCGATCGAATCTGTGTTGCCGCACGATGGCGGAGCGGTGCGCAAACCGCCATACAATCCCTCTCAATTGAGCGTTACGCAAATGCCTGGGCAAGCGTTACTTGCAGGCCGCCGCAAGCGGCCGCAAATTGGGGCAGCGCGTGCCAACATTTGCCATATGTCGCATGTACTTAACCCTAAAGGAATGGCGGCCTGGGCCGGCCCGCGCTACACCGGCCTCGAGGTCGGGCCGGGCAATGCCGCCGAGCCTACCCGTACTTGGACACGTTGGAGAGGCCTGAACCATGCGCATGTCGGAGGAGAAATCGCGCCGCCTCATGGCCATGGTCTGGCGCGAGCGCGCCAAGCGCTGGGCACTGATTGCGTTGGTCCCCGCAGTCCTGTTCGCCGGCGCCACCTACATGCTGTCGGGCCAATTGAGCCGTGCCGATCGCACCATCGAAGTGGCCAGACATACCGGCACCGTCACCGGCATCGCGCGCTCGGGGCCGCGCAGTTCCATTGCCCACGTCCACCTCGACGACGGCCGCGACGTCGAGGCGCTGAGCCAGATGAGCATTATTCCGCCGGCGGGCTCGCACGTCGTGGTCAGCGAATCCCGCCACGCCTCCGGCCGCCTGAGCTACGACCTGAAGGGGCTGTCGGAATAGCAAATGATCTCCGGGGGAGTAGCGATCATGTGGCTGCGTATCATCACCATTGTGCTGGGCGCTCTGGCTGCGCCCGGCACGCCGAACGCCCGTATCCAGACCCAGATGTACTGCTGGATTTCTGACGTCGAGTTTCCGGTCGCCTGCGCGGAAGACGAAGACGGCGATGATGACGATCATGAGGACGGGGCCGAATACGAGGCCGGCCCGTCCAGTGACGCTTAGACCTGCTAGGCGCTCACCGGCGCTCGCGATCGCGCTGCCAGTAAACGAACAGCACCGTCACAATCGCCGTCAGGACGATGGTCGTGTAGATGTCGGGTCGCTTGATGAAGGCAAGCCACGTGGTGATGCCGCCCTGCAGCGAGGCACCCCGACCGGTCAGCAAACCGTTGCCGAGCATGACCACCAACATGACGGCCGCCGTAAGTCCCGCTGCAAGCGCCACCTGCAGCACCCGCTTGAACACGCGAGGAACGGATACCTTCTTCCCGGGCAGCGCCAGGACGGTCTTCTCAACCATTGCGCTCTCCATCATATGTGCTCCTTCCAGGATAGCTGACCGTTGTCTGAACTTCCACCGGCGGGCGAATCAAACAGGCAAAGACTGCGCAAACTGATGCACGACCGCAAGCACGAGCGCTGCCTTGGGCAGATGCTCCGATCGAGCCGATCACCGTCAATCGAAGCGTGACGATTGCATGGTCGCCGCCAGCACCAAGCCGTCGAGCGGTCCTCACAATTGCACCGGCGCACGCCAATCAGCGCGCAGCGGGTGCACCTGGCTGACGCATAGGTTGTGCGCTGGCGAAACGCTCGTCGGCCATGCACCGCTCGACAATGCGCTGCACGGTCGGATGCTCGTCGAGCGTGCCCTTGAACACGCGATAGCCCATAGCGTGGCTGACGAGGCACAGGTCGGCCATCGTCACGTGGTCGCCATGGCAATAGGCGCCCGTCGCCGCATCACGCGCCAGGTGACCTTCGTAGGCGTCGAGACCTGCAGCCAACCAATGCCGCACCCAAGCCATCCGGCCTGACTCATCAAGCCCGAAAGTGGCGGCCAGATGATTGCGCACGCGCGGGACGATCAGGGGATGGGAATCGGCCACCGTGATCTGCGACAGTGCACGCACCCGGGCGCGGCCTTTAGCGTCGGCCGGCAGCAGCGGTGGCTCAGGGTAGACCTCGTTCAGATACTCCATGATGGCCATGGACTGGTAGAGCACGTTGCCGTCGTCCTCCACCAGCGATGGAACGACCATCTGCGGGTTGATCGACTTGTAGTTGGACTGCCGCTGCTGGCCGGCATCGAGATCGACGTAGATGGGCGTGTAGGCGACGCCCTTCAGATTGAGCGCGATCCGCACCCGGAACGTCGCCAGCGACCGCCAGTAGGTGTAAAGCTGCATCGTTGCACTCCTGCCACCAATGAATTGAAGCCGAAGCGTTGGACAAGACCAGCCCGAAGCGGCACCAATACCGGCCCTGGTCTGCGAGCAAGGTACATCGGCATGGCCACAAAGACGACGGACAGCTTCGCCGCCAACCAGGCCAGGCTCGAGCCGCTGCTGGCCAAGCTGCGAGCCGAGGGCATCGGCCATTGGATTGACGGCAGCCGCGTCGCCGGCCAAGCGACGTTCGAGACCATCTCGCCGGTCGACAGGTCTTGCATCGCCAGGGTGGCGCGTGGCACGGCCGACGACATCGATCGCGCCGCAGCGGCCGCCAAGGCCGCGTTCAAGTCGTGGGCGGCCTGGCAACCGAGCAGCCGCCGCGCGCTGTTGCACAGGATTGCCGACACCATCCAAGCCAGCGCTGACGACATCGCCGTGCTGGAGAGCTGGGACACCGGCCAACCCTACCGCTTCATGGCCAAGGCCGCCGTCCGCTCCGCCGAGAATTTCCGCTTCTTCGCCGACCGCGTCGAGGAAGCGCGCAACGGCCTCAACCTGCCGATGGCCGAGCACTGGAACGTGACGACGCGCGTGCCGATCGGCCCGGTCGGCGTCATCACGCCGTGGAACACGCCTTTCATGCTCTCGACCTGGAAAATCGCGCCGGCGCTGGCGGCCGGCTGTACGGTGGTGCACAAGCCGGCCGAGTGGTCGCCCGTCACCGCCGCTGTGCTGGCGCGCCTCATGCACGAGGCGGGCCTGCCTGCCGGCGTCATGAACACCGTGCACGGCTTTGGCGAGGAAGCCGGCAAGGCGCTGACCGAGCACCCCGACATCAAGGCGATCGGCTTCGTCGGCGAGAGCGCGACCGGCTCGGCCATCATGCAGCAGGGCGCCGCCACCCTGAAGCGCGTGCACTTCGAACTCGGCGGCAAGAACCCAGTCATCGTGTTCGACGATGCTGATCTCGACCGCGCCCTCGATGCCGTGGTGTTCATGATCTACTCGCTGAACGGCGAGCGCTGCACCTCCTCCGCGCGCCTGCTGGTGCAGGCAAGCATCGCCGAGCAGGTCTGCAAGCGCGTGGCGGAGCGGGTCGGCCGGCTGAACGTGGGCCATCCGCTCGACCCAGCGACTGAGGTCGGACCGCTGATCCACGAGCGCCATCAGGCCAAGGTCTGCTCCTATTTCGACGTGGCCCGCGCGGAAGGCGCCACCATTGCGGCAGGCGGTGCGCACCACGACGGTCCCGGCGGGGGCTATTACGTCAGGCCCACTCTGTTCACCGGCGCCGCCGGCGGCATGCGCATCGCCCAGGAGGAGATCTTCGGGCCCGTCCTGACGGTGATCCCCTTCAAGGACGAGGCCGAGGCGATGAGCATCGCCAACTCCGTGCGCTACGGCCTCACCGGTTATGTCTGGACCAACGATTTGAGCCGCGCGCTGCGCGTCGCCGACGCGCTGGAGGCCGGCATGATCTGGATCAATTCGGAGAACGTGCGCCACCTGCCAACGCCGTTCGGCGGCATGAAGGACTCGGGCATCGGCCGCGACGGCGGCGACTATTCGTTCGATTTCTACATGGAGACGAAGAACATCTGTGTCGGCAAAGGCAGCCACAAGATACCCAAGCTCGGCGGCTGAGCGCACAGGCAGGGAGTGGCCGATGCAAACCATCGATCATCAGCGCCGCCGGTCGCGCAGAGCAGCCGGTCACACAGCAACTGCATTGCCAACTGCGGAGAACACCTGATGTCATTGCGTTTGCTCGGTCTTGCGCTTGCATGCGCTGTTGCCATCGCCACCATGCTGGGTGGCGCGCGCGCCGCCGATCCGCAGGTCGAGCGCGGCAAATATCTCGCCTCGATCGGCGGCTGCATGGACTGCCATACGCCTGGATACTTCTTCGGCAAACCGGACATGGCGCGCCATCTCGGCGGCTCCGAGGTCGGCTTCGAGATTGCGGGCCTCGGGGTCTTCCACGGGTCCAACCTGACCCCCGACAAGGAGACCGGCCTCGGCAACTGGAGCAACGAGCAGATCCTGAAAGCCATGCAGGAAGGCGTGCGCCCGGACGGACGCATGCTGGCCCCCGTCATGCCGTGGCGCGCGCTGGCCAACCTCACCAAGGAAGACGCCCTGGCGATCGTCGCCTATCTCAAGGCTCTGCCGCCGGTGCGCAACAAAGTGCCGGGCCCCTTCGGCCCGGACGAGAAACCAACATCGTTCGTCATGAAGATCGTCAAGCCATAGGCACAGCGCGCAGCGATCCTTATGGGCCGGCCCTCACTCAAAATTCCAGCGGGGCGTTGTCGATCACTTCCTTCATGACAAAGAACGTGCGGGTCTGCCGCACGCCCGGCAGCGCGATCAGCTGCTCGCCGTGCAGGCGATTGAAGTCGGCGATATCTCGCACCCTGATCTTGAGGAAGTAGTCGAAGTCGCCGGCCACCAGATGGCAGTCCAGGATGAACGGCAGTTTGCGGATGGCGGCCTCGAACGTGGCAAAGCTTTCCGGCGTCGAACGATCGAGGACGACCCCGACCACGACCAGCGCGCCGCGCTCCACGCGAGCCGGCGCAACCATGGCCCGCACCGCCAGCACATAGCCTTCCTCAAATAGGCGCTGCGTGCGGCGATGGCAGGTCGCCGCGCTGACGTTGACCTTCTTTGCAAGCTCGGCGTTGCTGAGGCGCCCATTGGCTTGCAGCAGGCGCAGCAGGCGGCGATCGACGCGATCGAGCTCGGCGGACATGAAAGATTCTTCCGTTTTAAGCGCAGTTTGTGCACAGCCCATTTTACCCATGGCGCAGCTCTTGCATATATCGGTCCATTCCAGCCACAACATCGAGAGCACCTCTCGACCCGGTTCGCGTAGATTGTGCCCCCAAGCGTTCACCCGGGGAGCAACCGCCATGCTGGAGAAATTCAAGCGCTATCCGCTCAGTTTCGGCCCCACGCCCATCGAGAAGCTGCCGCGCCTGTCCCAGCATCTGGGTGGTCGCGTCGAGATCTACGCCAAGCGCGAGGACTGCAATTCCGGGCTGGCCTTCGGCGGCAACAAAATCCGCAAGCTCGAGTACATCGTGCCGGACGCCATCGCCGCCAACGCCGACACGCTGGTGACGATCGGCGGCGTTCAGTCCAATCACACCCGTCAGGTTGCCGCGGTCGCCGCCAAGCTCGGCATGCGGTGCCGGCTCGTCCAGGAAAGCTGGGTGCCGTTCGAGGATGCCGTCTACGACCGGGTCGGCAACATCCTGATGAGCCGCGTGATGGGCGCCGACATCGAGCTCGTCAACGAAGGCTTCGACATCGGCATTCGCGCGAGCTGGGAGCGCGCCATCGAAGACGTCAAGGCCAGGGGCGGCAAACCCTACGCCATCCCTGCTGGCGCCTCGGTGCACAAGCTCGGCGGCCTGGGCTTCGTCGGCTTTGCCGAAGAGGTGCGCGCGCAGGAAACCGAGCTCGGCTTCAAGTTCGACTACATCATCGTCTGCACGGTAACCGGCTCCACGCATGCCGGCATGCTGGTTGGCTTTGCCAGGGATGGCCGCTCACGCAGGGTGATCGGCATCGACGCGTCCGGCACTGTGGAGCAGACCAGCGCCCAGGTTCTTGAAATCGCCCGCAGCACCGCGCAACTGGTCGAGCTTGGCAGGGACATCACGCACGACGATCTCGTGCTTCTGGCGGACTACGCCTATCCTGCCTACGGCGTGCCGTCGGCGGAGACGAACGATGCCATTCGCCTGGCGGCGCGCACCGAAGGCATGATGACCGATCCCGTGTACGAAGGAAAATCCATGCAGGGCATGATCGATCTCGTACGCAAGGAGTATTTCCCTGCCGGCTCCAAGATCTTGTACGCGCATCTGGGCGGCGTGCCGGCCATCAACGGCTACAGCTACATCTACCGCAACGGCTAAGGCGCGCGGCCAGGCGTTAGCGCGCCGCGCCGTTGCGCACCAAGGTGGGTCCTGCCTGGAGATCCGGCACGCGTGCCTGCTCCAGGCTGACCGCCGCACCACCCGTCTGTTTCGCCGGGGGCAGGCCCGGCTTGGCGTCGCTCTTGGCCTTGGCGGCGACCTCGCGCTGCACCGTGGCAGTCGCCGAAGCGAACGTCGTATCGAGATTGCGGCAGCGGCGCACGGCAGAAGGATGCGTAGCCGTCTCGGGCATGCCGCCGAACGAGGCGCAGACCTGCTTCAAGGCCGCCCTGTCGAGCCAGCCTTCGCGCACGCCGCGATTGACGGCCCAGGAGTCGGCCTGCAGCTCGCTGGCACCGACGTGATGATGGCCGCACTCGTGATAGAACACGAACAGGCGCACGTTGTCGGGCTCGCGTTGCAGTCGTGTGGGGTTGAGAATCAGCAGACGGCTGGATGGTGCCGCTGCGCCGAGCCCCGGCAGGTTGCGATCGAGCCGGGTGCGAATGTTTCCGCACTCTACGCTACGCCCCGCGATCTCAAGGCCCCCATCTTTCCGCGTGCTGACAACGGGGCCGGCTTGGGCCGCATGCGCTAGCATGCCGACACCCATTAGCGCTGCGCCAACGCAAGCGCCTACGCGCCACAACTGCATGATTGTCTTCCCCAATCTTCCCTGGGCAGACCTTAGGACCAGGCTTTGGCCCGAATTTGGGCAGCTGGGGCGGAGCGGGCCGGAAAACGCCCTTTGTCCTTGGCCTGCGCGGCTTCACACCGTATTCCATGGTTAACAGGAGGGCCGCCCCATGCCGGTGCCAAAGCACATCTTTGCTCCACCGTTCAATATCGTCCGTGCAAGCCACATCACGCTGGGCGTCGCCGATCTCGGCCGATCGCGCGCCTTCTACGCAGGCTGCCTCGGGCTGCAGGTTGAGGACGAGACCGGCGATGCACTCTATCTGCGCGGCCTTGAGGAGCGCCAGCACCATTCGCTCGTGTTGCACCGATCAGCCGTGCCGAGCGCGCGAAAGCTGGGCTTCAAGCTGGCAAGCGAGGAGGACCTCGACAAGGCGGCTCATCACTTCAAGATGCTTGGCACTGAGCATGCGTTCGTGGAAGCGCCATTCCAGGGCCGCACGCTGCACGCCGTCGATCCCTGCGGACTGCCGCTCGAATTCTATTGCAAGATGCAGCAACGCCCGTCCCTGCTCAGGCAGTACGGCCGCTACCAAGGCGTGCAGCCGCAGCGGTTCGACCACTTCAATGTGTTTGCGCCCGAGGTGCAGCGCACGGTCGATTTCTATGCGTCGCTCGGCTTCCGCCTTACCGAGTATGCCGAGGAGGACGGCGCCGGCGGCCGCATCGCGGCGGCCTGGATGCATCGCAAGGGCAACGTGCACGACATCGCGTTCACGAACGGCGCCGGCCCGCGCCTGCACCACCTTGCCTACTGGGTGCCGACCGCGCTCAACATCATCCACCTGTGCGACGTGATGGCCTCCACCGGCTACCTCGCGAACATGGAGCGAGGGCCAGGCCGGCACGGCATCTCCAACGCCTTCTTCCTCTACCTGCGCTGCCCCGACGGCCACCGCACCGAGGTCTACACATCCGACTACCAAACTATGGATCCTGACCACGAGCCCTTGCGCTGGAGCCTGCGCGATCCCCGCCGCCAGACGCTGTGGGGCCAGCCGGCACCGCGCTCATGGTTTGAGGAAGGGTCGCTGTTTGACGGCGTGCGGCCGCGCGATGCACTGTTCAAGGCCGACGTGCTGGTGGCCAGCTGATACGGCAATCCACGTCAGATCGGAGGTCGGACATGATCGTCATCCAGCGCAACGGCCAGACGACAGTGATCACGGGCTGGCGGGCCTGGCTGCTCGGAACCGTGGCATTCGTGCTTACCACCCTTCTTGTCGGCGTGGTGGTGTTCGTCCTGCTGGGTCTGGCAATCACGGTCGGCGCGGTGCTGATGATCGTGATACCGGTCGCGATCGGCCTGGCGCTGATTTCCTCGTTATTCCGCCGGTCAGCCTAGGTGGTGCTGGCGCCGGCTTGCGAGCCGAGATCCACCCCGCGCGCTCCCCAAAAATGAATCGAGCCCCCAGGCGGGGGCTCGAGCGATGCCTGTCTCAGAAGAGCGAAAGCGGTCTTACTTCGCGACCTGCTCCATCACGGGCTCCGGACCGCCCAGCTTCAACCGCTCTTCGCGGCGGCAAGCAACCAAAGCGACGGTAGTGCAGAGCAGCGCCACAACGGCGATCTTGCTGGCGTTCACGGTGTTACCTCCAATGATAACTACTCACCTCGGCAAGCATGCCATCTTTGCCGTGCACACCCCAAGGTCGGAATGGCCGAGGGTGTGCTATTGCGGCTCGACTGATGCAAGTGCGTCACGATTCGCTGGCGTGCACGGCCGTTGCACAAAACGAAAGAACAGGGCACCCCACTCGAACGGAGATGGCCCTGTTCTTCGCAATGGCGACCCGGCACGCGCTTTAGTCCGGCCGCGGCACGACCGATAGGCGCAGGTTTGGAATTGCGTCAAACGCATCTGATACTTGTCCACAGATGCTCAGCGTTCAGGTCCACCAGATCCTAGGCGCTGGCCGGAAAGGCACGCCGCGCCAGCCGCTGGCGCATCAGTTCAATGTGGCTGCGCAAATTGTACAACTCATGCGAGAAGAAGCTCGGCAGGCGGATGGCCCGCACATGCGAGTCGATGCGATCGAACTCGGCCTGCAGCCCCGCCGGGTCGAAGCGCGCGCCGCCAGCATCAAGATTGCGCTCCAGTGCCTTAAGCTGGTTGTACCAGTAGAGCATGCGCCGCCGCACGAACCAGGCATAAAGGGCCGGAATACCTCTCGCCAGCGGCAGCATCAGCGCCAGCACCGGGATCAGCAGCACCAACTTGGCGGCGTGGTTGCTGGCGTAGGACGTATAGGAGAACGGCACGCCTAGTCGCCGCGTGACGGGCGCCATGATACCCAGCGCAAATGGCAGCTCGCCCGACTTGTAGACTTGGCGTGCATCCTCCGCGACCTGCAACTCCGGGTCGTTTGGGGTTGGGAACTCGCCCGGCTTGTAGAACAGCACCGGGTCGCCGTTCTTGTCGAAACCCGATTTCGGATTCTTGATGATGGCATGGGTGAGAAGGCTGACCAGGGCCGGCTCCATGCCGGGTCGCACGGCAATGCCCACGGAGGTGCTGAGCAGCGTGATGTCGGCCGACGGCACCAGCGGATTGAAATCCACCGAGCCCGTACGCAGGATGACCCGTGTCAGGGCCGGGAAGCGGTTGACGTAGGCCTCCACCTCCCGGGTGAAGTCCATCAGACGGATATCGTCGACCTGCAGCAGGCTCTGGATCTTGTCGGAGTCGGCCGCAAGCACGAGGATGGCCGCATCAGCTTGACCATTCTTCAAAGGCGCGGCATCGGCGCTCAACTCGTCGTTGATGAAGGTGGTGTTTTCGCTGGTGATTTCGTTCGCACGCAGCAATTGGGTGGCGATGCGCCGCGATCCGCCCTCGCGCGTGCCGACCATGATTTTCTTGCGCTCAAGATCGCGCAGGGAATTGATTGGCAAGTCACCGCGTGTGAACACCCAGACTGGCTCATGGAACAACCGCCCCAGCGATCGCAGCTGCGTGTACTCGGTGTGCCGCCCCTTGGCTTTCTCGGTGGCCAACCGGCCCTGCAGGCTGCCGATCAGGCCGCCCTTGATGAAACCAGCCGTAATTCCCGAGTTGTTGTCGGTCAGCGCCCGTAGCGTGGCAAAGCCGCCCGTGTCGGTGCGGATTTCCATCTCAACGCCGTAGCGCTTGAGCTCAGCCTGATACTTAGCGGCCAGCTCCGCATACTGTGGGTTGCCGGCCGACATCACGATCTTGCCGGCCTTGTCGAGCTGCTGGGCGTTATGCACGACAGACAGGCCTGCAACCGCCAGCACACCGAGAAAAATAGTTACTGCGCCCGTTCGGGCGACGCTCGCATCCATTGGAATGTCTGGCTCCTGCTTCCCTGCCCCGGCAGGTTCCCGCTTAGGACTTTAGAATAGCCTCAAGCCTGTCACAACCGCGTGGCGGCCCCGTGTCAGGAACGCGCGGACAGCGCCGCCTGCAGGCCCTGCACGTGGCTGGCGCCTTCAGGCACCTCCAGTTTGGCGCCTTGGAAATCCTTGCCGATCGGCTCGGCCTCGCCCCCGAGGTTGGCCACCAGGAAGGCTTCGGTGATGGCCTGGAACGACAGACGGTTTTCCGGCACGGCAAAGCCGTGCCCTTCCTCCGGATAGAGCACGTAGGTGACGGACAGGTCTTTGGCCCGCATCGCCTGGATGATCTGGTCGGACTCGGCCTGCTTGACGCGCGGGTCGTTGGCGCCCTGGCCGATCAGCAGCGGCTTGGTTATGTTGCCGGCGAAGTTGAGGGGCGACCGCTCCCACAGCAGCTTCTTACCGGCCTCGGTCCTCGGGTCGCCGACGCGGCGGCACAGCGTCTCGTAGAAGGCTGCCCAGTAGGGCGGGATGGTCGCCAGCAGCGTCTCCAGGTTGGAGGGGCCGACGATGTCGACGCCGCAGCAGAACACCTCGGGCGTGAAGGTGAGGCCGGCCAGCGTCGCATAGCCACCGTACGAGCCGCCCATGATGGCGATACGGTCGCGTCGTGCGATGCCGTTGGCAACCGCCCACTCGACTGCATCGAGCAAATCGTCGTGCATCTTGCGGCCCCATTGCAGGTCGCCGGCGTTGATGAACGCCTTGCCGAACCCGGTAGAGGCGCGGAAGTTCACCGACAGCACGGCAAAGCCGCGATCGGCCAGCCATTGCGCCTCGGCGTCGAAGCCGTAGGCATCGCGCGCCCACGGTCCGCCGTGCACCACCAGCACCAACGGCAAGGGCGCAGTGGGGCGCGGCCCCTTGCCGTGTGGGAGCGTGAGATAGGACGGCAGCTCCAGCCCGTCGCGCGCGCGGATGATTTCGCCGTGCATGGGCGCAAGACGGTAGCTCTTCAATTCCGGGCGGGTGCTGAACAGCTCGCGCAGCGACTTCTTGCTGCGGTCGTACACATGATAGGTGGTCGGCGTCTCGGCAGCGCTCGCAGTAACAATCCAGAGCTTGTCGTCGAGCGTCCGGTCGGCAATGCCGACCTCACCCGGCAGCTCACCGTGCAGAATTTTGAGGTCGGCGGCCATCGCCTCCTCAAGCGGAATCCAGTCGAGATGCAGGTAGACGGCACCGGCGGCATCGATCACGCCCGTCTCAGGATGGGCCAGCACGTGGCCGACATCGGCTTTGCCATGCTCGGCCAGCAGCCGCTGCTTGCCCGAGGCGACGTCGGTTGCAAACAGCGCCGCCTTGTCACGGCCGATCGAGGAAACGGTGTACAGCGTGGCGCCGTCGCGGGTGTAGCCGATGGTGTAGGTCGTCAAATCGTCCTCGTGCCCGACCACGCCGATCTCGATCAGCTTGCCGTCCTCGATGCGATAGCGCGTACGGCCGCCTTCCTTGGCGCGCGTCTTGGAGGCAAGGCGCGGCTTGAACTGGCGATCCAGGACGATGCGCGACAGCTCATCCTTGTTCTCGAACAGCAGCTCGCGCTTGCCGCTGCGGATATCGATCAGGAACAGGTCGTGCCAGGACTTGTCGCGCTCGTTGAGGCCGACGGCGATGCTGTCGGGAAAGTCGAGGCTGAAGCCGTGCATCTGCGCCTGCACGCCCTTGATGGGCGTCAGGTTGCGCACCTCGCGGCTGGCCACCTCCACCGCAAAGGTGTGGAAATCCTCGTCGCCGCCCTCGTCCTGGAAGTAGAGCACGTGCGTGCCGTTCGGCGCCCAGCCGTGGAAGCGGATGCCGCGCTTGCGGTCGTCAGAGATAACCTGTGCCGCATTCATGTCATCAAATGGCGCCACCCAGATGTTGAGTACGCCGTCCTTCGGCGCAAGCCAGGACAGCCATGTGCCGTCGGGCGAGAGTTGCGCCTGCGCCCGCGTCGGATTGCCGAACAGCATGGCGCGCGGAATCAGGGATTTGGGGGCTGCGTGTTGCATGGCCGGCATCCTACCAGCCTTTGCGTCGGAATTAGGAGAACTACCCGGGCAGCGCGCAACGATGCACAGGTGGGAGCAATGATGCACATGTGGGAGCAAGCACATAGGCTTGGTGGTGCTATGCAATGGCCCGTGCCCAACGCTGCGCCCAGGTCGCGGAACCGGGCCAGAGTTGGCAACCCATGATGCGCGTGCGGATCCTGTGCTGCATCGCCAGCTTGGGCGTCTGCGGTGCCTTTGCAGTTGCCCAAGAGCTGCCGACCGCGACGGATCTTGGTGCCTTGAGCAATCAGCAGATCGCCGCCATCCGTGCGCATGGGCCGTGGCCGCCCGTCTGGCAGACCGACCCGTCCAACCGCGTGTCGGGGCAGGCGCCGGCCGTCGATCTCGGCCGCCAGCTGTTTTTTGATGCGCGACTGTCCCCGTCAGGCCGCATCTCGTGCTCGAGTTGCCACCGACCGGAGCGCTCCTGGAGCGACGGGCGGCCCCTCGGCGTTGGCCTACGCCCCAGTCGACGCAATACGCCGAGCCTTTACGATGTGCGGCTCAAGCGCTGGTTTGGCTGGGGCGGCGGCGGCGACAGCTTGTGGGGACAAACGCTGCGACCGCTGCTGGATGCCGACGAGATGGGCTCCAATGCTGCGCATGTGCATCAGTACTTCACCTCCAATGCCGAGCTGGCCAGCGCCTACCGGGCCGCCTTCGCTCGCGAGGCATCCAGCGTCGGCGCCGAGGATGCGCTGGTGGATGCCGCCAAAGCGCTTGCCGCCTACCAGGAGACCATCGTCAGCGGTCGAACGACATTCGACGCGTTTCGCGATGCGCTGCACATCGGTGAGCAAGCGGCTGCGCCACGCTATCCCGCACCTGCGCTGCGCGGACTAGCCCTCTTCGTGGGCAAGGGAGGCTGCAGCACGTGCCACGCCGGACCGACCTTCACAGACGGCTCGTTCCGCGACGTCGCTGGCACCTGCGCTGGCCGGACAGGCAATACGCCTGGCGAGCGAGGCGATGTCGGCCGCCCGGCGGACGCGGCCCGGCTGCTGGCCAGTGCTTATGGTCTGGCCGGCCCGTTCAACGACGATCCGCAACGCAGCGTGCACTGGCGGGCGCAAGATCTGGCACACGCAGCAACAGGGCCGGTGGGTTTCCGGGTGCCCTCGCTGCGCAACGTCGCGCGCACCGGTCCCTACCTGCATGATGGATCATGTACCAGACTGATCGATGCCATTCGCAGTCACAGCACAGGCGCCAGCCCGCTGACGGATCAGGATGCGAACGACCTGGCGAGCTTTCTCGAGACGCTGACCGAGGTCAGGCCGCTGGCCGATCGTTAGGGTGCAAGAAAGACAAGGGGCGGCACCCGAGGCGCCGCCCGAAACTGGTCGCCAATCAGCTTGCGGCGATCGCATCTGCCAGCAGCTGGTAATGCTCGCAGGTCGTGCCGCAGCGCTGGCCGATCTCAGCCAGCTGCTCGACGGCCTTCGCACGCTCGCCCTTGTGCAGGTAGGCCTCGCCCAGATATTGGCGCGTGCTGGTCAGGTTCGGGTCGGCCCGCAGCGCGGCCGCATAGTAGCCCATCGCCTCGTCAACCATGCCGAGCTTGCGCAACGAGAAACCGATCATGGTCTGGATGCGAGGATCGGACTGGTCGCGTGCCGAGCGCAGCACGTCGAGGGCCTCGGCATACTCGCCCGTCTTGGCCATCCAGTATCCGAGCGCATAGGTCTCCTCGTCGTCCTTGAACTTCTTGGCCTTGCAGCGCTTCCATTCCGCGCTGCCTTCCTTGAATTCACTGCACTTCTCGGCGGGCTTCGGCGGGTCGGCCGCGGCGAGGCTCGGCAGGGGCGCAAGCGCGAGAAGTGCGAAGCCGCCAGCTCCGATGACGAACCGATGCAGCGATGCGAATTTCAGCATGCAGTTTCTCCTTGGCCTGATACAGCCTGTCGCCGTTGACGATCTTGCACCCGAACCCCCGCAGCATCGGACTGGCAAACTGTGGCGAGAGAGAGGAAGTATCGCGCGCCTTCCGCGCGCCGACGACTCACGTGACCGCGGCGCGACAGCGTCAAGTACGCGCGTTCGCGTGCTAGCTCGCTTTAGCTTCGTCGGAGACGATGCTGCCATCCTGCAACACGATCCTGCGGTCCATGCGCCGCGCCATGTCGAGGTCGTGCGTGACGGCAATCACCGTCTTGCCGCGCTGATCGACCAGGTCGCGCAGGATCTGAAACACCTGCTCGCTCGATTTGGAGTCGAGCGAGCCGGTCGGCTCATCGGCGAGGATGACAGGCGGGTCGTTGGCAAGTGCGCGAGCCACCGCCACCCGCTGGCGCTGGCCGCCGGACAGCTGGTCCGGCCGCTTGGCGGCGTGGTCGGCGAGACCGAGCGAGGCGAGCAGCGAACGACCCCGTTCGCGCATTGCCTCCGCCGGCAACTCGCCCAGCGCCTGCATGGGTAGCGTGACGTTCTCCAGCGCCGAGAACTCCGGCAGCAGGAAGTGGAACTGGAAAATGAATCCGAGCGTGGACAGTCGTATCTGTGCGCGCTCCGCTTCGTTCATGTGCGCGGTGGCGCGGCCGCTGATGCGCACCTCACCTACGGTCGGCAGGTCGAGCAGACCCAGCAGGTAGAGCAGCGACGACTTGCCGGAGCCGGACGGCCCGGTGATGGCCACGTACTGCCTGGCCCCGATGGTCAGATCGATGTCGTGCACCAGCGTGGTCGGCACTACGCCCGGCAGGATGCGCGTGACGCGGCTTGCCGCGATCAGCGGCTGCGCGGCACTGTTGCTTTGCGGCCGGCCGGCAACCTGCGCCTGCCTCATGTCGCCCCGCGGATGATGTCGACTGGGAACACGCGGGAAGCCTTGCGCGCCGGGAAATAGCCTGCGATCAGCGACGAGCCGAGCGCGACGACGGCGGCCACGCCGTAATGCAGGAACGAGTAGACCAGCGGCAACCGGGTGGCATCGATCATCGGGTTCTTGATCTCGATGGTGCCGAGCGCCCGCGTCAAGGCGTAGCCGAGCAGCCAGCCGGCCAGCGCCCCGATCAGCCCGATCAACAGGGCCTCCAGCACGAATATCCGGCGCACGGAGGCCTCGCGCAGGCCGAGCGACTTCATGATGGCGATGTCGCGGGTCTTCTCATGCGTGATGGTGGAGATGATGTTGTAGGTGCCGAAGCTGGCCACCAGCAGGATGGCGCCGACCACCGTGTACATGATGATGTTGCGCACCACGAAGGCGCTGAGCAGGTCCTCGTGCGCCTCCTGCCAGGATACCGACTTGTAGCCCGTCTCGCGTTCGATGCGCTGGGCGACCGACTGGGCCGTCATCGGATCGGCGACGCGCACGCGAATCTCGTTCACGAGGCCGGTCTGCTGGGCCAAGATCTGCGCGGTCTTCACCAGCACATACCCGGTACTCTCGTCGACCGAGCGCACGCCCGAGCGAAACAGGCCGACCACCTGGGCATTGAGAGTGGCGCCGTCGGTTGTCTGCACCGTGATGTTGGAGCCGATGCGCGCGCCGATCTTTTCGGCCAGCCGCGTGCCCAGAATGATGGCGTTGTTGGCGCGATAGAGGGAGGCGAGGCTGCCCCGGCGCATCTGGCTGGCCAGCATCGACACCCTGGGCTCGCGATGCGGATCGATGCCCTGCACGCTGGCCGCCACGTCGCGGCTGGCGTAGCGGATCAGCGCCTGCGTCTTGGTGGCAGGCGCCACCGCGCCCGGCACCCAGGCCTCTAACGAGGCCATGATGGCCATCGGGTTCTTGATGCCGCGCCGGCGCTCCTCGGGCGTCAGGCCATGCATCTCGACGGCATCGTAGACTGCCTCAGCCGGCTGCTGGGGCGCCTGCCGGCGCTCGTCTGTCACCGTGATGTGCGGCAGCGCATCGATCAGCTGGCGCGTGAAGTCGGCCTGCGAGCCCTCCATCAGCGCCGCCATCACGATCGAGAAGCCGACGCCGGTGGCGACACCCGCAACGGCGACCAGCGTCTGGCGCACGCGGAACCGCACATGCGTCAGCGCAATATCGATGACCAGGTTCATGGATTATCCCGCCTGCGCTCTACGGGTCGAACGCGCTGGCCGTCCTTGAGCTGGTCGGAAGGCTGGGCGACGATGCGCTCGGTGCCCTCGAGCCCGGAGACGATTTCCACGCTACGCGCGCCGCGAATGCCCACCTCGACCTGCCGCGCGCGTATGCGACTGCCTTCGATCGTGAGCACGCGCGTGCCCTGCAACGCATCGGCCGGCACCAGCAGGGCGTCGACCTTCTCGCGCGTGACGACGTTGGCCTCCAGGCTCATGCCGACATGCAACGGCGTATCATCGGGCAGCGAGATGCGGATCCTGTAGGTCTTGGCCACCGCATCGCCCATCGGCGTGATCTCGTACACCTTGCCCTCCAGCCGCCGCCCCGGAAAAGCATCGGTGCGCAGCAGCACGGTTTGACCGACCGCCAGGCGCGGGATGTCCTCTTCGTTGACTTCGGCCACCACATGCAGCGGCTTGGGTGCGCCGACGCGGAACAGGATCTGGCCCTGCTCGACGATCTCACCGACCTCGCCGTCACGCCGCAGCACGACGCCTTCCATGGGCGCCGATATGGTGTAGGCGTCGAGCTTCTCCATCTGCACGGAGATGAGACCCTGGATCTGGCGCAGGTCGCTGGAGATGCGCTCGTGCGCCTGCGTGCTGGCCACTCCCCGCCCCATCAGCTCGGTGGTCCGCGTGAACTCGCGCTTGGCGAATTCCTCGCGCGCCCGCAGCTCCTGCAGCTGCGCGCGCGCTTCCTTGTCGTCGAGGCGGGCGAGCACATCGCCCTTGGCCACCGACTTGCCTTCGCAGTAGCACAGCTCGACGATGCGCTGGCGGATCAGGCTCGCCACCTTCGCCCAGCGCACCGGCTCGACGGCGCCGGTGCCGTACACGATCTCGACCGCTGTTCCGCGGGTCGGCGTGAGGACCGCCACTTCGGGTGCGCGGCCAAACCGCCACCAGAGAAACGCCGCGAGCAGGAGTACGAGCAAAGCCGACAGGCCGTGCCTTTCCCTAAACCATTGCAGCACCGACATGTAAACGGCCGCCCTTGTTGGTGGTCATGAAGGCAATGCGCTTGGCACTGGGCTGTTTCTTGCACGGCGATAGGGGACCAGTATGGCATTCGGCCAGCTTCTACCCGTGACCGCTGCGCTGCCCTTGCGCTCGATCAATCTGCGGGCCGCGCGGAGGTGCGCATGGCCCGGCGGCGTGCCGCGGTGGTCCGGATATGCGCGGCGATGTCCGGGTTGGTGGTTTCCAGCCGGTGGAAGTCCTCGCGAAACAGCTTGAGCAGCCGGCAGCGTGACGCCGTCACGAACGCGCCCTCGGTTGCCATGCCGTTGAGCATGGGCATGACGCCGAAGTAGTCGCCGGTCAGATACGTATGGTCTTGCCCGGCGCTCTTCAGGCGAACCTGCCCGGCGGCCACAAAATACATGGCCTTGCAGGGCTCGCCCTCGCCGATCACCTCGACGTTGGGCGGCAGGTTGTGAGCATGCAGCAGCGGCATCACCTTGGCCACCGCGCGCGCATCGAGCTCGGCAAGCAATGGAATGCGCGACATCAGCGACCACGTGACGACGAAATCGCGGCGACCCACCTCCTGGGCAAAGCCGCTCGAGATGATGGCGACCGGCAGGGCCAGCACGCACAGGCCGCACAGCATGGTGGCCATCGACCAAAGCTTGCCGAGCGGCGTGATCGGCGCCACATCGCCGTAGCCAACGGTGGAGAGCGTCGTCATCGCCCAGTAGGCCGCTTGCGGCACCGAGCCGAACTTGTCGGGCTGCGTGCTCCCCTCGATGTAATACATGCCCGTGGCACTGAGCAGCAGAGCTGCCATCAGCAGCAGGCCGGCTCCCATCAGCGAGCGTCTCTCGTTGTGCAGCACGCGCAACAGGGTGTGCATGGCCGGCGAATAGCGCGACAGCTTGAAGAACCGCAGCAGGCGCAACACCCGCAGCACGCGCAGGTCAAGCCCCAGCAGGCCGCCCAGATAGAACGGCAGGATGGCCAGCAGGTCGATGATCAGATAGCCGCGGGTGGCTAGGTGCAGGCGCGCGCGCCACGGCCGCATGCGGGCAAGGAACGGCATCTCCACCGCCGTCCAGATACGCAGGCCGTACTCGATGGTGAAGATGGTGACGGAGAATGCCTCGAAGGCGCGGAACCACGGCGCGTAGGCGGATGCCAGGCCGGGCATCGTCTCGGCCACGAACGCGGCGATGTTGAGCGCGATCAGGCCGATGATGAAGGCATCGAACAGGCGGCTCGCCTGATCGTCGCCGCGGCCGATCTCGATGATCTCGTAGATCTGGCGCCGCAGCATTCGGCCGCGCGACGCCAGCCGCACGCGCAACCGGGCCAGCGCGCGATACGCCGACCCGTTGCTCATACCTCGGCCGTCTGCCGGCTGTGTCACAGGGCTCCCCACAATCCCAGCGGCCGCATGATGCAGAGGCACGCAGCAGGTGGCAATCAGCCGGGTCTGCGCACAGTTAAGGATGCAAGGGGGCTATTCCCAGGTTGCACGAGACAGCAGTGAGTGAAAGGTCTATTGCAGCGGGCGGAACGCAACCGCCATCAGTCCGAATCCACCCATGGCCAGCGATGGAACCTCGCATGAGCCTTGCTCCCCAGCCCGCGCATTCACAGCGCCGCAACATTGCGGTGCTGTCGCTGGCGCAGGCGCTGTTCATGTCGGTGCAGGGCATGGGGATCGCGGCCTCGCCGCTGGCGGCCTATATGCTGCTCGAGCCCGACAGCCGTTGGCTGGCAACGGCACCGATCTTTCTCGTGCACCTGGCCGTGATGGGTACCACCATCCCGGCCTCGCTGCTGATGGGTGTAATCGGCCGGCGGGCCGGCTTTTCGCTTGGCGCGATGTTCGGCGTGGTGTTCGGCGCCATCGGCTGCCTGGCTATGTATCAGCACAGCTTTCCGCTGCTGTGCCTTGCCTCGGTGTTCCAGGGCATGCAGGCGGCCTTCTTCTGGTACTTCCGCCTCGCCGCCGCCGACGCATCGCAAGCCTCGTATCGCTCGCGGGCGATCGCACTGGTGATGGCGGGCGGCGTGCTCGCCGGTTTCATTGGGCCGCAGGCTGCCAAGTGGGCGGTCGACTGGCTGGCGCCCGTGACATTTGCCGGCGTCTACCTGGCCGCCACGGCATTCTCCATCTCGGTGCTGGCGCTGGTGCAGTTCCTGCGCATTCCGCGCCTCAGCCTCGAGGAGCGCTCCGCCGGAGGACGCCCGGTTGCGGAGATCGCGCGCCAGCCCGCCTTTCGCGTGGCGGTTGCCTCCTCGGTGTTCGGCTATGCGGTCATGACGCTGACCATGTCGGCGACGCCGCTCGCCATGCTGGCCTGCGGCTTCGGCTTTGCCGACAGCGCCACCGTGATCCAGGCGCACATCATCGCCATGTTCCTGCCGTCGTTCTTCACCGGCCACCTGATCAACCGCTTCGGCGTGCTGCCTGTGATCGCCACCGGCGGCCTGATCGAGTTCGGCTGCGCGCTGGTCAATCTGGCGGGCGTCGACTTCGCCAACTTCCTGATCGCCAACATGCTGGTCGGGCTGGGGTGGAATTTCACCTATATCGGCGGCTCGACGCTGCTCACCACCACCTATACGCCGGCAGAGCGCGCTAAGGCCCAGGCCAGCCACGACTTCGCCGTCTATGCAGCAACCGCAACGGCGGCGGCCTTGTCGGGTGTGCTCGCCGCCAAGGCCGGCTGGGCCGTGATCAACATCGCCGCACTACCACTGACGGCGGCGGTCGCCGGCGCCGCCATCTGGCTGTTGCTGCGCAACAGGCGCCTTGCGCAGGCCGCTGCTCCCGCTGAGTAGTCAGCTCGCCTGTCGCTGGGGCAGCGGGGATAGGCGTTTCACATGTGACAATCCCCCGCCGCAAGCGAGACCTACGCCGGCCAGATCTGCACGTAGGCCGAACGCTCGCGCTGGGAGACCTCGCCGAAGTTGGCGTTGTAGTCCCTGATCAGCTGGTTCAGGTCATCGGACTTCTGGAAGCCCGCGAACACCGCCTCGTTGGCGAACTCGTACACCGCCATATACTCGTACTTCTCATCGCCCAGGATCTTCTTGTAGCGCCGCGCGCTCACCGCACCGTTGTAGCGGAGCAGCTGGGGCACATGCTCCTCGTTGTACCATTTGTTGAAGGCCGCCTCCTTGTCCTTGTTGACGTTGGCGCGCACGACGAAGATCACAACCGCCATCGCAATTTCCTTCCGCTGTCTCGCGTGGATCCCAACAGTGCAGCAGGCGCGCCCGCTGCTACAAGTGCCAATTCGCGGGCCCCGCCGGCGAGCAAACGCCTGCCGCGCGACGGGCCGCGCACCGAAGCTGCCGCAATTGTGCGACGGAACGGACCTATGTTGGGTCGCGCATGTGGAGCACGAAGGCCCATGTCCGACGAACAGCCTGAGACACGACTGCGTAACCGCTGGCGGCAGCTAATGGGACGGATCGGCCTCGCGCCCGGTGCCGGCACGGCCCTGCTCGACGAGCTGATCGGGGCCTATGCGCAGAGCGGCCGGCACTATCACAACCTCGACCACATCGCCGCCCTCTTCGAGCTGCTCGACCGCCACGGGGATAGCGTCCGCAACCGCGACGCCCTGGAGCTCGCCATCTTGTTCCACGATGCGGTCTATGCGCCGATCCGCTCCGACAACGAGGCGGCCTCGGCCGCCCTCGCCCGCGCACGTCTCACCGCACTCGGCATTACCGAGAATCTTGCAGGCGAGGTCGAACGCCTGATCCTCGCCACCCGCCACGGCGCATCTCCCGCCGACGCCGAAAGCGATCCGGACCTCGCCCTGCTGCTGGACCTCGATCTGTCGATCCTCGCCGCCGAACGCACAACCTATGCCGCCTATGCCGAGGCCATCCGCCGCGAATACGCCGTCGTCCCCGATGCAATCTACCGCCCCGGCCGCCGCCGCGTGCTCGCAGAATTCCTCGCCCGGCCGCGCATCTACGCAACCCCACGCTTGCACGATCTGTGGGAAACCGCCGCCCGCGCCAACCTCGCATGGGAGTGTGCCGCGCTGGCCTAACTCGCCAGCCTGGTAGGTTGGGTTAGGGCGCCAGCCCGTGACCCAACGCATCAAACCAGATCATCGAGATTTCGCGCTGCGTGCACGACGCGCACGATCTCCACGCATCGCCGCGTCAGACTAGCCTCCCCGCCTCCAACGCGCATAGGCCAGAAGGGCTGCGAGCGAGATGAGCATCCCGAGCCCCCACCAGAACCAGCTCCTCCATCCCAGACTGCTGAAAAGAAACAGCGACAGGACGAGAACTGCCCCACAAACAATGTTGCCCGAGAAGCCGCGCATGGTACCCACAAATGCGGTGTTCGACGCGTCCCATATCTCGCGCAATGCTTGCTTCAGCGTTGGTCTGTTGTTCGGACCCGGCCCAGGCGGCGGGGTCGAACGTTGCGGGTTGGTCGGACACCAGCTGGCGATCCAGATTGCGCGCACCAACCTCAGCATCGATTGCGTTGGTTACGGAGAGGGATCGCGTCTGCCTGCTTGCATTTGCTAGGTTAACACCGCCATAAGTGGCCCTCCACGCCAGCCGGTCTCTCAGCCCATGCAGCTCTACGTCACCTACACCTCGCCCTACGCCCGCCTGGCCCGCATCGTCGTCATCGAAAAGGGACTCGAAAACCGCGTCGCGATCGTCGAGGCCAAAACGCGCACGCCCGACAGCCCCTACTACCGCGTCAATGCCTCGGGCCGCGTGCCGTTCCTGGTCGCCGGCGGCGGCCTGCAGATGGAAGACAGCCACGTCATCTGCGCCTACCTCGACCAGCTCGACGGCAAGCCGAGCCTGCATCCCGCCGCCGACGCCGACTGGTCGCATCGCCGGCTCGAGGCTTCCGCGCGCAGCATGCTCGACGGCATCGCCGTGTGGGCGCGCGAGATGAGCCGGCCGGAGGGCGAGCGATCACCCGCCACGCTCGCTCACGAGACCGCACGCATCCAGCGCATGGCCGACCTATTCGAGGGCACGGTCGCGCATGCGACGCTGCAGGGCGAGACGAACATGGCGCAGCTGGTGCTCGCCGTGGCACTGGAGACGGCGCGCCTGCGCAAGTTCGGCAACCTCACCGACGGACGGCCGCAGCTCGCCCAATGGCTTGCGCCCTTCTCGCAGCGGCCCGCGATGCTGGCGACCCTACCGCCCAAGCCGCGCTAGAGCTGGATCGCCGCTGGACAAACTCATCGCCACCGGTTGACGATCCACAGCGCGCCCCACGCTCCCAACAGCGTGACCAGCATGCCGCCGGCGAGCGCGATAGCAAACCGGGCACCACCGGAGGCCGCCAGCGACTGCGACCCATCGCTGAGCAGTAGTGCGAGAACCATGCCGCCGATCGGGGCGGCCACTAGAGCGCCGACGAACGAGACGACAATGTTCACGATCCAGCCGAGCACACCGCGTTTCTGCGTCCAGGCCTCATGGATGCCGACCGCCAGTGCGGCAACGAGATAAGCCAGCCCGATGGTCATCGACCCACCGACGCTGGCCAGCGGAATCGAGCCGGTCATTTGCAGGAGCAGGATGCCGACTACGGCAATCAGCGCGATGTACATCATGAGTGTGGCCTGCTCTGTCGCTGGCATGGGCGTGATCTCGGCATCCGTCAACGGATTGGCGTCGTACCCATGGCTATTGCCTGCTTGCGTTACCTGCATGATTCGCAACCGATAGTGGAATCATTATCCCGGCCGTAGTCCACCCGCTTCCCGGACACAGTCGCCGAAACGAAACCTGCCCTGTAGAGTGCGCCTCACCGTCTGACGGCAGCCGCAGCGCTCCCACAGAACGCTCTCATTCAAGACCGCAAGGGCAAGACCGCAAGGGCA
>DASTOW010000197.1:0-10074 GCA_035762425.1 Hyphomicrobiaceae bacterium | reverse complement strand
GCAGTGCGGCCTCGATCTTGTCGAGGTACTTCTTCACCAAGTCGATATTGCTGGCGTGCTGGATCGGCGCCGTGCTCCTGAGTGCCTCGTTCAGCTCTTCCAGCACTTGCTTCTTGTCCTTGTCGGACAGCGTCTTGTCGGCCGTGACCTGCTCGATCTCTTTCTTGATCGCGTCAGGGGGCTGCAGGAAGGCCTTGGTCTGCGGGTCGATGCCGCTCAGCACCATCGAGACGTTGGACGCTACGTCGTCATACTCAGCGAAATCCTTGAAGCCGTGCTTCTTGGCCACCGACTCCAGCTCCGCCTGCATCTTGGGATCGGGCTTTTCGGCTGCCGCGCCCTCCATCTTGTCGGTGATGGTCGTGAGTTCCTTCTGGGCAGCGATGTAGCTCTGGACCTGCTTTTCGGTGAGCTTGATTTGCTTGATCTGAGCTTGGGCGGGGCTGCACACCTGCGCCAAAACCACGGCGATTGCGAGGCTCAACACACGAAGTATGCGAGGCATGGTGGGTCTCCAAATCCGGTGGCCGGCGCGCGCGTGCGGACCATATGGCGCCGCGGCTGCAATTTCGAATCACAACATGGCGCCCTAAGTCGGCGGGCATATGTCAGCGATGCAGCGGCATGGCAAGCTTGCCACCCAACAGTCTCAGCGGCTGCGGTCGAGCCGGCGCTCGAGGCGGCGGCTGTATTCGGCCATCGTGTAGCAGAATGCGAAGTAGATCATCGCCGCAAACACCAAGCCCTCGGCGTAGAACGGCCGCCATGCCGGGTCGCTGGAAGCAAGCCGTACGGCGCCCAGCAGGTCGAACATGCCGACGATCACCACCAGGCTGGTGTCCTTGAAGAAGCCAATGAAGGTGTTGACCATTGGCGGGATCACCAGCCGCAGGGATTGCGGGAGGATGATCAAGCCCATCTTCTGCCAATATGACAGGCCGAGCGCGTCGGCCGCCTCGAACTGCCCGCGCGGCATGGCCTGCAGGCCGCCGCGCACCACCTCGGCCTCATAGGCGGCTGCGAACAGGATGAAGGCAATCTGCGCCCTGAGCAGCTGGTCGATCGTGAAGCCCTGCGGCAGGAACAACGGGATCATCAGCGTGGCCATGAACAGCACGGTGATCAGCGGCACGCCTCGCACCAGCTCGATGAAGCCGACACAAATGGCCTTGATCGCCGGCAGGTCGGACCGGCGCCCGAGCGCCAACAGGAGGGCAAGGGGAAACGACAGGACGATGCCGTTCACCGACAGGATCAGCGTCAACGGTAGGCCGCCCCAGCGCTCGGTGCCCACGGGCACAAGGCCGAACATACCGCCCCGCATCAGGACCCACATGGCCGGTACACTCACGAGCCAGCCGATCCAAAGCGTGCGTCCCCACAGGTTGAGGTTCATGGTCAGGCCGATCAGCGTCAGCAGCATGACCATGGTCAGCAGCGGGCGCCACTGCTCGGCGTAAGGGTACGTGCCGAAGATCATCAGCCGGAACTTCTCGACGATGAAGCCCCAGCAGGCACCCTTGGCCGCGCGGCACGCATTCGGGTCAGGGCTGAAGACGGCGTCGGTAACGGCCCAGGAAAACAGCTTGGGCAGCAGCCAGAGCATGGCCGCCAGCATCGCCACCGTCAGGATCGAGTTGAGCCAGGAATTGAAGAGGCGTGCGCGGGCCCAATCGAGGGCGGTGGTCGGAACGGGGTTCGGCGCCAGCATCTACCGCTCCACCAGCTGCCGGCGCTTGTTGTACCAATTCATCACACCCGCCGTTAGCAAGCTGATCGTCAAATAGACGAGCATGATGATGGAAACGCCTTCGATGGCCTGGCCCGTCTGGTTCATGGTCGTACCGGCCACGCTCACGAGATCGGGATAGCCGACGGCCACTGACAGTGAGCTGTTCTTGGTCAGGTTCAGGTATTGGCTGGTGAGCGGAGGTATGATGACGCGCAACGCTTGCGGCAGCGTGACGTTGCGCAGGATCATGCCTTCCCTGAGCCCGAGCGCGCGCGCGGCCTCGACCTGACCCTTGGGCACCGACAGAATGCCGGCGCGCACGATTTCGCCGATGAACGCCGAGGTATAGATGGTCAGCCCGAACAGCACGGCGACGAACTCCGGCGACACGTGGCCGCCGCCCACGAAATTGAATCCGCGCAGTTCCGGCACGCTCATTTCGGTCGGCGCACCAAAGACGAACCAGGCGGCCGCCGGCAGCCCAATGAGCAAGATCAGACTCGGCCACACGGTCGGCAGTCGCTGACCGGTCTGCAGCTGCCGTGCCGTGGCCCAGCGGTTGAGGAGCCAGATCAGAACCAGGGAAACAACGACAGCGACGGCAGCGGCGAACCAGGCGACGTGCGCCTCCGGGATGGGGAAATACAGGCCGCGCTGGGTCAGATAGGTGTCGAGGATCGGTTTCGCCTGCCGCGGATTGGGCAGGAACCGATCATTGATCATGATCGTGTACCAGAGGATGATCTGCAGCAGCACCGGGATGTTACGCAGCAGGTGGATGTAGCCCATCGTGAGGCGGGCCAGCAGCCAGTTCTGCGACAACGTGCCGATGCCAACGAAGATACCGAGCACGGTGGCCAGCACCACGCCGATAATGGCCACGCGCAGAGTGTTGAGCAGCCCGACCAGCAATGCTTGAGCATACGTACTGGCGGCCGAGTATGGGATCAGGTGCTCGCTGATGTCGAAGCCCGACTCACGCGAGAGGAAGTGATATCCGGTCTGAATGTTGCGGGTTTCGAGATTGATCAGGGTGTTGCGGACCAGAAAAAACCCGACGCCAATGACAGCTCCCAGCACGACGACTTGCCAGAAGATTGCCTGTACGTCCCGGTCGTAGAAGGTGCGACGCGTGCTGCGCGCTGGACTGAGGGTCGTCCTCTGCGGCATCGCTGTCGGTCTCCGGATCCGTCCCCAAAGAAAAGGGCTGCTGCGGTGGTTCGCAGCAGCCCCTCGTGCCTTTAGCGGATGGGCGGGGCGTACATGATCCCGCCTTTGTTCCAGAGATTGTTGAGCCCGCGCGGCAGGCCGAGCGGCGTGATATTGCGGGTCCAGATCTCACCGTAGTTGCCGACCGATTTGACGGCCTTCACAACCCAATCCTCATTCAGTCCGATGGCCTTGCCCATGCCCGGCGTGGTGCCAAGAACGCGCTTGATGTTGGGGTTGGTGGAGGTCTTGGCCATCTCCTCGACGTTGGCCTGGGTGATGCCGTACTCCTCGGCCTCGAGCAGGGCAAAGACGGTCCACTTGACGACGTCGGCCCACTGCTCGTCGCCCTGGGCCACAGCTGGGCCGAGCGGTTCCTTGGAGATGATTTCCGGCAGGATCACGTAGTCGTCAGGGTTCTTGGCATCGTTCTTCCGCACAGAAGCCAGACCCGATGCGTCCGTGGTGAGCGCGTCGCAGCGGCCGGCGAAGAAGGCGGCATTCACCTCGGCGAGGGCTTCGATGACGACCGGCTTGTACTGCAGGTTGTTGGCGCGGAAGTAGTCGGCGAGGTTGAGCTCGGTCGTCGTGCCAGGCTGCACGCACACGCTGGCGCCAGCCAGCTGCTTTGCGCTCGTCACGTTAAGCGATTTGGGCACCATGAAGCCCTGGCCGTCGTAGTAGGTGGTGGCCGCGAAGTTGAGGCCGAGCTGCGTGTCGCGGGTCAGCGTCCAGGTGGTGTTGCGCGACAGCATATCGACCTCGCCCGACTGCAGAGCCGTGAAGCGCTGCTGCGCGGTGAGCGGCACGAACTTGACCTTGTTGCCGTCGCCGAGCAGGGCTGCGGCCACCGCCCGGCAGACGTCGGCATCAAGCCCGACCCACTTGCCGGTCGAGTCGGCGATCGAGAAGCCACCGAGGCCGGTATTGACGCCGCAGATCAACTCGCCGCGGGCCTTGATGGCGTCGAGCCTTGCGCCGGCGAGCGCTGTAGTGCTGGTGGCGGCAATCAATGCGCCAGCCAGGAATGCTAGCTTGAGTTTGGCGGTCATGAGCGGATGACTCCTCTTTTGACAGGCATGTGGCTTGCGGCCCTAGTGGATCACTAGTGGCCAAGGATCTGCGACAGAAACAGCTTCGTGCGCTCCGACTTGGGATTGGCGAAGAACTCCTTCGGCGTCCCCTGCTCGACGATCTCGCCACGATCCATGAAGATGACGCGGTCGGCGACCGAGCGGGCAAAGCCCATCTCGTGGGTAACGCACAGCATGGTCATGCCGGAGCGCGCCAGCTCGACCATGACGTCCAAGACCTCCTTGATCATCTCCGGGTCAAGCGCGGAGGTCGGCTCGTCGAACAGCATGATACGCGGGTTCATGCACAGTGCGCGTGCGATCGCGACGCGTTGCTGCTGGCCACCGGACAACTGGCCCGGATACTTGTTGGCCTGCTCGGCGATCTTGACGCGCTGCAGGTACTGCATGGCGGTCTGCTCGGCCTCGCGCCGGGGCATCTTCTTGACCCACACCGGTGCCAGGCAGAGGTTGTCCATCACGGTCAGGTGAGGGAACAGATTGAAGCTCTGGAACACCATGCCGACCTGGGCGCGGATCTTGTCGATCTGCCGCAGGTCCTCGGTAAGCTCAATGTCCTCGACCAGGATGCGCCCGTCCTGGTGTGTCTCGAGGCGGTTGATGCAACGAATCAGCGTCGACTTGCCGGAGCCGGAAGGGCCGCAGATGACGATCTTCTCGCCCTTTTCGACAGCCAAATCGATGTTCTTCAGAACGTGGAAGGCGCCATACCACTTGTTGACGCCAATCAACTCCACAGCCGGCATGCGACCCTTCGACTCTTTTTGTGGCTGATGCCGCTCCGGCGCCAGCGAAGGTCCCAAGTATGCCGATAGTGTGCGGTCGGTGCAATCTTGTTGTGTTACGGACCGGTAATGATCGGCCACTTTGGTGGCTGGGGTGGCCCTGTGCAACGAGGGTGCGCAAGACCTGCCTGATGGATCGGCACTACCTGCACACACGTGTCTCGACTTCGACGTTCGTCTTAATGGTTTTGGGGGGCAGGCTTATCAGCAAGAACAACCAAAGACGCACGCGTCCGCAAAATTGCCCCAGCGCTGGGGCCGTATCGACAGCGTATGCAGAAAGCTATGGAGCAATAAATGATTGTCCGAACGATTTCATGCCGCACAGCGGTGTTGCTCACCGCCCTGGCCCTCGCCGGAACAGCTGCGGCGCAGCAAACACCCCTGGCCGAGCAATTAAGGCAGCGCGAATTGTCCGCGCCCGATCCAATCAAGAATTCACTCAGTGCTCTGCGATCCGAAATCCAGGAGAAGAACCTGCAGCACGGCGTCGGCTACACCAAGATCCTGGATCAACCAAGGAGCACGCGCCTCGGCGACGTCGACGATCCGCAGCAAACCAGGCAATGGCGCATGAACGTCAACCAGCAGGCCGAGCGCCTGCTGAAGATCGATGAGGAGGAACGCGTCGGCTTTCTGCTGCAGGACCCCGGCCGGCGCAATGCACTCCCCGACATCACGCGGCAGAAGGAGGTCAACTGCAATGCCAGCTTGCGCGCCTTCGACTGGCGTGCCTACGGCAAGGTCTCGCCGGTGCGCCGCCAGGTCTGCGGCAACTGCTGGGCGTTCGCGGCCGTCGCCGCCTATGAGGCGAGCTACCTGATCCGCAACAACCAGCCCGAGGACGGCTCGGAGCAGTACATCAACGATTGCAGCCGCACCAACAGCGGCGCGCAGGCCGGCAGCTGCGAGGGGGGGCTGGCGTCGAGCGCGCTTGAGCACATTGTGCGCGAGGGCGGCACCACCGAGGCGACCGTCCCCTACGAAGGTATCGACCGGCCGTGCGGCCAACCGACGTTGCCGCTGCGCGCGGTCGCCTGGGGTTTCGTCGATCCGGCCGTCGACTTTCCCTCGCGCCAGAAGATCAAGGCGGCGCTATGCAAGAACGGCCCGCTGACGACCAGGATGCGTGTCGTTTCCGATCAATTGTTCGCCTACACGACCGGTGTGTACAACGAGAAGGTCAACTCCGATACGCAGGGCGGAGGGCACGCCGTGGTGATCGTCGGTTGGGACGACGCCAAGGGCGCGTGGCTGATCAAAAACTCCTGGGGCGATGACTGGGGCCCGGAAAAGGGCCTGGGCTGGATCGGCTACAACAGCAACCGGATTGGCAGGCATACGGCTTGGGTGACGGCGCAGAGCACGTTCTACACGGTGCAGAACTTCGACCGAGTTAAGGAGCAGGTGTTGCGCAACCAGCCGATCCCCAAGGAGTTGCGTGCGCCCAGGCCGGGCGACATCGACGGGTCCGCATCGATCAAGAAGTAGGACGCGAGCAGTTGCTGGTTGGTGCGTGAGTTTGGGGCGAGCCGTCAGCTCTTGGTGCGGCTCGTCTCGATCTCGCCGCGGTCCATGCGCCGCGAGAACTCAGTGGCGCCGCCGGAAGCCAGGATGCGGGCCTGCTCCACCCAGTTCTCGCGCTCGATGCGGCCCTTGAAGTCGAGCGACTGGCTGACCCGGTCGATGTCCTGGGCGGACCAGTTGGCGATCTGCTCGTAGGAGACAACGCCCATCGAGTTGAGCTTTTTCTCGATCAGAACGCCGATACCGCGGATGCGTTTCAGGTCCTCGAGTGTGGCGGAGCGCACCACCTTGGTGAGGCTGGCCGCGCGCCGCGCCGCCTCGGGTCCGGGCTCAGCCGTCTGATAGGCCTCCGAGCGGACCGATCGCAGCGAGCCGAGATCCGGACGGGCGGTGGTGCGGGTCCCTTCGGTGGGTTTGGCCTCGGCCGGTTTGGCCTCGACGGGCTTGACCTCGACGGGTCGAGCCTCACTGGACTTGGCGGCGGAATGCTCGCGGATGGCGTCCGACAGCTTGGCCGGGCGCAACTGCGCCGCCGCCTCCGCCTCGCGCCGGTTAAACTCGCGCGAGAAGGCCGTGTCGCCGCCGCGGCTCAGAATTTGCGCCTGCTCGATCCAGTTCTCGCGGGCGATGCGGCGGCTGGTGCCGAGCAGGCGTTCGAAGCGTTCGACGTCGGAGGGCGACCAGTGCGCGATCTGCGAATAGCGTGTGACCGCTTGGGCGGCGAGGCGCTGTTCGGTCTGAGCATCGATGCCGCTGATGCGTTGCAGATTGTCGCGTGCGGTTGGCGCCGAGGGACGGATCGGCACCGCTGGCGCCTCGGGTGCACGGGCGGCAACTGTGGCAGCCGCCACCGGTTCAGATTTCGCTACTTCCGTCGCGGTGGCGGCAGTCTGCGCGAAGGCGGCGCGGCTTGCCACGTCGGGAGGCGTTGCCGGCACTTCGGGCCGCGGTGGCGTGGCAGGTTCCGGCAACCGCTGCGATGGCGGCACTGGCTTCGGCGCGACGATCTCGGCGGCTACTGCGGCGGCGCCGCCGGTGGCGGGACGCGCGGTGACGACAATCGGTGCACGCAGCGGCGTCGTGCTGGTCGCGGCGGCTGCCTGCACGATCGGGCGGCGCTCACCCTCGTCCGGGGTGGGCTCAGCATTGGCGGTTTCACCGCGGGCGCGGCGGCCAGCGTAACGCGTCTCGCCGCCGTTGGCCAAAATCTGCGCCTGCTCGATCCAGTTCTGCCGGTTTGCGCGGCCGGGCTGTCCGAGCGCTTGTTCGACGCGCCCGATGTCGCTGCGCATCCATGTGGCAATCTGTTCGTAGCGCGTGATGCCGAGCTTGCCGAGAGAGCTGGCGAGCACGGCGTCGATGCCTTGGATACGGGTCAGATCCTGCGCGGGCTGCGCTGGCTTCACCGCTGATTGGACGGGCGTGACGGTTGCAGTCGCCGGCTTGACTGGAGCCGTTTCGGGGATCGGCGGGCGGGTCTCGGTTGCCGGCTGGGCTGGCCGCACGGACCCGGCTTGGACCATTTCCGGCAGGGGATCGACCCGTCGCTCGGCGGTCGCAGCCGGCTGGACAAGTGCGCGACTGAACGCGCGGCGAGCGGCGCAGGCGACGATCGCACCCAGCAGGTAGGCCACTCCCATCAGCAGCAGTGTCTGCAGCGACAACGCGACCATTACAACTCCCCCCGAAGCAGCGTCATACGGCTGGCCATTCAGGGCCGTTTGTTCTCTGCCCGGCTGCAGGACAGCCAGCCGACCATCAGGCCAAGCACGAACGACGCCAGCAGCCACCAGATGAGCTTAGAGACCAAAAACTCCATCGCCGTGTCCTCGACCTGTCGAGCTCGCCCTTTATCTCACCCAGGTATTGCAGTTTGGTATTCTACTTCGGCCGGACGACAAACTCGATGCGCCTGTTCTTGGCCCGGGCTTCGTCTGACTTGTTCGCCACCATCGGGCGGGTCTTGCCGAAGCCGACCGGCTCCAGCTGCTCAGCATTGACACCCGCCTTGACCAAATAGTCCAGCACGGATCGGGCTCGTTGGAGCGACAAAGTCTGGTTGTTTCGCTGCGTGCCTTCGTCGTCAGTATGTCCCTCGATCTGGACGATGACGTCAGGGCAGGATTTGATGGCGGCGGCGACCTTGGCGAGCGTGGTCGCGCTGGCATTGTCCAGCTCCGCGCTCGCGCTTTCAAACAGGATGTGACCGGACTGGATCACCTCCGTAAGGGTAGCCTGACAACCTCTGGCCACGATCTGCGCCTTGGTTTCGACCAGTGGCGTCGCCGGCTCGGCGGATTTCGGCGCCGACGGAGCCTCTACCTTCGGCTCGGGCTGCACCGGTGTTTCACTCTTGGCTGGTACTTCGGCCTTGGCCGGTGCCTCAGGTTTGGCGGATGCCTCGGCCTTGGCCGGCGTCTCCGGTCTGGGGGGAGTCTCGGACTTGGCCGGCGTCTCGGACCTGGCAGGCGCCTCGACCTTGGCCGGCGTCTCGGCCTTGGCAGGCGCCTCGACTTTGGCCGGCGTCTCGGCCGTGGCCACCGCCTCGGGCTTGGCAGGGGCTTCAGCGGGCACCTCGGCCTTGGCCAGCGGCTTGGCAGGCTCGGACGGGCGCGGCGACTCCTCGACCGCGGGCTTGCGCGGCTCGCGCAGACGGATCTGCTCGGTCAGCTTGATTGAGGCTGGTACATCGCTGCGCAGCAGGCTGCGGGCGGCCTCGGCTCCGGCCTCGTCCGCCGACACGCCGGACACCAGCAGTGTCGCATCGCGCAACTCGGCCGCGCCGCTCTCGAGCTTGGCCAACGCGCGCACAGCTGCCTGCGTGGCGCGGGACCAGTCGGCGGGCGCGCCGCTGCCACGCTGCATCTGGTCGGCGACTGCGCCGTCACGGGCAACCGTCTTGGCCGCGGCCACCAACTGTTCTTGCATGGTCTCGTCGGGGAAATAGCCGGCCAGGTCGAACTTGCCGTCGGCAACCTGTGCCGTCCAGACGTAGGGGCTGATCGCCGGGCCTCCGAGCTGGTTGAGGTTGATCTTGATGTCCTTGGGTGGATTGTTGGCAGCTTGGCGGATGGCGCGCAGGGCGGCGTGGTCGTCCGCCTCGCCGACGATGGAAAGAGTGAGGTTGTCCAGCCGCACTTCGCCCCGCCGCATACCGGCAAGCTGGGTCAAGCCGAAGCTGATGCCGCCGAGCCAGGCGTCGGCAGGAGGAACGCCGCGCGCCAGAGCCATACGGTCCACCACCTCGAAGCCCGGGAAGGTGGCTTTCGCAACGCCGAGAATGTCGCGGCGCATAGCGGCGGTCGGGACGAAGCCCGACAGACGGATGCGCTGCTGGCGACGGCTTGCCGACCACACGTAAGTCTCGGGCTTCTCGACCAGGGCCGCCTTGTTGTCGACGACGCGCACGCCGTGCTGCTTGCGCAGCAGGTCCAGCGCGGCCTCGGTATCGGCCTCGTCCCAGGCCTTGCCCGACAGGACTGCGTCACGGCCCTGAAATGTCACCTGAGCCCAACTGGCGCCACTGCGCACCATCTGTGCGCCGGCCGCCTCGGTCAGCGCCTGCTCGATGCGTGGGCGCTCGGCCTGTATGGCGACCCAGCTCAGTATTGCGACCGGAATGATCCCCCACAGCCATCGCAGCCAATTGCATTTCATACGTGAATGGCTCCCCGATTGTGCGGATTCCTGCGCGTCCCCGTGGTGTTAGCGGTCCAAACGGCGCACC
>DASTOW010000196.1:0-39468 GCA_035762425.1 Hyphomicrobiaceae bacterium | reverse complement strand
CTGTCTGGTCGGCCCTCAGCTGTTGAGGATAGAGCACCGTGTGAGCGTAGCGAACTGAGTGAGGCCCCCACGTGTATGCCTTCTGGGGCCGAGCGAACGACTACGAACCTTCCGCCCCCTCTATACACCCTCAATACATTTGGCTGTTTTGGGCTTGGAGTTGATAGGCGAAGCCTATGCGAGTTAGGCCGCAAGTGTTTGATTTTATTGGCCGAACGAGTGGCGCACCGGGCAGGATTCGAACCCACGACCCCCAGATTCGTAGTCTGGTGCTCTATCCAGCTGAGCTACCGGTGCTTTGCCAAGCCTGCGGCGCTGCCTACAGGCGGTCGGGCGGCCCGTGATACGGGCCAAACCGCCGCAACTCCTAATGGCTGGCGGCTGCGAAATCAAGTGTCGCTCGGCGCATCCTTCGAGCGCCAAGCGTGTGCTCTCACGAAGCGAGTATCAGCAACCCATCTTGGTTCTGCCAAAATGAGGTCCCGACACTGCCTTGGACCCGCCCATCATCTGCCCGAAAACGCTGCAAGTCTCGCATCGTTGCCTCTCGGCCCGGTCCTTCGGCGAGGCTTCGGATTCTCAGCCCCCCAGCCCCCCGGGGTCTTGATGAAGCGACCGGGCCTATAAAACCAAATGGGGCACTGAGCACTGATCGACCTTCCGGCCGGCCTTCGCGCTGGCCTTTGCTTTTTGTTGAGAGTTCAGAAACTCAGCTCAGCACTCGGAAAGCACCGCAGCGCCAATGATGGGGCCGCCGCGGCCCTGCTGCAGGAACGCTGCGCAGCGCTCAGCTCCCGGCCGCGCCAGCGAAGGCCGATCGAGTTGGACGGTGATGGCCTGGCCGGTCCACAAACCCACCGGCATCAGCTCGCGCACGACATTGTGGTAGGTGATGGTCTTGCCGCGGTTCTCGCCGCGGGTGATCGGGACGGGGACGCTCTTCGAGAGCTGTGCCAGCCAAATCGTAGCTTCCTTCACCGATCCGCCCTGCGCAGGCCCAGCATCGATGACGATGTGGCTGCCTTTCTCGGCGATGCGCAGCGGCACCCGTGTCGCGGCAAGAATGTTGGCCGACTTTTCGATGGCCGTTTGCACCTTGCTTTCATCGCTGCCGTTGACGTGCGTGAGGCCATTCACCACCATCATCGGCGTGTACACCATCTGTACGCCGAGCGGGCCCTTATAGGACTTCTGCCGCTCGCTGAATTTTGGATTGGCAAGCGTGTCCTTCCAGCCGAGGTAGTCCCAGTAGTCAACCGGGAACGAGAGCGCCAGCACATCGTTGCGCCCGGCAAGCCGGCCCAGCAACGCATCCGCGTCCGGGCAGGAGGAACAGCCCTGGCTCGTGAACAGCTCGACCACGGACTTGGGACCATCAGCCGCTAGGCCCTCCTTGGCGACCGTTGCCTGCTCGGCAGCCATGGCGGTCGAGCCCACCAAAGCAGCAACAAGCCCCAACGGCGCAAGGAAGCGCATCTGCACGAACAGTCCCTTGTCAGTCTTGGGCACGATGTGTGCCACGGCGGAATATATCAGTGCTTCGACGATCAAGTGCGAGTCACGAAAGGGTGACACCACGCACCATTTCGTGTGCGAATCCGGTCTCGCCCTTCAGCTCAAGGCGAAGTTGCAGCGGCCTCAGGCGGCATTGGCCAAATTGCGCAGCACAAACGGCAAGATACCGCCATTGCGGTAGTAGCTCAGCTCCTCTTCCGTATCGATACGGCAGAGCAACTCGACGTCGCGCGTGCGTCCGTCGGGGAAGGTAACCACGGCAACCATCTTCTGGCGCGGCTTCAAATCGGCAAGCCCGCGAATGCTAACCGTTTCTTCACCAGTAACGCCGATGTCGCGCCAAGACAGACCACCCTCGAAGACGAGCGGCAGGACACCCATGCCGACCAAGTTGGAGCGATGGATGCGCTCGAATGATTGGGCGATCACGGCGCGAATGCCGAGCAGGCGCGTGCCCTTGGCAGCCCAGTCGCGGCTGGAGCCGGTGCCGTATTCCTTACCCGCGAACACGACCAGCGGCACACCGTCGGCTTTGTAGCGCATGGCGGCGTCGTAAATGGACATCGGCTCCTGCGAGGGGTAGTGGATGGTGTTGCCGCCCTCCTTGCCGCCAAGCATCATGTTCTTGATACGGATGTTGGCGAACGTGCCGCGCATCATGACGTTATGGTTGCCGCGCCGCGCGCCGTAGGAATTGAAGTCATTCGGGCGCACCTGGTGCTCGATCAGGTACACGCCCGCCGGACCGTCCTTCTTGATCGAGCCGGCCGGCGAGATGTGATCGGTGGTGATGCTGTCTAGGAACATACCGAGGATGCGCGCATCCACGACATCGCCGATCGGCGCCGGCGTCGGCTGCAGGTCTTCGAAGTAGGGTGGGTTCTGCACATAGGTCGAGCCAGAGTTCCAGCGGTAGGTGAGCGTAGGCTTGGCTCGGCCCATCGCCTGCCAGCGCTCGTCGCCGGCGAACACGTTCTTGTAGCGCTTGTCGAACATGTCGGGGGTCACGGACGTGCGGATTAGCTCGGCGACCTCGGCCGAGGTCGGCCAGATGTCCTTCAGGTAGACGGGGCGACCGTCGGAGCCCGTGCCGAGCGGCTCGCTGGTCAGGTCGAGATTGAGCGTGCCGGCCAGCGCATAGGCTACCACCAGCGGCGGCGAGGCCAGATAGTTGGCTTTCACGTCGGGATTGACGCGGCCCTCGAAATTGCGGTTGCCCGACAGCACAGCCGCCGCGACCAGGTCGCCATCGCGGATGGCAGCCGAGATGGGCTCCGGCAGCGGGCCGGAATTGCCGATGCAGGTGGTGCAGCCGTAACCCGCCAGATTGAAGCCGAGCGCGTCGAGATCGGCCTGCAGGCCGGCCTTGGCGAGATAGTCGGTGACGACCTGTGACCCTGGCGCCAGCGACGTCTTTACCCACGGCTTGGCCCTCAAGCCCTTCTTGTGCGCGTTGCGCGCAACAAGACCGGCCGCGATCAGCACCGACGGGTTCGACGTATTGGTACACGACGTGATGGCGGCGATCACCACGTCGCCGTGGCCGATGTCGTAGTCAGTGCCTTCGACCTTGATGCGCTTCTTGAGATCGGCGCCCTTGACGATGTCGGGCAGCGCCTTGGCGAACTCGGGCTTCGCCACAGCCAAGGCCACGCGATCCTGCGGACGCTTGGGGCCGGCCATGGATGGCTCGACGGTGGAAAGGTCGAGCTCCAGCACATCGGTGAACACCGGCTGCGCACCCGGCTCGCGCCACAGGCCTTGCGCCTTGCTATAGGCCTCGGCGAGGGCGACACGGTGGGCGTCGCGGCCGGTCGCCTTCAGATACTTCAAGGTATCGGCGTCGGCCGGGAAGAAGCCGCAGGTCGCGCCGTACTCCGGCGCCATGTTGGCAATCGTGGCGCGGTCCTCGACCGAGAGGTTATCCAGGCCGTCGCCGTAGTACTCGACGAACTTTTCCACCACGCCGCGCTTGCGCAGCATCTGCGTGCAGGTGAGCACAAGGTCGGTGGCGGTGACGCCTTCCCGTAGCTTGCCCTTGAAGCCGAAGCCGATCACCTCGGGGATGACCATGGCGACGGGCTGACCGAGCATGGCCGCCTCGGCTTCGATGCCGCCCACGCCCCAGCCCAGCACACCCAGCGCGTTCACCATGGTGGTGTGACTGTCGGTGCCGACGCAGGTGTCCGGGAATGCCTGCGTGATCTTGCCGACATCCTTGATCCACACCGTCTGCGCCAGATACTCGAGGTTAACCTGGTGGCAAATGCCGGTGCCCGGCGGCACGACGCGGAAATTGTTGAAGGCGCCGGCTCCCCAGCGCAGGAACTCGTAGCGTTCCTTGTTGCGCTCGTATTCGAGCTCGACGTTCTTCTCAAAGGCACCGGACGTGCCGAAAAAGTCGACCATCACCGAGTGGTCGATGACCAGGTCGACGGGCACCAGCGGGTTGATCTTGGCCGGGTCCCCGCCCAGGCTCTGCATGGCGTCGCGCATGGCCGCAAGGTCGACGACCGCCGGAACGCCGGTGAAGTCCTGCATCAGCACGCGCGCCGGGCGATAGGCGATCTCGACGGTCGAGGTCTTGGTCTTCAGCCACTCCAGCACAGCCTTGATATCGGCCGCCTTGACCGAGCGGCCGTCCTCGTGCCGCAACAGGTTTTCCACAAGCACCTTCAGCGAGAAGGGCAGCCTGGAGAGCCCGGCGAGCCCATTCTTCTCCGCATCCGGCAGCGCGAAGTATTCGTAGGTCTTGGCGCCGACCTGCAGCGTCTTCCTGCACCTAAAGCTGTCGAGCGAGAGCGGGGCTGGGCTCATGAGCGGTCATCTCCTACAACCGGCGGCGCCGCACCTGTCACGCGTTTCGGACTGGCCTCGGGGCGGACAGGGGACTTATAAAACCGTTCTAATATGTGCTTCGGGGTCGGGGAAGCCCTCATGAAGTTGATAGCCGAAACGCTGAGCGTGATGCGCGGCGAGCGCATGGTTGTGACGCAGCTGACGTTCTCCGTCGACAGGGGCGAGGCGCTCCTGCTGACCGGCGCGAACGGCGCCGGCAAGACCACCGTGCTACGCTCACTCGCCGGATTACTGCGACCGGCCGGCGGCCTAATTCGCCTGGAGGGAGGGCAGCCTGACCGCACTGCGCAGGAGGAGTGCCACTATGTTGGCCATCTCAACGGCTTGAAGGCCGGCCTGACCGTCGAGGAAAACGCCAGCTTCTGGTGCCGCTATCTGGGCGGCGCATCTTCCGACATCGAGCTGGCCCTTGCGACATTTGGTCTGGCCGCAGCGCGCGAGGTGCCTGTCGGCTACCTTTCGGCCGGGCAGCGGCGGCGGCTGGCGCTGGCGCGCCTGCTGCTGGCCGAGCGACCGATCTGGCTGCTCGACGAACCCACAGTGTCGCTCGATCGCGCCTCGCAGGAGATCTTGAGCAAGGTAGTCGACAGGCATCTTGAAGCCGGCGGGCTGGTGGTCGCGGCGACGCATGTGCCGCTCGGATTGGCCAGATCGCGCGAGCTGCGGATCGGCGCGGCGGCGCTCGCCGCATGACGCCGTTTCGCGAGCTTCTGCGCCGCGAGCTGGCCATCGCCTGGAAGGACGGCAGCAGTATCGGCGTGACGCTCGGCTTCTACCTGATCGTCATCACCATGCTCCCGCTCGGCCTCGGACCCGATCTCAATCTGCTGGCCCGCATCGCGCCCGGACTGTTGTGGGTGGCGCTGCTGCTGTCGGCCCTACTGTCTCTCGGCCGCCTCTTCGAAGGCGATTTGGAGGACGGCTCGCTCGAAGTTTTGGCGACCGGGCCGCTGCCGCTCGAAGCCGTGGCCGCGACCAAAAGCCTTGCGCATTGGCTCACCACCGGCGTGCCGCTGGCCCTGCTGGCGCCGGTGCTCGGCCTGCTGCTGAACCTGCAGCCCGACGCCTATGTCGTCCTCATCGCGACCATGCTGATCGGCACGCCGGCCATCAGCTTCATCGGCAGCATCGGGACCGCGCTCACGCTGCGCACGCGCCGCGGAGGTCTGTTGCTGGCATTGCTGATGCTGCCGCTGTTCGTGCCAACACTCATTTTCGGCATATCGGCAATCAGCGCCGCGCTAACCAATGCGGAGGCCTATGGGCCGTCTCTACTGATCCTAGCTGCGATCTCGTTGGCATCAGTGGCACTGGCTCCCATCGCCACCGGGGCGGCGCTGCGTCTACAGCTTCAATAAGACACAATTTCCTTCTTCCCATGCGGGTTAAGGACAGTGGGGCGGGTGGGGACAGTGGGGGCGGGACAGGGGAGCCGGTGGGGACAGGGGGCACTGGTTTGCACTTCAGCCGGTGAGGGCCTAGATCATGGCAATGCAGCAGACGATCACGCAAAGGCTGGCCAATCCGACGCACTTCATGGCGCTGTCGGCGCGCCTTTTGCCGTGGCTGGCAAGCGCGGCGGGGGTTCTGATCGCGATCGGCCTGTACCTCGCATTGTTCGTCGCCCCGCCCGACTATCAGCAGGGCCAGACTGCCAAGATCATGTACGTGCACGTGCCGTCGGCCTGGCTTGCCATGTTCGGATACATGGTGGTGGCGGCTTCGAGCTTCGGGTTGCTGGTCTTCCGACACCCGCTCGCCGACGTATCGGCCAAGGCAGCTGCTCCGATCGGGGCGGTGTTCACCTCGATGTGCCTGCTCACCGGCATGCTGTGGGGCAAGCCGATGTGGGGCGCTTTCTGGGTGTGGGACCCGCGCCTGACGTCTGTGCTGATCCTGTTCCTGCTCTATCTCGGGCTGATCGCGCTGCGGTCCTCCATCGAGGACGAGTCGCTGGCCGGCAAGCTGACGGCGGTGCTGGCCTTGGTGGGCATCGTTATCATTCCGGTGATCAAGTTCTCGGTGGACTGGAACAGCCTGCATCAGCCGGCCAGCATCACGCGCATCGGATCGCCTGCGATCCACGCGTCGCTGCTGTGGCCGCTGCTCGTCATGACCACCGGCATGTCGCTGCTGTTCGGGGCCCTGCACCTGAAGGCCATGCGCAACGAGGTCCTGCGACGGCGCGTCAAGGCGTTGCGTATCGTCAGGGCGGATGCCGGCACGGCGTTGGCTCAGCAATCGGCAGGATAGCTCCCATGGACTTCGGACCGCACGCTGGTTTCATTTGGGCATCATACGCCATCGTAGCGACCACGCTGTCATTGCTGGTGGCCTGGCTGGTGCTCGACGGGCGACGCCTGCAACGCCTGCTCGACGAGCTCGACGCGACCGGAGTCCGCCGACGCTCCGACCGAGCCGACCCTTCGCAGAGCTGAAGCGCGATGGCCGAAGCCCAAGTCAATCGAACGACGACACCCAACCCGCGCATGGGTCGGCTGGTGTGGCCGCTGGCGATCTTCTGCATACTGGCCGCCATATTCGCCTATGGCCTGCGCACGGGCGATCCGCAGCGACTGCCTTCGGCCCTGATCGGCAAGGCGGTTCCGATCATGACGCTGCCCGCGTTGGAGGGGCTGACTGACGCAGGGCGCACCATCGACGGCTTCGACAGCGCCGACCTCGCCAAAGGCGAGGTTTCAATCGTGAACTTCTGGGCGTCCTGGTGCGGGCCGTGCGTGCAGGAGCATCCTTTCCTGGTTGCCCTGAAGGAGCGTACAGGCGCGCCTTTGTTTGGGATCAACTACAAGGATCAGCCCGCGTCAGCGCGTCGCTTCCTCGGCCGCTACGGCAATCCGTTCGCCGCGGTTGGCGTCGATACCACCGGTCGCCCTGCCATCGAGTGGGGGGTCTACGGCATGCCCGAAACGTTCATCGTCAACGGCAAGGGGCAGATCGTCTACAAGCACGTCGGGCCCATATCGGCGAAGGCGCTCGAGGACAAGATCATTCCCGCCATCGAGGCGGCGCGGAAGAAGTGAGGCGCAGCAGCAGATAGCCGGCGGTCGCCGACAGCAACGATCCCGCCAGCACGCCCAGTCTGAGCTGGGCCGCCTTGTCCACCTCGCTGAAGGCCAGCGTGCCGATAAACAGGCTCATCGTGAAGCCGATGCCGCCCAGCATGCCGACACCGAGCAGCTGAACCCACGACGCGCCTTGCGGCTTGGCGGCCAAGCCGCTCTTGATGGCAAGCCAGCTCAGACCGAAGATGCCGAGCGGCTTGCCGATAAACAGGCCCAGCGCGATGCCGAGCGGCACCGGCTCCAGCAGCTTGCCAAGCGACAACCCCTGCAGCGACACGCCCGCGTTGGCGAAGGCGAACAGCGGCAGCACGCCGAACGCGATCCAAGGGTGCAGGCTCTCTTCCAGCTGCTCCAGAAGCGTCGGCTCACCTGCCTTGCGGCTGGCGAGCGGAATGGCGAACGCCACCACCACCCCGGCCAGCGTGGCATGCACACCGGACTTGAGCACGCAAAACCAGATCACGATGCCGGTCAGCAGGTAGGGCGCAAGCCGGGTGATGGCCCGCCGATTGAGCGCCCACAGCACGACGATGCCGGCGCCTGCGAGCGCCAGGGACAGCCACGACAAATGGTCCGTGTAGAACAGGGCGATGATGACAATGGCGCCCAGGTCATCGAGGATGGCGAGCGCAAGCAAGAAGATCTTGAGCGAGCTCGGCACACGATTGCCCAGTAGCGCCAGCACGCCGACCGCGAAGGCGATGTCGGTGGCGGCGGGAATGGCCCAGCCCCTCAGACCCGACGCATCGCCCGCGTTGATGGCAACATAGATCAGCGCCGGGACCACCATGCCACCGGCCGCCGCCAGCGCCGGCAGCGTCGCCTGGGCGAGGGTCGACAGCTCCCCTCGCAGAAGCTCGCGCTTGATCTCCAGCCCGACCAGGAAAAAGAACACGGCCATCAGGCCATCGTTGATCCAGAGCAGCAGCGGCTTGTCGAGCGAAAGCGGCCCGGCACGCACACCAACGGGCGTGTCGAGGAACAGAGCGTACAGCCAGGACAGCGGCGAGTTGTCGATCAGCAGGGCCGCCAGGGCCGCCGCCATCAGCATGAGGGCTGCGGCAGCTTCGTGATGCAGGAAGGCCAGCGCGCCTCTCAACCGGTCGCGCACGTCAGGAGCAGAGCTCATGTCGGGGGCCCACAGAGGGCGGCAAGGTCAAGAACCGGCTTGCCCTCGCTGGCGGCAAGGACCTGGTCCAGCCTTGTGAGGCCGGCGCGCAGCGCACTTTCGGCGGACTGCCCGCGCAGCAGATGGCCGAGGAAAAGCCCGGCCAGCACATCGCCGGCACCGTTCGGAATTCGGCTGCGCGTGCGACTGTGGTGCTCGGAGATCGAGCCCCGCACGGCCAGTAAGGTGCCGACACCGGCTGTGGTCTGGGTGGCGGAGGTAACCACCACCGTCGCCGGACCGAGGCCGCAGGCTGATCGCACGATCTGCGTAGCGGTTTCGGCGGCAGCGCCGGTCAGCCAGGTCAACTCGAACAGGTTGGGCATTGCCACATCGGCGAGCGGAATCAGTCGCTCGCGGATCGCCTCGGCCGTCTCCTGCGCCACGTACAGGCGGCCGGCATCACCAATGATCGGATCGAGGCAGGTGATGAGCGACGGATTTGCCGCCTTGGCGCGCACGATTGCATCAGCAGCCGTGCTCACCGCAGCGGCCGAGGGAAAGTAACCGGTGAACACCGCGTCGAGCATGGGCCAGCAGCCGTCGGCCTCCAGGGCCGCCAGCATGCCGGAAAGATCCGCCTCCGGCAGCGCACAGCGACGCAGCTGCCCCAATCCGGGTCGGCTGGCGAGCAGCACCGTCGGCAAAGCCCAGACCTCGTGTCCGAGCGACTGCAGCGCCGGCACAGTGGCGGCAAGGCCGACCTGGCCACGCACGACGTGCGAGGAGATGGCGAGGATGCGTGCCATTGCTCCTCATAGCATGTTTTCAGATCACGTTTCGCTCGAACAGCGGCCGTCCGGCCGCGATGCGCGCGTAGCCAAAGCGCGTCAGATCGAGCGTCCGGAAGCCGCCGTGCAGAACGAGCTCGGCGACGGCGCGGCCGGCGGCGGCGCCCTGCTGCGCACCGTGTCCGGAGAAGCCGTTCGCGAAATAGAAGTTCGCCAGCTCGGGGTGCGGGCCGATGACGGCGTTGTGGTCGAGCGTGTTGTAGTCGTAGAAGCCCGCCCAGGCACTGACGACCTTGACGCTGTCAAACGCCGGCACTCGCGCGGCGAGATTTGGCCACACGTCGCTTGCGAAGAACTCGTGATCGATGTCGTCCAGACTTTCCGCCGGCGGCTCGTTGCCTTCCTCGGGAGAGCGCCCGCACAGGAACATCCTGCCTTCGGGGCGGAACCAAACACCGCTCGGATCGACCGTCAGCGGCGCGCGGTGCAGCGCGTCCGAAGCCTGGCGACAGTCGATGACGTAGACGTAGCGCTTGCGCGGTTCGACCGGCAGCCGCAGGCCGGCCAAGGCCGCCAACTTGCCGCCCCAGGGGCCGGCCGCATTCACCAGCGCCCCGCACGCGATGCGACGTCCGCTCGCCAGCCGCACGGCCTCGACGCGCGTGCCGGTTTCGATGCCGGTCACCTCGTCGTAAAGCACGGCGACGCCCCGCTGCTGCGCAGCCTTGCGCAACAGGGCGGCGAAGCTGGGCGGGTCGAACCAGCCCTCGCCGGAACGACCATAGGCGCCGGCGGCAACGCCTTCCGTCACGAGCCATGCAAAGCGTCGCGCCAGCCCGGCGGTGTCCAGCAACTCGATATCGCCGCCCATGGAGTGCTGCACGGCGACGTTCTCGGCGAGGATCGATCGCGTGTCCGGCGCAGCCAGCAGCAGATAGCCCTGCTCGCGGAAGCCGACGTCGGCTTCGGCGCCGAACATCACCTTCAGCGAGCGGAACACCGACAGCGTGAACTGCGACATGGCGATGTTCTCGGGTGTGGAGAACTGCGCCCGCACGCCACCGGCGGAGCGACCGGTGCTGCCGGTGCTGTAACTCGCCTCGCGCTCGATCAGGACGATACGCCGGCCCGAGGCAGCGGCATCCATGCTCAGAAAATAGGCGGTCGCGCTGCCGACGATGCCGCCGCCGACGATGACGATGTCTGCCGTGTCCACGCTGCCCCATAGGTTCGCTGCACGCGTGCGATCGAGTCTGACGGAACCCTCGGGCCTTGCCAAGCCTTGCACGACAACTTGCCTCGCCGGCGCACGCCAGACTGGCGGGCGGCATGACCTTTGCCTAGTTTGGTCGGACATCAGCCGGAGCCCCACCCATGCAGACCCGCCCGCGACGCAGCGTTCTGTACATGCCCGGCGCCAACGCCCGTGCGCTCGAGAAGGCCAAGACGCTGGCCGCCGATGCTCTTATTCTCGATCTTGAAGACGCCGTGGCGCCGCAAGCCAAGGAGACGGCGCGCCGGCAGGTGTGCGATGCCGTCAAGGCCGGCGGCTACGGCAAGCGCGAGCTGATCATCCGCATCAATGGGCTCGACACGCTGTGGGGGGCGGCCGACCTTGCCGCTGCGGCAGCCGTGGCCCCCGATGCCATCCTGATCCCCAAGCCGTCCACGGGTGGCGATATCGTGCGCGCTGCGCAGGCCATGGCCGGCGCCGGCGCGCCGGACACAACGCAGCTGTGGGCCATGATCGAGACGCCGCTTGCCATCCTCAACGTCGGCGAGATCGCCTCGGTGGTTCGCAACCAGGGTGCGCGGCTCGCCTGCTTCGTGATGGGCACCAACGACCTCGTCAAAGAGACGCGCGCGGATCTGTCGGGCAGCCGGCGCCCGGCGCTGTACTGGTTGTCGGCGACGATCACGGCCGCGCGCGCCTACGGCCTCGACGTGCTCGACGGCGTCTACAACAACTTCAAGGACATCGACGGCCACCGGCGAGAATGCGCGCACGGCCGGGCGCTTGGCTTCGACGGCAAGACGCTGGTCCACCCGGACCAGATCGCCGCCGCCAACGAGGTGTTTGCGCCGCCCGCGGCGGAGGTGGCTTGGGCCAGGAAGGTCATCGCCGCCTTCGAGTTGCCGGAGAGCCGGGGCAAGGGCGTCATCACCGTCGAAGGCCGCATGGTGGAGTTGATGCACGCCGAGATGGCGCGGCGGACCGTGTCGATCGCAGAGGCCATTGAGGGCATGCCATGAAGCTTTACCGCTATCTGACAGGACCAGACGACGCCAGCTTCTGCCATCGCGTCACGGCAGCGCTGAACAACGGCTGGCAGCTCTACGGCCAGCCGACCCTCACCTACGATCACGCGAGAGGTCACGTCGTGTGCGGGCAGGCGATCACCAAGGAAGCGCCGGGCGACTATTCTCCCGACCTCAAGCTGTCCGAGCAATGACGAGCATCACGACCGAGCAACATCTGGAGCGGCGTAATGAGCGGGAGCAAGGCCAAGCTCGGCAATTTCTTCGAGGATTTCAGCGTCGGGCAGGTGCTGCAGCACGCCACGCCGCGCACGGTCACGGTGGGCGATGTGGCGGTCTACAACGGGTTGTACGGGCCGCGCTTTGCGGTGCAGTCATCGGACGTGTTCGCCCAGGCCATCGGCTATCCGCGGGCGCCGCTGGACGATCTCATCGTGTTCCACGTCGTGTTCGGCAAGACCGTGCCGGACATCTCGCTCAATGCGGTCGCCAACCTCGGCTACGCCGAATGCCGCTTCCTGCAGCCGGTTTACGCGGGCGATACGCTCTCGGCGTCTTCGGAGGTGATCGGCCTGCGCGAGAACGCCAACAAGACGTCGGGGGTGGTCTACGTGCGCACCACCGGCCGCAACCACAACGCAGAGCCGGTGCTGGAGTACGTGCGCTGGGTGATGGTGCGCAAGCGCGATGCCGCCTCGCCTGCACCGACCGCGGTGGTGCCGAAGCTGGCCGAGCGGGTCGATGCGGCGAGCCTCGGTGTGGCCGTGCCGAAACTGGATCTCGCCGGCTACGATCTTGCACGTGCCGGCTCACCCTACCGCTGGGGCGACTATGCCGCGGGCGAGAAGATCGACCACATCGATGCCATGACGCTGGAGGAGGCCGAGCACCAGATCGCCACCCGCCTCTACCAGAACACCGCCAAGGTGCACTTCAATTTGCATGAGCAGGCACAGGGCCAGTTCAAGCGACGGCTGATCTACGGCGGCGTGGTGATCTCGCTCGCCCGTGCCCTGTCCTTCAATGGATTGGCCAACGCGTTCCATCTCGCCGCCATCAACGGTGGCCGCCACGTAGCGCCGTGCTTCGCCGGGGATACCGTGTACGCCTGGTCGCAGGTGCTGGAGACGGCGCCGATCGCCGGGCGTTCCGACATCGGCGCACTGCGCACGCGGCTTGTCGCCGCCAAGAATCGCCGTTGCGCCGACTTCCCCTTGCGCAACGGCACAGGTGATTATGAGGACGGGGTGATTCTCGATCTCGACTGCTGGCTCGTCTTGCCCCGCTGACATCGACGCAACTGGTATACAATACACCTCGCCGTGTGCCGCCTTGCTAGCGCTTTGGAATTTCATGGCGTCACCCGACCGCCTTGGCATGGTCGGGATCGCGCCGACCATGCAGGCATCGGCTTGCGTGAGGGCCAGCGGCAAGCTGGATCCCCGAGCCAGCCCGAGGCGGCCGGGCAGGCGTTGCCGATATGAGACGTTGCGGCGATTGCGGAGCCGTGCTGCACCGCGCTAAAAGGCCGCGACTGCAGATCACTTCAGGAGACCGTCCCAAATGGCCGAGGCCACGCGAGCCATAGAGCGTCCGCTCTCTCCGCATCTGTCGGTCTATCGCGTGATGATCAACACGGCGATGTCGATCGTGCATCGTATCACCGGTGCCGCGCTGTACTTCGGCACGCTGCTGCTCGCTGCCTGGCTCGTGGCAGCCGCCATGGGGGAGCAGCAGTTTAATATGGTCAACGCTCTGTTTGGACACCCGATCGGCAAGCTGGTCCTGGTCGGCTACACCTGGGCCATCTTCCATCACATGCTGGGCGGCCTGCGTCATTTCGTGTGGGACACGGGACGTGGGTTCGAGATCTGGCAGGTCAACCTGCTCGCGTGGCTGACCATCATCGGCTCGATCTCGCTGACGCTGGCCACTTGGGGTGCCGGCCTGTGGATGCGGGGAGGCTTTTGAGATGAGCTTTCGCACCCCGCTCGGCAAAGTGCGCGGCCTCGGTTCCGCCAAGGAAGGCACCGAGCATTTCTGGAAGCAGCGGTTGACCGCCGTCTCCAACCTGGTCCTCGTGTGCATCGTCATGGTGCTGTTGGCCAAGCTCGCCGGCGCCGATTACGCGACCGTGAAGCGCACCCTGGCCAAGCCCCAAAACGCCATCCTTCTGCTCCTGCTGGTGCTGTCCGGCGTCATCCACATGCGCCTAGGTATGCAATCCATCATTGAGGACTATGTGCATTCGGAAGGGCGCAAGGTGATGGCCCTCATGCTAAATTCCTTCTTCTCGCTGGTCGTTGGTCTGACCTGTGTATTTGCCGTGCTGAAACTGAGCTTCGGGGTCTAAACGATGGCGCAGAACGGTCACAGCAAGGGCAACGGCATCGCCAAGCCGGCGCACAACGGCAAGGCCTACCCGCTCACGGATCACACCTATGACGTGGTGATTGTCGGCGCCGGCGGCGCCGGCCTGCGGGCCACGCTCGGCTGCTCGGAGGCAGGCTTGCGTACCGCCTGCATCACCAAGGTGTTCCCCACACGCTCGCACACCGTGGCGGCGCAGGGCGGCATCGCCGCAGCGCTGGGCAACATGGGCCCCGATGAGTGGCGCTGGCACATGTACGATACCGTCAAGGGCGCCGACTGGCTGGGCGACCAAGACGCCATCGAATACATGTGCCGCCATGCGCCGGAGGCCGTCTACGAACTCGAGCACTACGGCATGCCCTTCAGCCGCACGGACGATGGCCGCATCTATCAGCGCCCGTTCGGCGGCATGACGACAGATTACGGCGAGGGCCCGCCGGCGCAGCGCACCTGTGCTGCGGCCGACCGCACCGGCCATGCCATGTTGCACACCCTGTACGGGCAATCGCTGCGGCACTCGGCCGAGTTCTTCATCGAGTACTTCGCCATCGACCTGATCATGGATCAGGACGGCGCCTGTCGCGGCGTGGTGGCCTTGTGTCTTGCCGACGGGACATTGCACCGTTTCCGCGCCAAGAAGACCATCCTGGCCACCGGCGGCTACGGCCGCGCCTACTTCTCCTGCACGAGCGCCCACACGTGCACGGGCGACGGCAATGCCATGGTGCTGCGCGCCGGCCTGCCGCTGGAGGACATGGAGTTCGTACAGTTCCACCCGACCGGCATCTACGGTGCCGGCGTGCTCATCACCGAAGGCGCACGCGGCGAGGGCGGCTATCTCACCAACGCCAGCGGCGAGCGCTTTATGGAGCGCTACGCACCGCACGCCAAGGACCTGGCCTCGCGCGACGTCGTCTCGCGGTCCATGACCATCGAGATCCGCGAGGGGCGCGGCGTGGGTGCCGAGAAGGACCACATCTTCCTGCACCTTGACCACCTGGACCCGAAGATTCTGCACGAGCGCTTGCCGGGCATCACGGAGAGCGCCAAAGTGTTCGCGGGTGTCGACCTGCGCCGGCAACCGATCCCGGTGCTGCCGACCGTGCACTACAACATGGGTGGCGTGCCGACCAACTATCACGGCGAGATGCTCACCCTTGAGAACGGCAATCCTGACTACGTGGTGCCGGGCCTGATGGCATTGGGCGAAGCCGCCTGCGTGTCCGTGCATGGCGCCAACCGGCTGGGCAGCAACTCGCTGATCGACCTTGTGGTGTTCGGTCGCGCCGCCGGCCTGCAGTGCGCGAAGACGATCGAGGCGGGCAGCGCCCAGGCCGAGTTGCCGAGCGATGCCGCCGACCTTGCGCTGTCGCGGCTTGACAAGTTCCGTCACGCCAAGGGCACTACGCCGACCGCCGCCCTGCGCCTCAGGATGCAAAAAATCATGCAGTCCAACTGCGCTGTGTTTCGCGACGGCCCGGTGCTCGATGAGGGCGTGCAGAAGATCGCCGAGGTGTGGAAGGAGAGCGACGATATCAAGGTCTCCGACCGCTCGCTGGTGTGGAACTCAGACCTGATCGAGACGCTCGAGTACGACAACCTGATCGTGCAGGCGGCCGTGACCGTCTGCGCGGCAGCCAATCGCACCGAGAGCCGCGGCGCCCACGCTCGCGAGGACTACCCGCAGCGCGACGATGCCAACTGGATGAAGCACACGCTGACCTGGGCCGACGACGCCAAGCGCACGGTGCACATCGACTATCGTCCGGTGCACACCTACACCATGACCAACGAGGTCAAGTACATCGCCCCCAAGGCGCGCGTGTACTAGGGGTTGGACGAGCGACCGCACACGCAACGGTAGTCCCAGCCCTTGTTGCGGGGACCCAGCGGCCCAAGGCCTCCTCAGCCTGCTGATCGATGCTGCCTCGGGAACAAGCCCGACATGACAGGCTGAGCCTGGAACCCCGGTGCGCCCCAGAAGCGGCGTCTGCGTTGTTCGCAATGAAGCCCGCCATCCTATCCGCGCAGCCCAGGCGCCTCCTGACCCGTGTGGGCAACGTACTCGGTGTAGCCGCCGCCGTAGGTGTGGGTGCCTTGGGGGGTGAGCTCCAGCACGCGGTTGGAGAGTGCGGCCAGGAAGTGGCGGTCGTGCGAGACGAACAGCATGGAGCCCTCGTAGGCGGCGAGCGCCGTGATCAGCATCTCCTTGGTCGCCATGTCGAGGTGGTTGGTCGGCTCGTCCAGCACCAGGAAGTTGGGCGGATCGTAGAGCATCTTGGCCATCACCAGCCGCGCCTTCTCGCCCCCGGACAGCACGCGGCATTTCTTGTCGATGTCGTCGCCGGAAAAGCCGAAGCAGCCGGCCAGCGTCCTAAGCGAGCCCTGCCCCGCCTGCGGGAAGGTCTCCTCCAGCGACTGGAACACGGTCTGCTCGCCGGTGAGCAGGTCCATGGCGTGCTGCGCGAAATAGCCCATCTTGACGCTGGCGCCGATCGCCACCGTGCCGGTGTCGGGCTCGGTCGCGCCCGCCACCAACTTGAGCAGCGTCGACTTGCCCGCGCCGTTGACGCCCATCACGCACCAGCGCTCGCGGCGGCGCACCTGGAAATCGAGACCTGCGTAGATGCTGCGGCTGCCGTAGCGCTTGTGCACGCCCTTGAGGGACGCAACGTCCTCGCCCGAGCGCGGCGCCGTCTGGAACTCGAAGGCGATACTCTGGCGCCGCCGCGGCGGCGCGACCCGATCGATCTTCTCCAGCTTCTTGACCCGGCTCTGCACCTGGGCTGCGTGCGAGGCGCGAGCCTTGAAGCGCTCGATGAATTTGATCTCCTTGGCCAGCATCGCCTGCTGGCGCGCGAACTGGGCCTGCTGCTGCTTCTCGGCGAGTACCCGCTGCTGCTCGTAGAACTCGAGGTTGCCCGCGTACGACGTCAGCGAGCCGCCGTCGATCTCCAGCACCTTGCCGACGATGCGGTTCATGAACTCGCGATCGTGGGAGGTCATCAGCAGCGCGCCCTCGTAGCCCTTGAGGAATTGCTCGAGCCAGATGAGGCTCTCGATGTCGAGGTGGTTGCTCGGCTCGTCCAGCAGCATCACGTCAGGGCGCATCAGCAGGATGCGGGCCAGCCCCACGCGCATTTTCCAGCCGCCCGAGAGGGCGCCAACGTCGCTGTCCATCATCTCCTGGCTGAAGCTAAGGCCTGCGAGCACCTCGCGGGCGCGGCCCTCCAGAGCGTAGCCGTCCAGCTCCTCAAAGCGGCCCTGCACCTCGCCGTAGCGCGCGACGATGTCGTCCATGTCGTCCGCCCGGTCCGGATCGCCCATGGCGGCCTCCAGCTCCTTGAGCTCGGCCGCCACCGCGCTAACGGGACCCGCGCCGTCCATTACCTCGGTGACGGCGCTGCGCCCGGACATCTCGCCGACATCCTGGCTGAAGTAGCCGATGGTGATGCCGCGCTCGACCACCACTTGGCCCTCGTCGGGCTCCTCCTGCTCCGTGAGCATGCGCAACAGGGTGGTCTTGCCGGCGCCGTTGGGACCGACCAGGCCGATCTTCTCGCCCTTGCTGAGCGCGGCCGATGCCTCGATGAAGAGGATCTGGTGCCCGTTCTGCTTGCTGATGCTGTCGAGACGAATCATGCGGCCTTGAGCGCTCTGGAACCGGTGGCGCGCTCATAGGCCATCGAACGCGTCGAAGGAAGAGTGCTACCAAGCCGCATGCCCTGACCGGCGTCAGCCCTGGGCCAGCTGACGCACCCGGCGAGAAGGCCTTCCAGCGCTCCTCGTGGCGAGGCAAAGTGCGGATAGAACGCACATCGGGGGCGCGGTTGGATGCGGCCACTTCGCATAGCCATGACCGGGGCGGGAACGGCCGGTCTCGCGGCCGCCGCATTCCTAACTGGCGATGGTCACGACGTTCGCCTGTTTGAGCGCTTCGCCGAGCCGCGACCGCTCGGCGCCGGTCTGATGCTGCAGCCGACCGGTCTTGCCTGCCTGGCACGCCTCGGCCTTGACCGTGCCGCCATCGCTAGCGGTGCGGTCGTGCTTGGCATCGACGGCCGGACGGTACGCGGCGCGCACATTTTCGACGTCGGCTATCGCGAACTCGGTCCGCACCTGTTCGGGATCGGTATCCACCGCAGCGCGCTGTTCGGCCTGCTGTACGACGAGGTCCGGCGCCTGGCCGTGCCGATCACGGCGTCGGTCGAGATGCGCGCCAGTCGCTGCGTGCCGGACGGCCGCCTGCTGCTCGACGCGCAGGGCACGGAGCACGGCCCGTTCGACCTGGTGGTCGATGGCACCGGCCAGCGCTCGTTCCTGCGCGCCGGGGCGGTAGCGGTCGACGCCAACCGCCCCTATGCCTACGGCGCCCTGTGGGGCATCACTGAGATGCCCAACGATTGGCCGCACTCGGATCTGCTGGTGCAAGTCTACGAGGGTTGCCACCTGATGGCCGGCATCCTCCCGGTGGGCCGCCGACCGGGTGACCCCCGCCGCCTCGCCGCCCTGTTCTGGAGCCTGCGGGTGCGCGATCACACGGCCTGGCGCGAGGCCGGCATCGAACGTTGGCGAGAAAAGGTCCTGGCCGCCTGGCCGCAGATCCAGCCATTCGTCGCTCAGATTGGCTCGACCGACGACCTGGCGTTTGCCTCCTACGCCGACGTTAGGCTGCGCGAGCGCTATGCCGATCGCATCGTGTTCATCGGCGATGCCGGACGCGTGACGAGCCCGCAGCTCGGCCAGGGTGCCAACCTCGCTCTCATCGATGCGGCCGTGCTCGCCCAATGCCTGCGCGAGCAACCTTGCATTGCCGCAGCGCTGGCTGCCTACAGCTCGCAAAGACGCGCGCACACGCGTTTCTATTCCTACGCCAGCCGCTGGCTCACGCCCTTCTTCCAGTCGGACAGCCGCGTTGCCGCCCTGCTACGCGACCTCACATTTCCGCTCGCCGGCAAAGTGCCGTACGTGCGCCGCGAGATGGTGCGCACGTTGTCGGGCATGAAGACCGGCCTGTTGACCCACCTCGATCCGGGCCAGTGGCACCCGGATTACGCGCTCGCAGCACCGTCCCTCTCCAGCCAGGCGGTGTAGCGCACCAGCAGGTCAAGCAGCGGCAGCTGCGCCTCGGCCTCGAAGCGGTAGCGGCCGTCCTGTTCGCTCTCGAACGTTCGCACGCGCGCATGCAGCCAGCTCGGCAGCGGGATGCCAAGGACGCGCACGTCCTGCAGCCGCAACGCCAGCCCGTCCGCAGACGCCTCCGGCGCGCACACCAGGCAACTCGCGCCGATGCGCTCAGCCAGCATTCCCTTGCGTTCGAACTGGACCGAGCGAAACGTGCGCTTGCCGAACTTGCGCGTCCACGCCTCCCGCCCGTTGCCCGGCGTGAAGGTCACGCGCAGCGGCTGATCCTTGCCATGCGGCGGCAAGCAGAACATGGCGGCGAGAGCGTTGGCCCCCCAGGACCGTCCGCGCTCGACATCGGCGCGCCCCACCCAAACTGCCGGCTCCGTCAGATCGTGCAGCTCGCGCACCCGCGCCGGCAGCACGTCGAACCGTTCGCCAAGCAGCGAGCGGTACAGTGCCGGAGGCCGCCGCCCGCCGTCCGGCACCACTACTTTGCCGGATGCTTGGCCAGGAACTCCAGCACCGGCTTGTGGAACGCAGTCGGGTCCTCGGCGCACAGCATGTGCGAGGTGTTGGGAACGATCACCAGGTCGGAGCCCTGGATGTGGCGGTGGATGGTCTCGGCCGCCGCAACCGGCGTCGCCGGGTCCTCCCTGCCCACGATCACCCGCGTTGGCAGAGTGATGCCCTTGAGCCGCTCGGTGACGTTCAGTCCGTGAATGCACTGACACCAGCCGGCGTAGCCTTCGAGCGGCGTCGTCTCAATCATCTTGCTCAGGCGCGCCACCAGTGCTGGCTTGTTGCGGTTCTCGGCCGTGATCCAGCGGCCCATGGCCGGCTCGACCTGCGAGGCCATGCCCTGCTCGCGCGCCACCTTCACGCGGTCGACCCACAAGGGCTTCGCCTCGTCCGGCACACGGCTGCTGGTGGAGACCAGCTGCAGGGTCGAAAAGCGGCCCGCATGCAGCAACCCAAGGTACTGGCCGACCATGCCGCCCATCGACAGGCCGAGGAAGTCGGCCTGCTTGATCTTCAGATGGTCCATGAGGGCGACGACGTCGGCCGCAAGCGTCTCGAACGTGTAGGGCCCCTTCGGGGCCTCGCTCTGCCCGTGCCCGCGCGCATCGAACCGCACCACGCGATACTTGTCCGCCAGCACCGGCGTCAGCTCGTCCCACATCGACAGGTTGGTGGCGAGCGGATGGTGCAGTACGACGACCGGCGCGTGTTCGGCGCCTGCAACATCGTAGTTCATGCGAATGCCATTGATGGTTGCCTGCATGCGTTCTCTCCCGGCTGATATCGAGGTGTCCTGCGTGGCGCCGCAGCTAGCTGTGCTTGGACTTTACGTCCGTGTCAGGTTTTGGACCAGCAGGCTGGGATGGGGCATGGTGGCTCTCGCCGCTGATGCGATCTGACAGAGCCAACAGCACGCTTGAGCCGACGAACACCAGGTGGATGACCACGTACCACCAAAGGTCGCGATCCGATGCGGTCTTCAATTGCATGAACTGTTTGAGCAGCTGGATGGCCGAGATCGCCTCGAACCGAGCAGCTTGATCTTGAGGGCCGTGAAGTCGATGGCCCCCATCCATTCCGGCCAGTCGCGGTGCCCGGAGTGATCGATCTTGGAGACGAAATTCTCATAGCCGGAGAAGATCACGATCAGCAGCAGCGAGCCGGTCAGCGCCAGATCCACCAGCGACAAAACGCCGACGATCACGCAGCATGGGCTCCGTCCCCGACAGCAAGATAGTCCGTGTATCGCATGCACGTTTCGCTGCCGGCAAGCGAAGCTGCGATGGGGCACTGTGTCAGCGCGCATGTGCGGCCCAGGTGGCGTAACACACCTGATTTTTTGGTGCGGCAGGTTCCCGAGGGTACATGCCGTTCGAACGGGGCAAGGCCCAGGGGTCAAACGGATCGATCGTGGCCGTCGCTTGCGTTTCCCTGTCTTGGTCGACCGGCAGGTCAACTCGCATCGGCGGGTCGGCTTTCTTGTGCGGACAAGCCGATCACGAGAGCAATCGCCTGCACCGACCTTGGCGCCGGCGTAGCAAAGCGTTCACGGTAGCGCTGCCAACGTCGTATCCTCCAGGCCGCAACGCGGCTTGCGGTGTCCAGCGCCTCCGCTCCATGCTGCCACTGCCCGTGTCGAGCCTGCCGCAGGATTTGGGTCTGGGCAGCCACGGCGAGTTTGGCTGCCGCCGCAAGGGACACCACCGCCATCGCAGCAGTGCCAATCTGGCTTTCCATCCCCGTTCGCATGCGCAGCAGGCAAAGGTGGCGACCCGCACCACCAGTCCTACGCCGCCATCGGTTTGCTCAAGCCGCGCTTGTCAAGCAGCGCCTGGATGTCGGGTAGACGTCCGCGGAAGGCCTTGTAGGCATCGGCAGGGTCCTGCGAGCCGCCGGCGGAATAGATGCAATCGCGCAGCCGCTTGGCGGTGGCCGGATCGAACACGTTGCCCGTCTCCTCAAAAGCACGGAAGGCGTCTGCGTCCATCACCTCCGACCACATGTAGCTGTAATAGCCCGCCGCATAGCCGCCAATGATGTGCTGGAAGTGCGGGATGCGGTGGCGCATGACGATCTCCTCAGGCATGTCGATGCGCGCCAGCGTGTCGGCCTCGAACTTGTCGACGTCGAGCTTGTCGGCGCTCTTGAGCACGTGCAGATCGATGTCGACGATGGCCGATGACAGGTACTCGACGGTGGCGAAGCCCTGGTTAAAGGTGCGCGCGGCCTTGATGCGCTTCAGTAGCGCCTCGGGCACGGTCTTGCCGGTCTTGTAGTGCCTGGCGAACTTGCGCAGCACCTCCGGCTGCTCCAGCCAGTGCTCGTACAGCTGCGATGGCAGCTCCACGAAATCGCGCTCGACGCTGGTTCCGGACAGGGCCGGGTAGGTCACGTTCGACAACAGGCCGTGCAGGCCGTGCCCGAATTCGTGGAACAACGTGCGCGCATCGTCGAGGCTGAGCAGTGAGGGCTCTCCCGGCGCGCCCTTGGCGAAGTTCATGACGTTGACGACGATCGGAGTCACGTCTGCGCCCAGTCTGTACTGATCGCGCCAGCCCGACATCCAGGCGCCCGAGCGCTTGGACGGCCGTGCATAGTAGTCGCCGAAGAACAGCCCAACGTGCTTGCCGGACTTGTCGAGCACCTCAAAGGTGCGCACCTCCGGGTGATAGACGGGCAGGTCCTTGCGCTCCTTGAAGGACACGCCGAACAGCTTGCCGGCCACGTCGAAGGCGGCGGCGATCACGCTGTCGAGCTGCAGGTAGGGTTTGATCTGTGCCTCGTCCACGTCGTAGCGTGCCTTGCGCACCTTCTCGGCGTAGTGGCGCCAATCCCAGGCGGCGATCTTGAAGTTGCCACCCTCGGCCTGCACCGCCTGCTGCAGCAGATCGCGCTCTTGCAGTGCGCGCTTGCGCGCCGGTCCCCATACGTCCATGAGCAGCTTGCGCACCGCGGCCGGAGTTTTGGCCATCGAGAATTCAAGGGTGGAGTCGGCGGCCGTCCTGTAGCCGAGCAGTTGCGCCCGCTCCGCCCTCAGGCCCAACATCTCCCTGACGATACCGCGGTTGTCCGTCTTGCCGCCCTTGGCGCCGCGCTTGATCCACGCCTTGAAGGCCTGCTCGCGCAGGTCGCGCCGCGCCGAGTACTGCAGGAACGGCTCAATGCTCGAGCGCGACAGCGTGATGACATGCTGGCCGGGCTTGCCACGATCGGTGGCCGCCTGCGCGGCCGCAGCGCGCACCGCGTCGGGCAAGCCGGCGAGATCGGCCTCGCCGTCCAGCACCAGCAAGTAGTTCTGCTCGTCCTTCAGTACGTTCTGGCCAAAAAGCGTACCGAGCGATGCCGATCGCTCGGCAATCTTGGCCAAGCGCGTCTTGGCCTTCTTGTCGAGCTTGGCACCGGCCTTGACGAAACCGCGATGGTAGCGCTCCAGCACCCGCGTCTGCTCAAGCGTCAGGCCGAGCTTCTTGCGCTCCTTCATCAGCGCGTCGACGCGCGCGAACAGCTTGGCATTCTGGTAGATGCCCATGCTGTGCTTGGCGTAGCGCGGCGCCACCTCGCGCTCGATGGCCTGGATGTGCGGCGTGGTGTCGGTGCCGGATAGGTTGAAGAACACCGATGAGACCCGATCCAGCAGCCGGCCGGCACCCTCCAAGGCGTCGATCGTATTTGCGAAGGTCGGTGTCGCTCGGTTGTTGGCGATGGCGGCGATCTCGGCGAGGTTGTCGGCGAAGCCCTTCTCGATGGCGGGCAGGAAGTGCTCGGTGCGCACCTTGTCGAACGGCGGCACCTCGAAGGGCGTCGTCCAGCGCTCCAGCAGCGGGTTAGGCCCGGCCGGCGCCGGCGTCGGCTTGGCCTTGTGCGCGGTGCTCTTCGCGGTCGCTGCCTTTGCCGCCGCCGCCTTGGCAGGCTTTTTCGCCTTGTTGGTCATGCACATCCTCGCGTCGCGACATCGCTGGGCGGTGCTATGAACTCACTTGGAGGCTTTGTCGAGAGCAGGTGTCGGCCTTCTCCATATCTCGTGCGCGAGCCCAAGGCATCGCCCCCGCCGTGGTCGCGCTTCCACGTGACGAGCGGCCACACCTGTTGCAGCAAGTCGATGCCGCGCCCACCCGTCATTGGACAAAACAGCTCACGCCCCCTACACCTCGGCACCAAGAGCGGCACCCATGAGCACCCAGGTCAAGATCTGCGGACTGAAAACCGAGCCCGCGCTCGATGCAGCGTTGGCGGGCGGGGCCGATTTCATTGGCCTCGTGTTCTTTCCGCCCAGCCCGCGCAGCATCGATCCCCAGGCCGCCACGGCGCTCGCCACGCAGGCGCGCGGCCGGGCCAAGATCGTGGCGCTGCTGGTGGATGCGGATGATGGTCTGATCGATGCCGTGGTGAAGGCCGTCGGTCCGGACATGCTGCAGCTGCACGGCCATGAGGCACCGGACCGGGCGGTTGCCATCCGCCATCGCTGGGACCTGCCGGTCATCAAGGCCATCAAAGTGGCGACCGCCAACGATGCGCGCGTCGCCCTCGATTACCGCGCCATGGTCGACTACATCCTGTTCGACGCCCAGCCGCCGGAGGGCGCCACGCGTCCTGGCGGGCATGGTGCGACCTTCGATTGGGCGTTGCTGAGCGGGGTCAAGGAGCACGTGCCTTTCATCCTGTCGGGCGGCCTCAACCCCGACAACGTCGCCGAGGCGGTCCGCGCCACGCGGGCCCGCATTGTCGATGTCTCCTCCGGCGTTGAGTCGAGCCCCGGCGAAAAGGACCCGGCCCTCATCGAGCGCTTCCTTCAGGCGGCAAAGGGCGTATAACGTCCATCCCGCCGCCCGCCTGCCCCAAATGCTGGGCGCGGGAGCGCGGCAAGATATGGGCGTTGCTGGGTCTCGAGCGATGGCGACCAGGAAGAAAAAGGCCGAGGGACAAAACCTCAACACGTTCCGTGCCGGGCCGAACGAGCAAGGCTTCTTCGGGTTGTTCGGCGGACGCTTCGTGGCCGAGACGCTGATGCCGCTGATCCTCGACCTGGAGAAGGCCTACGCGGCCGCCAAGGCCGATCCCAAGTTCAAGGCAGACCTCGCCAGCCTCAACGCCCACTATGGCGGCCGCCCGAGCCCGCTCTATTTCGCCGAGCGCCTGACCGAACATCTGGGTGGCGCCCGGATCTACTTCAAGCGCGACGAACTCAATCACACCGGCAGCCACAAGATCAACAACTGCCTCGGCCAGATCCAGCTTGCCCAGCGCATGGGCAAGACGCGCATCATTGCCGAGACCGGCGCCGGCCAGCATGGCGTGGCGGTGGCAACCGTGTGCGCGCGCTTCGGCCTGCCGTGCGAAATCTTCATGGGCGCGGTCGACGTGGAGCGGCAGAAGCCCAACGTGTTCCGCATGAAGCTGCTGGGCGCCAAGGTCAACGCGGTCACGTCCGGCGCGCAGACGCTCAAGGACGCCATGAACGAGGCGCTGCGCGACTGGGTCACCAACGTACACAACACCTATTACATCATCGGCACGGCGGCCGGCCCGCATCCCTATCCGGCCATGGTGCGCGACTTCCAATGCGTGATCGGCAACGAGGTACGCGAGCAGATGCAGGAGGCCGAAGGCCGTCTGCCCGACACGCTGGTTGCCTGCATCGGCGGCGGCTCCAACGCCATCGGCCTGTTCCATCCGTTCCTCGACGATAAGGGCGTTGCCATCTATGGCGTAGAGGCGGCGGGCCACGGCCTCGACGTGCACAACGGCCATTGCGCATCGATCAGCGGCGGCCGACCGGGCGTGCTGCACGGCAACCGCACCTACCTGCTGCAGGACAACGAGGGGCAAATCCTCGAGGGCCATTCGATCTCGGCCGGCCTCGACTATCCCGGCATCGGCCCCGAGCACGCCTGGTTGAAGGATTCCGGCCGCGTCACCTATGTGTCGGCGACCGACAAGGAGGCGCTCGACGCCTTCCAGCTCTGCACCCGCATGGAAGGCATCATTCCGGCGCTGGAGCCGGCGCACGCGCTGGCCTACGTCACCAAGCTGGCGCCGACGCTGGCCAAGGACAACCTGCTGGTCATGAACATGTGCGGCCGCGGCGACAAGGATATCTTCGCCGTCGCCGGTCATCTCGGCATGAAGATGTGAGCAAGCGTTCCCTTGCCCACCCATGCGTGGGAAAAGGGTTGGGACGAGGGGCAGCCCACACCAGCGCGACGCATGTCGCGGCCCCTCACCCCGACCCTTGCCCCGCTAGAAGAGACGGGGAGAGGGAGTAGAACTGGAACCGCATGACAAAGCCATCTCGCATCGACCGCCGCTTCGCCGCGCTCAAGCAGGAGCGGCGCGCCGGCCTCATCACGTTCGTCACGGCCGGCGATCCCGACTATCAGACGGCGGAGCAGATCCTGCTCGGCCTGCCCGCGGCTGGCGCCGACCTGATCGAACTCGGCATGCCGTTCTCAGACCCGATGGCCGATGGCCCGGCGATCCAGGCCTCATCGCTGCGCGCCTTGAAGGCCGGTCAGACTATGCACAAGACCTTCGAGCTGGTGCGCGCCCTGCGCAGCCGCGACCAGGACACGCCGGTCGTGCTGATGGGCTATTACAATCCGATCTACGTCTGCCCGCGCGAGCGCTTCCTGGATGCGGCGGCGGCGGCCGGTGTCGACGGTCTCATCATCGTCGACGTGCCTCCCGAGGCCGACGACGAGTTGTGCCTGCCGGCCATCGAGCGCGGCCTGAATTTCATCCGGCTGGCCACGCCCACTACGGACGCCAAGCGCCTGCCTGCGGTTCTCAACAATACGTCGGGCTTCTTGTACTACGTATCGATCACCGGCATTACCGGTGCGGCGGCCCCCGACGTGAAGCAGGTTCACGCACAGGTTGCACGCATCCGCCAGTCCACCAAGCTTCCCATTGCGGTTGGATTTGGTGTAAGGACACCCGATCAGGCGCGCGCCATTGCCGCGGGCGCCGATGCCGTCGTAGTCGGCTCAGCCTTAGTTAACACCATTCGCACTACGCTGAGCCCAAAAGGGGAACCGACTGGAAAAACGGTTCCTAACGTCCTAGATCTGGTGACTAGCTTGGCGCAGGCTTTGCGCACAAACTGAGGCGGGCACGAAAAACCATTCCTGAGCGCGGGGTAGCGCCGGGATGGCACTGTGAGCAAAGTGACGAGGGCCAGGCGGTCCGGCAGGAGCACGAGTGGCGTGAACTGGATCAACAACGTCGTCCGTCCGAAAATTCGCAACCTGCTGACCACCAAGCGGGAGCTGCCGGAGAACCTGTGGGTCAAGTGCCCCGACACCGGGCAGATGGTGTTCTACAAGGACCTCGAGGCCAACCAGTTCGTCATTCCGGGCTCCGACTATCATATGCGCATGGGCGCCCAGCAGCGCCTGCAGCACCTGTTCGACAGCGGCCAGTACGAGAAGGTCTCCGTGCAGGAGGTCCCGCAGGACCCGCTCAAGTTCCGCGACGGCAAGCGCTACACGGACCGCATCAAAGCGTCCAAGAGCGAGACCGGCCTCGACGATGCCGTGCTGATTGGCGAAGGCCAGCTCGAGGGCCAGGACGTCGTTGCCGCCGCCCAGGACTTCCGCTTCATGGCAGGCTCGCTCGGCATGGCAGCCGGCGAGGCAGTTGTCACGGGCATGCTGCGCGCGGTCGAGCGGCGCACGCCCTTTATCCTTTTTGCCGCCTCCGGCGGCGCGCGCATGCAGGAGGGCATCCTCTCGCTGATGCAGATGCCGCGCACCACCATCGCCGTGCAGCGGCTGCGCGATGCGCGCCTGCCCTACCTGGTGGTGCTGACCGATCCGACCACCGGCGGCGTCACCGCCTCCTACGCCATGTTGGGCGATGTGCACATTGCTGAGCCGGGTGCGCTGATCTGCTTCGCCGGCCCGCGCGTCATCCAGCAGACCATTCGCGAGCAACTGCCCGACGGCTTCCAGAAAGCCGAGTACCTGCTCGCGCACGGCATGATCGACATGGTCGTGCATCGCCACAAGTTGCGCGAGACACTGGCGCGCCTGTGTCGGCTCCTTTCAGCCAACGCGGCCCTGGCACGGCAGGCCAAGCCGATCGCCGCCAAGCCGCTCGAGAACGGCTACGTCAACGGCAGCTCGGTGGACGGCAAGACCATCGAGACGCTGGCCCGCTCGTCGGATGTGATGGAGCCGGAGCCGCTCGATGACGACGAGCGCTTCGAGGCTCGCGACAAGACCGAGGCGCGCAACAAGCCCAGGCCCGGCCCCGGTCCGCGCGGCTGACCAATCCACAGCGGTCTCAATGCGGGGCGGCCCAGACGCTGCCAGATACCGCATTCGTGCCGTGCTAATGTCTTTCGCCCTGCAGGCGGCGCAACCCGATGCCCACGAGCGACAAAATTCTGGCCGAGCTGAAGACGCTGCACCCGCGGCTGATCGATCTGTCGCTTGGCCGCATCGAGACGCTGCTCGCCAAGCTCGGCAAGCCTGAGCAGCGCCTACCACCTGTCATCCACGTGGCCGGCACCAACGGCAAGGGTTCCGTGGTGGCCTTCCTAAAGGCCATGCTGGAAGCGGCCGGCAAGCGCGTGCACGCCTACACCTCGCCGCATCTCGTGCGCTTCCACGAGCGCATTGCGATTGCCGGCGCTGACGGCAAGACGCGTCCGATCGGCGAGGATGAGCTGGTCGCGCGCTTGCGAGAGACACAACGCGTCAACGCCGGCGCGCCTATTACGCAATTCGAGATCACCACCGCCGCGGCCCTGCAGGCGTTTGCCGATCACCCCGCCGACGCGCTGATCCTGGAGGTCGGCCTCGGCGGACGCCTGGACGCCACCAACGTGGTGGCACGGCCGGCGCTCAGCATCATTACGCCGATTGCCATCGACCATGCCGACAAGCTGGGCGATACGCTGGCCAAGATCGCCCGCGAGAAGGCCGGCATCCTCAAAGCAGGCGTGACGGCCGTCATCTCCGACCAGTCCGGCGAGGCGCTGGACGTCATCACGGCGCAGGCCAAGTCTCTGTCGACGCCGCTGTTCGTGTGGGGCAGCGACTATGAGGCCTTCGAGCAGCGCGGCCGGCTCGTCTATCAGAGCGCGGAGCGGCTGATGGACCTGCCGCTGCCGGCGCTGATGGGGCGCCACCAAATCACCAATGCCGGTACCGCGATCGCGGCTGCCCTGCACCTGAAGGCGCTCGGCCTCACCAACTCCGCTGCCATCGAGCGCGGCCTTGTCGAAGTGCGCTGGCCGGCGCGCATGCAGCCGCTGGCCGGCGGCCCGCTGGCACGACTGCTAACGCCCGGCTCCGAACTCTGGCTCGACGGCGGCCACAACCCGGCCGGTGGCCAGGCCATCGCGCAGACGCTCGCCGATATGGAGGAGCGCGCGCCCAAGCCGGTCGGCCTCGTCCTCGGCATGATGGGCAACAAGGACACGGCGCGCTTCCTTGCGCATTTCAGCGGCCTTGTCCGGCGGATCGCCACCGTGCCCATTGCGCATGCACCGGAGGCCGCGCACGATCCGGCCAAGCTGGCGGCCCTGGCCAGGGAGGCGGGATTCGCGGCTGCACCGGCTGCCGGCGTGGAGGACGCCATCTGCGATCTGCAGGAGGCTGAAGGCGGACCTATGCGCATCCTGATCAGCGGCTCCCTGTACCTTGCCGGCCAGGTGCTGGCCCTGCAAGAAGGCGTGCAGGCGCAGGCCAACTAGCGCACCGTGCCGCCAGTGTGCCTAGCGAACTCCGGCATCGAAGGAACACCACAACCAGACACTTCCTCGTGTGATTTCAGAATCGCGACGTTGCGCGCCAAACCAAGCCGCGACCGTTGGCGAATTGTCGAGCATCACACGCGACCCGCACACGCACATTCGGGGATCGCCCATGTCAGCCCAGGACACGCTCAAGCAGCCCTTTCCCTATTCGCTGCCCAAAGAGAAGATCAAGATCCTGCTGCTGGAGGGCATCTCCGAGACGGCGGTGGCCGTGCTGCGCTCCGCCGGCTACACACAGATCGATCGGCGGGCCAAGGCCCTCGACGGTTCCGCGTTGCGCGCAGCGCTCGAAGGCGTGCGCATGCTCGGCATTCGCTCGCGCACGCAAATCACCGCCGGCGCCATCGACGGCAACCGCTCGGTGGTGGCGATCGGCTGCTTCTCCGTCGGCACCAACCAGATCGATCTCGCCGCCTGTCGCACCATGGGCATCCCGGTCTTCAACGCGCCGTTCTCCAACACCCGCTCGGTCGCCGAGCTGACCATGGCCGAGATCATCATGCTGATGCGGCGCATTTTTCCGAAGTCGCTGTCGGCACACGCCGGCGGCTGGGACAAGAGCGCGGTCGGCGCCAACGAGGTGCGCGGCAAGGTGCTGGGCATCGTCGGCTACGGCAACATCGGCAGCCAACTTGCTGTGATCGCCGAGGCGCTGGGCATGCGCGTCATCTACTATGATCACACCGACAAGCTGCGCCACGGCAACGTCGAGCCGGCCGACAGCCTCGACGAGTTGCTCGCCACAGCCGATGTCGTGACCCTGCACGTACCCGAGACACCGGCGACCCAGGGCATGATTGGCGCGCGCGAGCTTGCCCGCATGAAGAAGGGCGCGATCTTCATCAACAACGCGCGCGGCAGCGTGGTGGACCTGGAGGCGCTCGCGGCCGCCCTGCAGGCCCAAGCGTTGTCTGGCGCGGCCGTCGATGTATTTCCGACCGAGCCGTCCTCCAATGCCGAGCCATTCCAAAGCCCCCTGCAGGGCCTCGACAACGTCATCCTGACGCCGCACGTCGGTGGCTCCACGCAAGAAGCCCAGGAGCGCATCGGCGTCGAGGTGGCGCGCAAGTTTGTCGAGTATTCCGACGTCGGCTCGACCACCGGCGCCGTCAACTTTCCCCAGGTGCAGCTGCCGCCGCGTCCGGCCGGCACGCGCTTCATCCAGGTGCAGCGCAATCTGCCGGGCGAACTCGGTCACCTCAACGAGGTGTTCGCGCGGCGCAAGGTCAACATCGCCGCGCAGCACTACCAGACCGATGGCGAGCTCGGCTACGTGGTGCTCGACGCCGACGGCCAGGTGCCCGATGCCGAGGACATCGTGCGCGAGATCCGCGGCCTACCGGGCACCATCCGCGCCCGCATGCTGTATCGGCGCTCTTGAAACGAAGAGGCCCCGGGATTTCTCCCGAGGCCTCGTTCAAACTCGCGCTGCCTGCAACTCAGATCGAACCGTTGATCCAGTCGGCCAGCTGCTTTTTCTGCACCAGCGCACCGACCCGCTGGGCCGCGACCTTGCCGTCCTTGAAGATCATCAGCGTCGGCATGGCCTGGATGTGATACTTCTGCGTGACCGCCGGGTTGGCGTCGACGTCGAGCTTGACGATCTTCACCTTGCCTTTCATCTCGGCCGCCACCTGCTCGAGTGCCGGCGCCATCGCTTTGCATGGCCCGCACCAGTCGGCGAAAAAGTCGACCAGCACCGGCTCCGACGACTGCAGCACGTCCTTCTCGAAGCTTGCGTCCGAGACGACGACGGTCTCTCCAGGCATTGGCAGGTCTCCTTGTGGGGACGCCCTCGCGGGCAGAAATGTGTCGGCCGGAACGTAGGGACGCACCCCTCAGGCGTCAAGGCTGGCAGGATCGAGTTGCCAGAGCCTGTGTTGATAGGCATCGAGCGCGGCTTGCGGGATTTCCATGATACGCGGCCCATCCGTCCACAGAATCGCGGCCCGGACGGGCCTGCCCGCAAATATGCGGCCAACGCACAGCCGGTATGCTGCAAGTTGCAGTAGGTAAGCATCGGCAACGCGGTCGGGGGAGGCGGGCGGCGGCCGATTCGTTTTGTAGTCGACAATCAGCACGCAATCGCCGTCGCTGGCCAAGCGGTCGATCTTGCCGGTCAGGCGCAGCGCCGGTCCCTTGCCGTCCGGCCGCGGCACCTCAGCGGCGATCGCCACTTCGGCGCGGCTGTCAGGTCCGAACAGCACCGCGAACGCCGGCTCGCGCAGCACCGCCAGCGTCTCCGCCACGATGGCCTGGCGCGCCGCCCGCGGCAACGCTTGGCCGCGCACGGCGATGAACGCAGCGGCGGCCGACTGCCAGCTGGACTGCGGCTGCGTCGGCAGGTGCTCGAGCAAGGCGTGGATCAGCGTCCCGCGCAGGAAGCGGCTGTCGTCGGCCAGGGCGGTCGGACTGAGCGGCGGCGGCTCCGCATAACGCCGACGCGGCGCGTCTTTCGGCTCACCCTCCGCGTCGGTCTCCAGCGGCACGAGACGCGAGGGGCTGAGCGGCACGGTGAGCAGCGGCTCGGGTGGCGCCGCCCGTTTCGCCCACTCCGGCACCCGCATCGCACCGGCGGCGCTTACGACTGCGCCCTTACCGGCAGCCGGCTTGGCCGTCTGTTTGCTCTCGATGCGCCAAACGGGACGCCCGTCGCGGCCGACGACTTCGCGCAGCTCGCCGTTCAAGCCATCCTTGATCAGGCGATACCAGCAGCTCGGCGACGGCGCACCCTGTGCGCTCTCGTACCCTGCCACGTACAGCCGATCGCGCGCGCGGGTGAGCGCCACGTAGAGAAGGCGGTTGCGCTCCTCGGCCTCGGCGCGCTCCGCATCTGCTTTCGCCAACTGCACGGCGGCAACCCTGCTTGTTCCCTTTACCGGCCAAAGGAACGGCGGCGGCAGGCCGGACGGCCGCGTCGCCTGCTCCAGCCGCAGCAGGCCTCCCGGCCGGCGGCCCGATCTCGTCGAGCAGGTATCCGGCAGGAACACGATCGGCGCCTCCAGCCCCTTGGCGCCATGCACGGTCATGACGCGGACCTCATCGCGGCCCTGCTCCATGTCGCGCTTGATCTCAGGCGCGCCTGCGCGCAGCCAGCCGAGAAATCCCAGCAAAGTCGGTGGCGCGCCGGCATCGTAGGTGAGCGCCTTGTTGAGGAACTCATCGAGCGGTTCGGCCGCCTCCGGCCCGAGCCGCTTCAGCATCGCCCCGCGCAGGCCTTCCCGATCCAGCAACCCGGCGTAGAACTCAAACGGAGGCACACGCTCGGCCCTGGCACGCCAGCCGCGCAGCCGCTCGGCTGCGGCATTGACAGCCGCGTCGCCGGCAGCAGTTGCAAGCAGAGCCTGCCACAGCGAACCCTTGCGCTTGGGTGCCAGCGCCAGCAGGTGATCGTCGTCGAGGCCGATCAGCGGCGACTTGAGCACCGCCGCCAACGCCAGGTCATCGTCGGGCAGGCAGATGAAGTCGCCAAGTGCCATCAGGTCCTGCACTGCGATCTGATCGATCAGCATCAAGCGGTCGGCGCCGGCCACCTTGATGCCGCGCGCCTTCAAGGTGGACACCATCACCGGCGCGAACGGTGCCCGCTTGCGCACCAGGATCAGAATGTCGCCGGCGCGGATCGGCCGTCCTTCGGAGGCCAGCACCGCCTTCGACTGCAACCAATGGTCGATCTCGCCGGCGATGCGCGTCGCCAGCCGCACCACCGGTGAGGACGCGCTCGTATCGTCGAGCGGCGACCAGGGCTCGCCACGCTTGACCGGCTCGGGCTTCTCGGTCGGCCATACCTCGATCAGCCCCGCCTGGCCGGCGCGATGCACCGCATGCCGGATAACCTCTGAGGCTGCGGTTAGACCCGGTGCGCGCACCGGGTCGGCAAAGATCCGGTCGACCGCCTGCAGCAACGGCGCCGCCGAGCGGAACGACAGCGTGAGAGGAACGTTGCGCCATGGCAACCCGGCCCGGCCGGCGTGCTCGGCAAACGCCTTGCCAACGTCGGCGAACATATGCGGGGCGGCGCCCTGAAAGCCGTAGATCGATTGCTTCTCGTCGCCGACCGCAAATAGCGTGCGCGTCACCTCGCGGGCCCCGGTGCCGGAGAAGAATTCCTCGGCCAGCGCACGCACCACCTGCCACTGCACCGGGCTCGTATCCTGCGCCTCGTCGACCAGGATGTGGTCGAGGCCGCCGTCCAGCTTGTAGAGCACCCATTCGACCGCAGCCGATGTGCCGAGCAGGCTCGATGCCCGCATGATCAGGTCGTCGAAATCGAGCGCCGCGCGCCGCGCCTTGGCCTGCGCGTATCGCTGCATGACGGCATGGCCCAGCCGGAGCAGCGCCAGCGCAGCATCCAGGAGCACCAGTCGATTGCGCTCAGCATGCAGAGCGGCAAAGCGGTCCCGCGCCCGCGCCAGCAGCGGCTCCACGTCCGGGTGCGCGGCTGCCAACGGCTTGGTCATCATCGACTTGCGCGGCTCGCCCTGCGCGGTGAGGAACGCATCCTGCAATGCCTCGATGCGCCGCGCCGCGCCACTCGCCTTGCGGGCGGTCGACAGATGCGCGGCGATCTTGATGTCGGTGGCGCTGCCGGAGGCGAGCACGCCCTGCGCACGCGTCAGCTCGGCCTTGGACAGCAGTCCATCGAGCTGTTGGGTGACGTCCTCCAGACTGGCGCTTGCATCGAGGCCGAGGGCCACGCGGTAGATCGCCTGCGCGCCCGCGAAGTCGCCAGCCGCCTCTTCATCGAGGCGCACGGCCGCCGCCAACCAGTCGCGCTCGCGCAGGGCCTCGGCCAGCAAGACGTCGAAGTCGCCCTCAGTTGCAAAGCCGATGGCCGACTGCAGCGCCTTGGCAATTGGCGATTTGGCCTTGCAGGTCGCTTCGGTCAGCACCTCGTCGATTGCCTCCCGCAGCAGGGCGTTGCGCTCCTGGTCGTCGAGAATGGCAAAGCCCGGCGCCACGCCGGCCTCCAGCGGGAAGCGCTGCAGCAGCCGCTCGCAGAACGCGTGGATGGTCTGCACCTTGAGGCCGCCCGGCGTCTCAATGGCGATGGCGAACAGCTGGCGCGCGCGCTGCATCTCGTCCCAGGTCGGCTCGCGGTCGAGCAAATCACGCAGCTTGCCCTGCAGCGCACGATCCGATGCCGTCACCCAGCCGGCCAGGTGATCGAACACGCGCTTCGACATCTCGGCCGCCGCAGCCTTGGTGTAGGTCAGCGCCAGGATGCGCTCCGGCGCGGTGTCGGCCAGCAGCAGCCGCAGCACGCGCATCGTCAGCACGTGCGTCTTGCCGGTGCCCGCGTTGGCGCTCACCCATGCCGAGGAGCCGGGATCGGCGGCCGCGCCCTGATTGCGTCGCGTCGCGTCGAGAACCGTGTCCGTCCTATTCCAGTTGAAGAGGCTTATCATGGGCTAGCGTCCTCCGCGTCGGCCAGACTTTCGACCGACCATTCAGCGACCCGCGCCAGATGCGCGTAGTCGTCGTAGTCGTAGCGGAAGCGCGGACGGCGCACGGCGCGATAAGGCGTCGCCGCAATATCGAACAGGGCGATCAGACGCAGCAGGCCTGCGCGGGCGGCATCGGCGCTGGCAGCAACGTCATCGACGTCGACATCGAAGTCGCAGCCTGGCGGCTCGCCGCCCGACGTCGAGATGTAGCGCAGCAGGGCGACGCGACCGGCCGCGATGCCCGTGAACCCGCCGGCAGCGGCAATCGCCGCTTCCAGGGGCAGCTGCGGCGCCTCGCCGGACTTGGCGCGACCCACCAGCGTCTTCAGGTTGGCACCCGACTTGTAGTCGGTGATGAGGATGCCGCCGTCGCCGGTATCGATGCGGTCGGCGCGCGCCTTCAGAGTAAAAGCTCCACCCGGCCCCTCCAGCGTCAGCGCACCTTCGACCTCGGCATGCGAGCGGCGGATGGCGGCACGCCGCCCGGGCTCGGTCTCCGCGAACCAGCCGGCGAAGCGCGCAAAGCGCGGCGCCCAGAACGCGGCAACACGCGGCGAGCCGGTGAAGTCGGCCAGCGCGGCTTGCGCGCACTGCATCAGCTCGGCCTGCACGTCCTTCGGCAGCCGCTCGGGGTTGGCCAGCGCGAAGCGGCCGAGCGCCTCGTGCACGATCTGGCCGCGCAGCGCCGCATCCGGCTCGCGGCCGAGGACCGGCAGCGCCTCCAGGCCAAGAATGCGCTCGGCGAAGATGGCGTAGGGATTGGCGATCCACTTCTCGATGGTGGTCACGCTGAGCTGGCGCGGCCGCAATGCCAGCGCGGGGCGCGGCTCCGGTGCCCTTACGGGAGTGGGCGGCCCATCGATATGGTTGCGTGCTTGCGCCCAGGCAAGCCACGGCTCGCGCGCGGCCGTCGTCTGGCTCAGCCCCGCCAGCAGCGCCTGCAGACGCAGCAGCCAGCGCGAGGCGACCGTCGGCACACCATCGATCTTGGCGGCGCGCGTGAGATAGACGCGCTCGGCGCCGAGCAGCGACACGAAGGCATGCGCTTCCTCGCCGATGCGTTCTTCCGGGGCCGGCAGCCCGAGCGCTTGCCGCATGGGCCGGTTGAGCCAGGGCCCAGGATCGGCAGGCTGCGGCCAGGTGCCTTCGTTAAGCGCGCCGAGAATGACGACATCAGGCTGCTGCAGGCGCGCCTCGAACGTGTCCCAGATGAAGATGCGCGGGTGCGTGGCCGCGGCGGGGCGGATGCTCTTGTCGGCCACCAGGGCACGATAGAACTCGGCGTAGTCGGCCGCCTGCATGGATGGTGCGGCGGCGCGTTCATCGAGCAGGCTGGCAAAGAACTTGGCCCCCCATTCGCCTTCCGTGTCCCGCCACAGCGACTGGCTGCCGGCCGCGAGCGCCGTCGCCGTCTCTACGTGCGCGCGCGCCAGATCGTGCAGGCTGCGTTTGGCGGACGAGGCCAACAGCTTGCTTAAGGGCTGGAAGGCCGCCTCAAGCGCGGCCACCAACTGACGCGCTGCCTCGATGTCCACCCGCTGCAGACGCCGCACCGCGCGATGCCGCCGGCGTCCGAAACTCACATCGCCTTCGACACTGTCGAGCGCCGCCGAGATGCCGGCGAGCCCCTTGCCGAAGTAGGGTGCGCGGAACACCATCAGTTCCAGCGTGCGAGCGCCGCGCCGAACGTCGGTGGTGCTCATGCCGGGCCGGCATAGGCGGTGCTTGAGCAGGCTCATGGTGGCGAGCGGCGCGAATTCGCGACCCGCCGCCTCGGCCATCAGGTCGAGGAAGGTGCCGATCTCGGTCTTGGCGAACGCAGTGCCTGCCGCAGGGGTGGCATGCACCTGCCAAGTCTGCAGCCGGGCCGCCACGCGCCGTGCCAGCGCCGGATCGGGCGATACCAGGGCGGCCGTACGGCCGGGTGTCTCCACGGCCTGGCGCAGGATCAGGGCGATGGCTTCGGCCTCGTCCTCGCCGTTGGCCGCCTCCAGGATCGCGACGCCGGACAAGGCCGCATCCATGTCGCGCTGGTTCGCGGCAGCGACGAACCGGTGCCATCGCTGCGTCGTGCCGGCCGGCCGCATCGCTTCGCTGGTCAGCGCGGCGCGTGCCTTGTGCGCCGTTGACGGCGCCGTGCCCGGCAGCGGCAGCACCTGGTCGCGGGCGATGCCGAGCGCACTGAGGAGCTTGGCCATACCGAACTGTGGGTGCTCCGGATGGGTGGGCGCGATAGCACTCCAGCTGTCGGCATCGAGCGACTGGTCGAGCGCGGGCAGAACGACAGCGCCGTTCTCCAGTGCGAGCACCGCCTGCATCAACTCCAGTGTCACCGGATCGGCGCCCGTCACACCGGCCACGATCACCGGCGCCTTGGGCGGCTGCGCCTGCAGCCGCGCCACCTCGGCACGCAGCAGCCGATGGCGGTGCTCGACCGGGGAGGCAAGCCGCTGCTCGGCGAGATGGGCCGGCCAGAACTGGGTGACGATCTTCAGAAATTCCAGCGTGCGCGCCCAATGCTCGGAGAAATCCTCGGGTACCAACTGGGCGAGGCGTTCCGGGCTGACATTCTCCGCCTCGAGCGTGTCCATCAGCCGAGCCAGCTCCTTGGCGAGCCGCGCGGCTTGCGCAGGGGTGGTAGCCCCTGCCCCGGCATGGCCCTCCATATCGCCGTCGCGTCCGCTGTCTGCGGGTTGCGCGGCCGCCCACCTCAGCACCAGCTCGGTAAGCACCAGGTGACGATCGAGCCTGCTGATCAGGCGCGCCACGCCGGGCTCGGCTCCGGCAGCAAAGTCCTCGACGCCGGCGATCAGGTCGAGATCCTCCGAGCCTTCCGCCACCGCCTTGAGCCGTGGCAGCAGGATGGCCGCGCCGTCGCAGGCGCGCAGAAACGCCTCCTGCAGCGCTCGCGTCAGCCGCCGCGTCGGCAGCAGCAGCGTGGCCTCGGCCAGCTGCAATGGAGCGGGGCGCTTGCCGCCCGGCGCCGGCAGATCACCAGCCAGCAAAGCGCGCGCCAGCGCCGTCAGGAACGGCGTGCCGGCTGCAACCGTGTAGATGCGTGGGGCCACCCGCCACCCCCTTCGTTCAGTTCAGGCCTCTACCCCTTGCAGGCAAGACTCGGCCTGCGCGAGAGCCTCCGGCGTGCCGACGTGCATCCAGGTGCCGTCCATGCGCATGCCATACGCGCGGCCGGCCTCGATCGCCCGGCTCCACAGCAGGTTGAGCGAGAACGCGCCATCCGGTGCGCCCTCGAACAGGCGCGGATGGGCGATCGACACGCCCGTGAAAGCGAACGGCACAAGCTCCTGCTCCTTGCGGCGGCGGATGCGGCCGTCACTGGCGAAGGCGAAATCGCCGCGCCCCTGATAGCCGTGGCTGGCCGACACCAGCGCCAGCATCATGAGACAATCCATGCGCGCATCGTCCCATGCATTCATCAGGCGCGCCAGATTGGAGCCGATGCCCTCGATCCACACCGAGTCGGAGTTGTGGATCAGGAACGGCCCGGCACCCAGCAACGGCAAGGCCTTGCGCACGCCGCCGCCCGTCTCGAGGCGAGCTGCACGCTCGTTGGAAATGGCGATGACGGGCGCGCGGCGACCTTGCACGTGCTGCTCGATCTGGTCGGCCATGTGATGCACGTTGACGACGGCGCGCTTCACGCCGGCCGCCGCCAGCCGGTCGAGCACATGATCAAGCAGCGGCTTGCCGGCCAGAGGCACCAGTGGCTTCGGCACCATGCCGTTGGCCGGCGCCATGCGCGTGCCGAGGCCCGCGCTCAGCACCATGGCCGTCTCCAGGACGGCGAACCCGCCCCCCGAACTCACCCCCATGTTCACCCCCTATGCCGGCAGCGCGCCGGTGCGCGTCTGAGCCGGGAAATAACGATCGTACCACGCCGCCAGCTTGGCCAGCCGCGGATTGCGCAGGTTGCGCTCCACATAGCCCCAGATGCGCGGCAGGTGGGCCAGATACTGCGCCTTGCCGTCGCGACGTGACAACCGCACGAAAATGCCAAGGATCTTGGTATTTCTCTGTGCACCAAGCGCGGCATAGGCGAACTTGAACGCGTCCGCGTCGAATGCCGGATCGGCCTTGGCCGCTTCGCCCAGGTAGTGCTCCAGCAGCCGCGCTTCCAATGCCTCGGGCACGTCGACCCGCGCATCCTGCAGCAGCGACGCCAGGTCGTAGCCCCCCGAGCCGCGCTGCGCGTCCTGAAAGTCGATGATGCCGACACGGGCGAGCCCGCTGCGACCCGGCAACCACAGCAAGTTCGGCGAATGGAAATCGCGCAGCACGCAATGCGGAGGCTCCTGCCGCAGGTGGTCGAACACCGCGCCCCACAGCGCCAGGAACTCGGCCCGCGCCGCCGGCGCAGCAGGCTCGCCGTACAGGGCCGGCCAGTACCAGTCGAGCAGCAATTCCACCTCAATTTGCATGGCGCCGCGGTCGTAGGAGGGAATCGCATAGTTGCTGCCATCGAGGAGTGGCAGTTGCCGCGGCGCCGGCACGGTGCGCAACTTGACGAGCACATCGACGGCGCCGCGCCACAGCTCCTCCTGCAGCCCGGCATCGCGCGCCACCTCGGCGCTGTACACGCGCTCGCCCAGGTCCTCGATCAGCA
>DASTOW010000195.1:0-2220 GCA_035762425.1 Hyphomicrobiaceae bacterium | reverse complement strand
GCCGATCACCGCCGTCAGGATGCCAATCGGCACCTCGATGCGTGCCATGGTGCGGGCGAGCGTATCGACCAGCAGCAAATAGCTGGCACCGAGCAGCAGCGCGGTCGGCAGTAGGCGGTCGAAGTTCGGACCAACCAGCATGCGGGCGATGTGGGGGATGACGAGGCCGACCCAGCCGATCACGCCGGAGATCGCCACCACCGAGGCCGTCATCAGCGTGGCGGCGGCGATCACGATCATGCGCAGCCGCTCCGCCTCGACGCCCAGCGCTTTCGCCTCGTCGTCGCCCAGCGACAGCACGTTAATGCGCCAGCGCAGCAGCACCAGTGGCACCAGGCCGAGCAGCACCAGCGGTAGCGCCGTCCACACCTCGCCTTTGCGGATGGCGGACAGGCTGCCAAGCAGCCAGAAGGTAATAGCCGGCAACTGGTCGTACGGGTCGGCCAAAATCTTCAGGAGCGAGATGGCGGCGCCCGCCAGCGAGCCGACCACCACGCCCGCCAGCACCAGAACCAGGATCGGCTCGCGCCCATGCACCATTGAGGCGATGCCGTAGACCAGCACGACCGTAGCGAGCCCGATCACGAAGGCCGCCAGCTGAATGCCGGCCACCGGCAGCGACAGGAAGATGCCGAGCACCGCGCCGAGGCCCGCTCCCGTCGATACGCCCAGGATGTCAGGTGACACTAGCGGATTGCGAAATAGACTCTGGTAGGCCGCCCCCGCGGCCGCGATCGCCGCCCCCACCACCACGGCCGCCATTACGCGCGGTAGGCGCACCTCGAACAACACGGTGTCGACCTGTCCGACCGAGGCTGCCCCCGTCAGCCGCCGGCCCACCGCGGCCAGCAGCTCGGTGATCGTCAGCGGATAGGCGCCCACCATCGACGCCGCCAGCATGAGGGCGACGAGCAGCACCCCCAGCCCCGCAATGATCGCTGCCGGGTGACTGGCCAGCGCTGCAGGGTGGGCGCGGACTGGGCTTACGCCTTCGGGCATGTGATGCGGCTCGTCCTGGGAGGTGGATCGACGCCCATGTGCATGCACATCCTTGGGGGATCGACCAAATTTGCAGCACTATGCTGCAAGCTACGCATGTTTCCAATGTGCGCAGGCGATCTGCACGTTTTTTGCCCGATCCCTGGGTGAGGCCGTGGTGCTTTGCTTCCCTACCGGCCTCACCAGGAATCGGCGTCTTGCCTGGGCCGAAACCCCGCGTCTCCCAGGCAAATCATGTGGCGGTCTGTCCGGTTGACGGACCCAGCATTGACGCGGCACAAAGCGGCCCAACTGGCCATCTGCCACAGGAGCGGCAGGCCAAACTGCCGCCTACGCACGAAAGCCGAGACGCGATCATGAGCGCCTACACGCAGGAGACCGTGCTGTCTGTTCGCCACTGGACCGACAGCCTCTTCAGCTTCACCACCACACGCAGTCCCTCCTTCCGCTTCAGCAACGGTCAGTTCACGATGATGGGGTTGGAAACGGAGGGCGGCCGTCCGCTGGTGCGGGCCTACAGCATGGCGAGCCCGAATTACGAGGACACTCTGGAGTTCTTCTCCATCAAGGTCCAGGACGGCCCGCTCACCTCCCGTCTGCAGCACATCAAGGAATCCGATCGCATCCTGGTCAGCAAAAAGCCGACCGGCACGCTGGTGATCGACAACCTGCTGCCCGGCCGCTTTCTCTACCTGCTCAGCACCGGCACCGGCCTTGCTCCGTTCATGAGCATCATCCGCGACCCCGACACCTACGAGCGGTATGAGAAGGTGGTTCTGGTGCACGGCTGCCGTCAGGTGGCTGAGCTTGCCTACGGCGAGCGCATCACCGCCGACTTGCCGCGCGACGAGCTGATCGGCGAGTACGTGCGCGAAAAGCTGATCTATTACCCGACCGTGACGCGCGAGCCGTTCCAAAATCGCGGTCGCGTCACCGATCTCATCACCTCCGGCCAGCTGTTCCGCGATGTCGGCCTGCCGTCGCTCGATTCGGCACAGGATCGCGCCATGTTGTGCGGCAGCCCGCAGATGCTGAAGGACATGCGGGGGGCGCTCGAGATGCGCGGCTTCGTCGAAGGCTCGGTTAGCGAGCCCGGCACGTTTGTGGTCGAAAAGGCCTTCGTGGAGCGCTGACCACTTCCGGCTGTTGGCCGTCGCACAGCTGTTGCAGTAGCGAGAGATGGTGTGGGCGCATGGCCCACACCCACCTTGATCTTCTCCA
>DASTOW010000194.1:0-9857 GCA_035762425.1 Hyphomicrobiaceae bacterium | reverse complement strand
TGAGCTGTGCTTCAGGCATGGCCCACCTCGGCACCGGTACCCATGTAGGCTTCCACCACCTGCGGGTTCTTCGACACCTCCGCGTAGGTGCCTTCGGCAAGCACCTCGCCGCGCGCCAGCACCGTCAGCCGGTCGGACAGGTCGGCCACCACCGACAGGTTGTGCTCCACCATCAGCACGGTGCGGTCCTTGGCGACGCGCCGGATCAGCGCCGAGGTGCGCTTGATGTCCTCCGCGCCCATGCCGGCCATCGGCTCATCGAGCAGCATCACCTCGGGATCCAGCGCGAGCGTGGTGGCGATCTCCAGCGCCCGCTTGCGTCCGTACGGCAACTCCACAGCCGGCAGCTCGGCGTATGCCTGCACGCCGACATCGTCGAGCAGCTGCAGGGCGCGCTCGTTCAATACGTCGACGGACCGCTCCGAGCGCCAGAAATGATACGCGGTGCCGAGTGCACGCTGCAGTGCAACGCGCACGTTCTCCAGCACGGTCAGATGCGGGAACACGGCCGAGATCTGGAACGAGCGGACGAGCCCCATGCGCGCCACCGCGTGCGGCCGGCTCATGGTAATGTCGCGGTCCTTGTAGAGGATGGTGCCGGAGGTCGGCTGCAGGAACTTGGTGATCAGGTTGAAACAGGTGGTCTTGCCGGCCCCGTTCGGCCCGATCAGCGCGTGGATGGTGCCGCGCCGCACCTGCAGATTCACCTTGTTGACGGCGGTGAACCCCTTGAACTCTTTGGTCAGGCCGTTCGTCTGAAGGATGTACTCGCTCGCCATCGAACGCGCCGTCTCCCGCTACTCCAGACCCAGCCCGACAGACAAATGCGATGCGTCCGTCGCATGTTCGCCGTGCCACCAACCGGACCCAGGCGCCGCCTACATAGACGGCGCGCGATGGCAGGGCAAGATTAGACGATCTTCTAAGCTTATTCGGCCGGCGCGCTGGCATGCTGCGCACCACCGCCCGCCCTGTGCGCCTGCGACCGATGCTCGCGGGCGACATAGGTATAGACGGCCGGCGTAACGAACAGCGTAAAGATCGTGCCGATGGTCATGCCGGCGGCTATCACCAGGCCGATGGAGTAGCGGCTGGCCGCCCCGGCGCCGCTGGCGATCAGCAGCGGCACCATGCCGACCACCATGGCAGCCGTCGTCATCAGGATCGGGCGCAGGCGGATGGCGGCGGCCTTCTCGATGGCCGCGCGCCGGGACAGGCCTTCGTTCTCCTGCAAGTGATTGGCATAATCGACCATCAGGATGCCGTGCTTGGAGATCAGCCCGATCAGGGTCACCAGCCCCACCTGGGTATAGATGTTGATCGACGCCAACCCCAAGTTGATCGGGATCAGGGCCCCGAAGATGGCGGTTGGCAGCGCGATCAGGATGATCAGCGGATCACGAAAACTCTCGTACTGGGCCGCCAGCACCAGGTAGATGATGATCAGCGCAAAGATGAAGGTGATCACCAGCGTACCACCCTCCTGCACGTACTGCCGGCTCTCGCCCTGGAAGTCGTAGGAGAACCCCTCGGGCAGCTTCTGGGCAGCGGTGGCCTTCAGGAAATCGACGGCTTCACCGATCGTGCGCCCCGGGAACGGCACGCCCTGCAGCGTTGCCGAGTTGAGCTGCTGGAAGCTGGTCAGCGCATTGGGCTGCACTGACTCGGCCACCGTGGCCACGCTCGACAGCGGCACCAGCGCACCCGTACTGGTCCGCACCTGGTAGCGCTTCAGCCAGTCCGCCGTCAGCCGGAAGTCGCGCGGCACCTGCGGGATCACCTGGTAGCTGCGGCCGTACAAATTGAAGCGGTTGACGTAGTTGCCGCCCAGCAGCGTGGCCAGCGAGCCGCCGATGTCCGACATCTTCACGCCCAGGCTGTTGGCCTTGTCATGGTCGATCTTCAGCTCCACCTGCGGCGTCTGGAACTTCAGGTCGGTGTCAGTGAAAATGAACATGCCGCTCTTGGTGGCTTCCGCCTGCAGCTCGCTCAGCACCTGCGACAGCTGCTGGTAGTCGGCCGTGGTCTGCACCACGAACTGCACCGGCGGGCCACCGCCGGCCGCGCCGGGCAGCGAGGGCAGCGGGAAGGAGATGGCGAGACCTCCGGCAATGCCGCCAAGCTTCGGCTGCAAGCTTTCCAGGATCTGCTTTTGCGTGCGCTGGCGCTCTTCCCACGGCTTGAAGAGGATGCCGGCGATTGCCATGCGCACGTCGCCACCCATGCCGTTGATGTTGAAGACGTGCTCCTTCTCCGGCACCGTCTCGAACACCTTGTAGAGCTCGGCGGTGGTCTGCTCGAGATAGTCGAGGTTGGCCGTCTGCGGCACCTTGACGATGTTGAACAGAATGCCCTGGTCCTCCTCGGGCGCCAGCTCCTTCTGGCTGGTGACGTACATGACGCCGACCGCCGCCATCACGCCGGCCACGATCAGCAGCGTCACCGGCCGATTGTTGAGGGTGCGCGACAGGCGGCGCTCGTAGCGGCGGCGGATGCCGTCAAACAGGCGATCGAGGAAGCGATTGAAGCGGCCGCTCGAGGTATGCGGCTTCAGCAGCAGCGAGGCCATCATCGGCGAGAGCGTCAGGGCGATGATGCCCGACACGATGACGGCGCCCGCCAGGGTGAAGGCAAACTCGCGGAACAGCGCGCCGGTCAGGCCGGAGACGAACCCGATCGGGGCGTACACCGCCGCCAGCGTAATGGTCATGGAGATGACCGGCACCGCGATCTCGCGCGCGCCCTTGATGGCCGCCTCGAGCGGCTGCATGCCCGCCTCGATGTGGCGGTGGATGTTCTCCACCACCACGATGGCGTCATCCACCACCAGGCCGATGGCCAGCACCAGCGCCAGCAGGGTGAGCAGATTTATCGAATAGCCAAGGGCCAGCAGCGCGAACATGACGCCGATCAGCGACAGCGGAATGGTGACGATCGGGATCAGCGTCGAGCGCAGGTTGCCGAGGAACAGGAAGATCACGACCACCACGATCGCCGCCGCCTCCAGCAGCGTCGTCTGCACCTCCTTGATGGATGCATCGATGAACTTGGTGGCGTCGTAGGCGATGGCTCCTTCCATGCCGGCCGGCAGCTGCTTTTGAATGTCGGGGAAGGCCTTGCGCACATTGCCGATCACCGTCAGGGGATTGGAGGTCGGTGTCGTGAACACGCCGACGAACACCGCCTTCAGTCCGTCGAACACCGAGGATGAATCGGCGTTCTCCGCGCCCAGCTCGATCGTGGCGATGTCGTTGAGCCGTATCAGCGCGTCGCCGCGCGAAATCACCACCAGTTTGCCGAACTCCACCGGGCTGTTGAGCGCCGTCTCGGCGTTGATGGTGGTCTGCACGAAGTCGCCCTTCACCTGGCCCGCGGCGCTGGTGAAGTTGTTGGTGGCAAGTGCATTGCGCACGTCGAGCGGTGTCACGCCCAACGCCGCCATCTTGTCCGGATTGAGCCAGATGCGCATGGCGAACGTCTGGCCGCCCAGGATCTGCGCGTTGGCGACGCCGTCGATGGTCTGCAGGCGCGGCTGCACCACGCGCGTCAGGTAATCGGTGATCTGCGAGGCCGAGATCACCTTGCTGTTGAAGGACAGGTACATGAGCGCATAGGGCTCGCCCGTCTGCTTGATGACGATCGGGTCCTGCGACTCCGCTGGCAGCACGCTCTTGACCTGCTGGATCTTGGACAGCACGTCGGCCACGGCACGGTCAGGGTCGGCATCGAGGCGCAGGTTGAGGGTGACGAGGCTCGTGTTCTGCTGCGAGGACGAGGTCAGCGTGTCGATGCCCTCGGCACTCGCCACCGCCTGCTGGATCGGCGTGGTGATGAAACCCTTGATCAGGTCGGCATTGGCGCCCGGATACACCGTCGTGATGGTGATGGTCGTGTTGGACGTGCGCGGGAACTGACGCACCGGCAGGTTGAACGCCGACGCCAGGCCGATCAGCAGGATCAACAGGCTGACCACGGTCGCCAGCACCGGCCGGCGAATGAAGATATCGGTGAATGACATGGGCCGCTCCGCTACTGCTTGGGCCGGTCTTCGGGCCGCGTCAGCGGCTGGCTGTTGTCGATGCGGATCGACGCACCGGGATTGAGCTTGATCTGGCCGGTGGTCACCACCTCCTCGCCGGCCTGCAGGCCGGATGTGATGGCCACCCGATCCTCACGCGCCGGTCCGGTTTTGACGAAGCGGCGGTCGGCGATCAGGGCGGGCTCGGTCGGCTTTTGCCCGTCCGCAGGCTGGCCGCCGCCCTGCGCCTGGGCCGGCTGCCCCTCCTTGGCAGGCGCCGGCTTCACCACGTACACGCTGTCGCCGTACAGGCTGTAGGTCACTGCCGTGCGCGGCACCGTCACCACGTTGACCGGTTCGCCCGCATGCACCGTGACGTTGGCGAACATGCCGGGCAGCAGCCTGCGCTCCTTGTTGGGCAGGATGCCGCGCACCAGCAGCGTGCGCGTATCCTGCGCCACGCGCGCATCGAGCGACTGGACCTCGCCCTTGAAGACCTGGCCTGGGAAAGCATCAATGGTCAGGCTGATGGCCTGGCCGACGCGCAGCTTGCCGATGCTTTGTTCGGGCATCGGGAAGTCAACGCGGATCGGGTCGAGCGCCTGCAGCGAGGTCAGGGCTGGGCCTGCCGAGACGTACTGGCCCTTCTCGACCTTGCGAATGCCAAGGCGTCCGCTGAACGGTGCGACGATCTGCTTCTGCGCGATCACCGCTTCGACGCGCTTCACAGCAGCCTCGGCCGTATCGCGCTTGGCCCGCGCCGTGTCCAGGTTGGCCTCCGAGGTCACGCGCTTGTTGATCAGGTCGTTCTGGCGCTGGAAGGCGACCTCCGCCTCCTGCAGGGTCGCCTTGCCGCTGGCGAGGTCGGCCAGTTCCACCGCCACGTCGAGCTGCACCAGCTTGGCACCCTGCTCCACGTCCTGGCCGCTCTCGAAGTAGATATCGGTGACGACGCCGGCTACCTGGGTCGTCACGTCGACACCCTGCGATGCGATCAGCGTGCCGATCGAGGTCAGCCGCTCGTCCCACTTCTCGGTTTTGGCCGCCTCCGCCGTGACGGTCGCCGCCGGCGGCACCATCTGCGACAGGAACGAGCGGATCATCTGCGGCTTGAACACGAACTGGAACCATGACAGTCCGCCCAGAAGCGCGGCGATGATGATGCCGGTAATGATGAAGCGTCTGCTCATTGGCTACCCGCCATGCTTTGGTCGATGCGCCGTGGCCGGACCCCGCCGAGCAGATTGCACACGTCTCCGATCGGCAGTCGTGGCCGATCGGCGACTTGCGTAAACCTGCTCACGGCTCCCCTGCTGACGGTCGCGCTTTGCGTTGAGCCCTCAATAACCAATTGGCGGGCGCGAGACAAACAAACAAACCGTGCGTATTCGTACGACTGGGCCGTCGCAGAACCGCCGCATTTGCGCTCGCGGCGCGTCACTTGGGCGGCCACCAGTTTGGGCCGGTGTGGCCGATTGACCGCTCTGTGACAGCCCCGCGACGACGCCAGGTCCCGTGCCTCAGTACCCGCGGCGGCGGTCGACGACGTTCTCAAGCGGCAGGCCGTCGAGCAAGCGCTGGCGCTGACGCAGGGCATAGCGCGCGATCGACAGTGGTGCGCTTTCCGCCGCGTTGTGCGGCGTGATGACGACGCGCGGGTGCGACCACAGCGGGCTCGCAGCCGGCAGCGGCTCGGTCTCGAACACGTCGAGGGAGGCCGCGTACAGCTCGCCGGCCGCCAGCGCGGCGCCGATATCCGCATCGACCTGCAGGCCGCCGCGCCCGGCATTGATCAGCACCGGCCCCGGCAGGCGCTGGTCGCGGCCTTGACGCGACAACCTGCGGATCAGGCCCCGGTTCAAGATGCCGCGCGTCGCGGGCGTCAGCGGCAACACGCAAGCCAGGATGTCGGTATCGGCCAGGAACGCCTCCAGCCCGGCTTCCCCGGAGTAGCACGTCACTCCCTCGATGGCTTTCGCGGTGCGGCTCCAGCCGCGCACCTGGTAGCCCAGCAGCTTGAGGGGCGCGACCGAGGCCCGCCCCATCACCCCGAGCCCCATCAGGCCGACGCGTATTTCATGCGCCGCCGGCTCGGGCAGGTACTTCCACTCGCGGCGCGACTGCAGTTCGGCGAACTCGGTCATGCGCCGGTGATGATGCAGCACGTGCAGCGTCACATATTCGACCATGCGCCCGGTCAGGTCCGGGTCGACATAGCGCACCAGTGGCAGGTCGGGCAGGCTCGGATCGTCGAGCAGCGCATCGACGCCGGCTCCGATCGAGATGATCAGCCGCAGCTTGGGAACCGTCTTCAGCAGCCCCGGCGGCGGCTGCCAGGCCAGCGCCGCATCGATCTCCTCGGCCCGGCCGAAATCAGGCGCCACCCGGACGTCGAGGCCGGGATCCAGCGTGCGCGCGGCCGCCGCGAACAGGTCGGCCCGCGTGCGGGCGGCAATCAGAAGCGCCATGTCGTGTTCTTCCGCTGGTTGTCGATCAACCCCGGTCTCGCATCAACGCGCCGCCGTTTCAAGACTTCGACGCCAGCTCCGCCAGCTTGGCAACCGTGTTCATGTTGCGTGCCGTGCCCGTCTTGGCCGCTGGGATGCGCAGCTTGGAGCGGCCCATGCCGGTCGGGTAGTGCACGAAGATCTCGCGCGTGCCGAGACACAGCTCCTCATCCTGCTGCCCAGTGACCCGTTGCAGCGCTTCGGACGGCGGCGGCTTATCGAGGAAGATCGCATAGGTGTGCTTTGCCTCGGCCTTGTCAAACGGATTGGCCTTCAGCACCGCCGCCATCTCGGCGGCCGTGCGGACGAGCACATCGATCGGCTTGCCCACATGGGCCAGCAAGCGCGCCTCCAGCTCAGCCTTCACCTTCGAGGCGGCGGCCTGGCTCTCCAACAGCACATTGCCGCTGGCGATGTACGTCTCGACGCGCGCAAAGGCGGCCGCTTCGCAAATGGTGCGCAAATCCGCCATCGGCAGCTTGCCGGTGCCGCCGACGTTGATGGCGCGCAGGAGGGCCACGTATCTCATCATCGGCCAGACATGGGTGCGGCAGACGCCGCGCCCCTATCCACCCGCGACTTCCTTGAACCGGCGCAGCTGCTCGATCTGCCCGTCGACCGTCTTGATGTCGTACATCGGGTACAGCATCACCATGTCGGCACCCAGTTTGCGCCAACCCTCGGCGGCGGCACCCCACTGCTGCGGATCGCTGTCGCGCATGCGCAGCCAGCCCTCGAGCCCGAACTTGGACGGATCGCGCCCGTGCGACTTCAGCTGTTCGCGCAACGAGCCAAGCTTCTGCTGCATTGCCGCGTCCGGCGCCGCGATCGGCATCCAGCCGTCGCCCAGCTTGGCCGCGCGCGCCACCACCGCGTCCGAGCTACCGCCGAACCAGATCGGAATGGGCTGCTGCACGGGCCGCGGCAGGATGTTGACCTCGCGCAGGTCGTGAAAGCGCCCCTTGAAGCTGAGCAAATCCTCGCACCACAGGCGGCGTAACACCTCGACCTGCTCGGCCTGGCGCGCGCCCCGCGTCTTCCAGTCCATGCCCAGCGCCTCGTACTCGACGTGGTTCCAGCCCACGCCGATGCCGAGCCTGAAGCGACCGCCGCACAACACGTCGACCTCCGCCGCCTGCTTGGCGATCAAGGCGGTCTGGCGCTGCGGCGAGATCAAGATACCGCTGGAGAGCTTGATCCTGTCGGTCACGGCCGCCAGGAAGCCGAGGGTCACGAAGGTTTCGTGGAACGCGTTCGTCTGGTCATAGAGCGGCGTCCACCCGTCGCGCGCCGTGGCTCCAACCACGTGGTCGGGCACCTCGATTGAGGCATAGCCCAGGTCCTGGGCCGCCTGTGCCCAGTCGCGGATCTTGGCGGGATCGGTGCCGATGTCCCGCGTCGGGAAAAAGGCGTTTAGCTGCATCGGACCGCCTCGTGGGTCAGAGACTCCGGGTCCAACAGCATAGCCCGACTTGCACGGTTTGGTGCAAGCCGTGCCGTGCATTGTTCTGCCCTGTCGTTGCGGCGAGCAGCGGCGACCGGCCCTCGGTCCGACGCTTGCTCAGGTCGCCAGCACGGCCCGCTCGGCAACCTTGAGGTCGAAGGCGGCCGCCAGCAGCGCCTTGGTGTAGGCGGCCTTGGGACTGGCGAACACCTCATCCGACGGCCCCTCCTCGACCACCTTGCCGTTCTTCAGCACCACCACGTAGTTGCTGAGCGCCCGCACCACCTTGAGGTCGTGGCTGATGAACAGATAGGCGAGGTCGTGCTTCTTCTGCAGGTCGCGCAGCAGGTCGACGATTTGCGCCTGCACCGACATGTCAAGCGCACTGGTCGGCTCATCGAGCAGCACGAACTTCGGCTCCAGCACCATGGCGCGGGCGATGGCGATGCGCTGCCGCTGCCCGCCGGAGAACTCGTGCGCGTAGCGGTCCTGCGCGTTGGGGTCGAGCCCGACTTCCTTCAGCGCCGCCCCGACACGGCGGCGCCGCTCCTCGTAGGCCATGCCGGGACTCTGGATCAGCAGGCCTTCCTCGATGATCTGGCCGACCGACAGGCGCGGCGACAGGGACCCATACGGATCCTGGAACACCACCTGCATCTCCTTGCGCAGCGGCCGCATACGCGTAGAATCGAAGCCGTCGATGCGCTTGCCGACATAGGCGATCGGCCCCTGCGACGACACCAGCCGTAGCAACGCGAGACCGAGCGTAGTCTTGCCCGACCCGGATTCGCCCACCACACCCAGCGTGTCGCCAGCGCGCACCTTGAGCGTGACACCATCCACCGCCTTGATGTGGTCCACCGTGCGGCGCAGCAGCCCGCGCTTGATGGGGAACCACACCTTGAGATCGTCGGTCTCCAGCACGACTGGCGCCGCAGCGGATGCGTGCGGAGGCCGGCCCTTAGGTTCTGCCGACAGCAGATGGCGCGTATAGGGATGCTGCGGCCGCTCGAACACGTCGCGCGTTTTGCCCTCCTCGACCACCTCGCCCTTGCTCATCACGTACACACGGTCGGCCGTCTTGCGCACGATGCCGAGGTCGTGCGTGATCCACAGCATGGCCATGTGCAGCTCGCGCTGCAGCTTCTGCAGCAGCTCGATGATCTGCGCCTGAATGGTGACGTCGAGCGCCGTCGTCGGCTCGTCGGCGATCAGCAGGTCGGGCTCGTTGGCCAGCGCCATGGCGATCATCACGCGCTGGCGCTGGCCGCCGGACAGCTGATGCGGATAAGCACCGAGCCGCTTCTCGGGCTCGTTGAGGCCTACCTTGCGCAGCAGATCGAGCACGCGCTCGCGCACGTTCTGGTCGCCGAGGCCGTGGTGCACCTTCATGATCTCGCCGACCTGCTTCTCGATGCTGTGCAGCGGGTTGAGCGAGGTCATAGGCTCCTGGAAGATGATGGAGATGCGCTTGCCGCGAATGTCGCGGATCTGCGACGGCGGCGCCTTCAGCAGGTCCTTGCCGTCGAAGAAGATCTCACCGGTCGGGTTGGACGCCGCCGGATAGGGCAGCAGGCGCAGGATCGACAGCGCCGAGACCGTCTTGCCGGAGCCGGACTCGCCGACCAGTGCCACCGTCTCGCCCTTGCCGATCGTGAACGACACGCCTTTCACGGCGTCGCTGAAGGTGTCACCGGCGGTGAACCGCACCGACAGGTTGCGAACTTGCACCAGGGAGGGCGTGGAAGCCATCGGCGCCCTCATTTGAACGTCTTGCGCGGGTCGAGCGCATCGCGCACGCCCTCGCCGACGAAGATGAGCAGGCTGAGCAGGCCGGCGATCGACACGAACGCGGCCAGGCCCAGCCACGGCGCTTGCAGGTTGGCCT
>DASTOW010000193.1:0-3762 GCA_035762425.1 Hyphomicrobiaceae bacterium | reverse complement strand
CCGCCGGTGCCCTGGCAGTTCCAGCCGAGGTTCCAGCTGGCCGTGACGGGCTCGGCCGGCAGGGTCTCCTTCAGCTCGATCCAATCCTGGTAGACGCCGGGGCCGGTGTTCTCGACGGTGATGTCGTAGCCGCACCGCCAGCCCTGGGCCACCTTCGTGCACAACTGCGGGTTGGCTACCTTGGTGACCTTCAGGTTGGCCGGTTGCTGTTGGTCGCAGATCTCGGCCGGAACGGTCGCCACCACCGAGGCATGCTCATCGCTTGCATCGGTGTTCTTGTTGCCGATCGGTGCGTAGGTGATGTGCACGCGGTTGCGGACCTTGCAGTCCATCTGCTTGGCGACGTTGACCGGCATGTCGACCCGGGCAACCACCAGCACGCTCTGGCCGGAGTTGAGCGACACCGGCGCAGTCGTGGTGCAGGTGTAGGTCGGCGGCCCGCCGGGGCAGGCGTCGAACTTGGCGCTCGAGAAGGTCGCCGTCGTGCCAGGCGGCACCTGGTCGGTGAACTTGATGTTGTCGTTGTAGTCGCCAGGGCCGGTGTTGCGGACCCGGATGTGATATCCGCAACGGATCTTGTTGCCGGCGATCTTGAAGCATCCGAGCGGAAGCTTCGTGATCTTCAGGTTGGTCTTTTCGGCCGGCGGATCGCAGAGGTTGGCCGGCACGTTGGCGATCGCGACGGCGCTGTCGTCGCCCGGGTTGGTGTTGTGGTCGCTGCCACCCGGTGCGTGCGTGATGCTCGCCGTGTTGCGCACCTGGCAGCCCATGGCCTTGGCCTGTGCCTGCGTGATATCGAGGCGTACGACCAGCAGGGCATTCTGGCCCGGGCTCAGCGAGACCGGATTGCTGTTGCAGGCGTAGGGATTGCCGCCGACGCAGTTCCAGCCGAGCGGTGCGGGGCCTGAGAAGATGGGCGTCGCGCCGGCAGGGATGGTCTCGCTGACGGTGATCGTGTCGTTGTAGTCGCCGGGGCCCATGTTCCAGACGCGAACGTGGTAGCCGCAGCGGATCTTGTTGCCGACCGTCTTGAAGCACGACAGCGGCTGCTTGGTGATCCTCAGGTTGTTCTTCTCCTTCGGCGGATCCTTGCACAGGTGGGCCGGCAAGTGGGCCGTGGCGGTATCATCGTCGTCACTCGGGTCGGTATTCTGCTCGCTGGGCGAAGGGGCGTGCAGGATCAGCGCCCGGTTCTTGACCTTGCAGTCGAGCTGCTTGGCCAGATTGTGGGGAACATCCACGCGCACCGGAATGGTCACCTGTTCCCACGGCAGCAGGTGCACCGGCGCCAGCGTCGTGCACGTATGATTGGGCGGCCCGCCCGGGCAGGCGTCGAACTTCGGGCTCGAGAAGGTCGCCGTCGTGCCGGCGGGGATCATGTCCCGGACCTGGATGTGGTCGTGATAGAGGCCAGGGCCCGTATTGATGAGCTTGATGCTGAAGCCGCAGCGATGCTTGCCGCCGCCGATCGGCCAGCAGGCGATCGCCTTCTTCTCCAGACGCAGGTTGGTCGCAAGCGTGCCGGTCGGGGGAAGCCAGAAGCCTGGCCACTCGCCATCCGGCCAATATCCAGGCGTCAGCTGACCAAGGCCATAGGAGCTGTGGCAGGGCTGCCAGATCTCGACGTCGCCGACGTGGCCGGCCTTCTCGCTGTCGCCGAACTGGCCGTCGTAGTCGACGAAATAGCTGTTGAGCGGCGGCTCGTTCTTGGGCCGCACCAGGGACACGTCGTTGCCCTGCAGGCCGTGCACATCGAGCGGGCCTTCGTCGTTGAGCTGGCTTGCATAGGACGGGCTGTTGCGCAGGTTGTCGCCGGTCGACCAGAGCGTGCGATTGCACGCGCCGCGGCGGATGGAGCCGCTTTCGTCGTGTCCATAGCCGAGCGCGACGCCGCCCGAGCCGTTGCGGAAGTCAGGCGGCAGGCCGATGGCGTACTGCTCGGCCATCGCCGCCCAGTCGGACGGAGAGGCCGGGTCGCGCTGGTAGCGCAGCACCGAGGAGCGCAGCGGCTCGGCAAACACGGAATAGTCGTAGCTGCCTCGCTGCGCGCCGCGCTGGGCCAGGTACATGCGGCCCTCGCCGTCGAATGCGATCTTGGTGATGGCGCTGTCGATCGGCGCATTCGCGACCTGCACTTCGAGGCGCGCGTCGCCGGCCAGGCGACCGTCAGCGCCGATACCGATCGACCAGATCTCGTCTGCAACCGCGTAGTAGAGGCGGCCGAGCAGGATGGCCATGCCCGATACGCGCCGCTCGGGCTGCGTGAAGCCCCAGGTGTCGGGCTCCTCCACGTCGAAGGCGGAGCTCTTGATGTCGATCTGACGGCCGTCGTCGGCAATCGGGTCGAGGCCCGTTGCTGTGCGCCCGGCGGTGCCGTGGTCGAAGCTGTCCATCACCGCGCCGTTGGCGTCGAGACGGTGGATCAGGCCATTGTCGAGGTCGGACACGAGGAATTGCCGGGTGGTCCGGTCAAACACGATGGCGCCGAGACCGGCGCCACTGGTGCCGGGGATCGTCGCGAACAGGGAGACCGCGCCGGTGCGACCGTCGATACGATAGATGCTGCCAGGCCCGCCGCCCTTGTCGGTGCCGAACTGGCCGGCCATCCACCGTGCGTCGGGCTGGCCCTTCTTCAGGCGATCGGGACGGCCGTCGCCGTTGGCATCGGCGCCGACAATGTTGAGGCCGAACGCCGCCGTCTGCCCGACGTAGATGTTCGGGGGCAGGGCGTCGTCGAGAGCAATCGCGAATACCTGGCCTGCATCGCGCGCGCGCAGCTTGAAGGGCGCGTTTGCCTGGATGATCTGGCCTCGGGCGGGCGCACCTGCCGCGCCGAGCTGGAAGACCTGTGCGGACGGTCCATCGAGATCGATGTGGAACATATCGAGCGGGTCGGTGCCCGGCGCAATCGGTGCATCGGGTGCCTTGATGCCGGCAAAGCCCGTGACGACGGCGTCGCCGGGCATGAGGATGCGTTGATCCTGGGCCTTGGCTGCGGTCGCCCACAGGACCGTCAGAAGGAAAGCGAACAGGATGGCTGTGCCCAGGAACGCAAAATTGTGCGTGCCCGCGAGTGGCGACCGTGCAGCGGTGGGCACAACCGCGCGTCGACCTGATGGTTGTGTGGTCCCGTTCTGGCGGTGTAGCTCGTATTGCCTGAAGCTGTGTTCCTGCATGGCAGACTCCTCCGGGCGAAATGCGCTTTGACCGAATGGTCGAGCGCGCCTTTGGAGGCTTCGTCGCGGCATGAGGCGAAATGGTTCAACGAGCAATGTGCAGTACGGCAGATCTGCCCGCCGCCGCGCGCGGCGCTTCCCTCAGTACACACAGTGTCAGAACAGGCGCTTGCCGTCACGCGCCGACAACGCATGTGCCCCGCTGCCGCGACGGGAAACGCGGCAACGGGGCGACCAGCGAAAGGATTGTCATGGATGCCGAGGGGAGCCAATCCTCGCGCCGGCTAGCTAGCTCACCCGTATTTGCACTGCTGGTACTTCTTCCACCAGTAGGCGCTGCCGGTGTGGATGGCCTTCTTTTTCAGCCAGTAACACGAGGGGCCGTAGCCATATCCGTAGCCGTAGTAGCCGTATGCGCCGCCGACACCGAGCGGGACACCGAGATGAATATGAACGTGGGGCTTCTTGGCGTGAGCAGGTGCAGCGAACACGCCGGTCATGGCGATGACGGCGGCGCCCAGCACGAGGGCAGACTTCTTGAGGGAGGTGAGCTTGGAGGCGGACATGGTTCATTTACTCCTTGGCG
>DASTOW010000192.1:0-11815 GCA_035762425.1 Hyphomicrobiaceae bacterium | reverse complement strand
ATCCGCGGCCGTCCCGAGCAGCCGCGCATGGCGACCGCCTAGGCAATGCAAAGGGGCTCGCGGCAAGCGATCAGCCGCGAGCCTCCCGCAGTCCCGGCCGCAGGGCCTTGGACGCTTACGCTTTTGCAAACGTGGGCGATGCTCTCGATACCCTCGGCGCGCACGCCTTTGCGGGCGCGGCACGTCTGCGCGGGAGGGATCATCCTCTCGGTCATCCTCTACACCTTGGATGCCGGCGTTCTCGCCTGGACCACGGTGATCCCCGCTGCAAACGCCGACGGCTGCACCGACATTCGTGTCGATGCAGCCGCCGCTCGTTTCCGGTGCGGCGACTATCCGTGCAGATAGCCCAGGAAGTAGAGGATCAAGATGACCGGCAGTGGAATCCCAACCAGCCAAAGAATAAGGCCGCGGCCCATGTCAAAGTCTCCCTGAGCTGTTGTGTTCAAGCTCAAGGAAAACGTGACTAGGGCACGCGAGTTCCAAGCGCGCGCGACAGCGGGCGGGCGCCAGTTGCACGCGCCGGATCCTGCACCGACTCATGATCGGTGGCCAGTTCCACGTCGGTCGTCGCACGCCGGCCATACAGCGCTATCGCACCCTGCACGTCGCCGGGCTGTAGATCGCGGAAGCGCTCCTCGTAGCGGTAGCCCATGATGGTGCCGGCGCTGCTCGGATGATCGAGGCCGATGGCGTGGCCGATCTCGTGCGCGATGGTGTAGCGCAGATCGTATATCTTCAAGTCGCCGTCGAAGCCCACCTTCCAGCGCTTGGCCGGGTTGAGGCAGACCAGCGAACGTGAGATCGGCTTCACCTCGCTCGCCGCATGCGTGTTGTAGAAGACGTCGGCGAACGCCCAGCCGTCGGGCTCCACCTGGGCACCAATCAGGATATCGGCCTTGGCCGGATCCGTCGCCTCGCGGAAGCTGATGCCGGCCACCGATTCCCACATGGCGAAGGCTGCGGAAATCTCGTCCCGCAGCGCGCTCATGGCGACCTGCGAAGAGGCGGTGAGCCCATCAAGGCTCGTCATCTTGCGGCAGTTGCGGGCGCCCGGAAACTCTGCCGTGCCGGACATCAGGCTGTAGGTCACGATTGGCGCCTCGAAACCAGCGCCGTTTTTCTGCCAACGGACACTGTTGCCCTCAAGCTTGAGGATCTTGAAGTTCGAAGCTTCCCCGGCGACCGCCACCCCTGCAGCTGCGCCAATAGCGAGGCCAGCGATTAGGCCCAATACCGAAATTCGCAAGAGATCCCCCAATCAAGCGCGGCCGTTTTGGCCAGTTTCCCCGTACCTGCAGTTTGCGGGCCAAGTCCCCCCGCGCAGGTTTAATTGGAGGTTAAGAGGGCAAAATCGCCTCGTCAATCAAGGCGATGAAGATTCTCGCTGCAGTGCAGCGAAGGCTTGGCAATTGGTGAATGCAAAAAGGCTGGAACGCCGCGCACTTCGCGACGTTCCAGCCGGCCATTTCACAATCACGCGATTGAGCGTGGGCTGTGCTTATTCGGTGATGACGAGAGCCACGGCACGATCGCGCGGATCGACAATCACCACGTCGTCCTCGACCACGATGAAACGATAGCTCTCAACCTGAGGCACGCGGTCGATGACGCCACCCGGGAACGGCTCAAGATCGACGCGGTTCGGAACCTCGGCGCCAAGCGCCAGGCGAACGCGCACGTCAACCGGCCGATCCTTCGGCACGCTGGCATAGATGAACGCCATCTCCTCGGCCGACAATGTCAGCTGCGGCCGCGACGAGCCTGCCGCGTACTCCACCGACGACGGGATCACGTCGACCACGTAGTAGGTGGCCGGATCAACGATGCAGATCTCGTCATCCACCACCAGATAGCTGTAGCCGGCGTAGATCGGCGCGAAGGCCAGGATGGCCGGCGTCAGGCGATGCAAGTGGCGACGATGGCGGCTCTCGATATAGGTGCCGACCACCACCTTGGCGCGGAAATCGCGCGCCCTGACACGGTCGACACGGCGCTCGCGGAAAATGCGATCACGCACGCCTTTGCGCTGCTCGTCGCTGGCCTGGATGCGGTTGACCTGCTGCGGCCCTGCCCGCTCGGGCGAACCAGCCTGCTTGCCTTCCCGCCGGCCCTTCTCCTGCGCCTGCGTCTGTTGGCGCTGCTGGCGCTCTGCGGCCTGCCGCTGCTCACGCTGCTGGCGCTCCGCCCGTTGCCGCTGGTCGCGCTGGTCGCGTTCCGCGCGCTGGGTCTGCTCACGCTGACGCCGCTCGACCTGCTGCTGTTGTTGGCGCTCGCGGCGCTCCACTTGCTGCTGCTGGACGCGCTGACGCCGCTCGGCCTGCTCGGTGTTGCGCTCGCGCTGACGCTCGACCCGCCGCGGTTGCTCACGCTGCGGACGCTCGACGGCCCGCCGCTCCACGCGCGGCTGACTGCGCTCTACCCTGGGCTGACTGCGCTCCACCCTGGGCTGACTGCGTTCCACGCGGGGCGCCGCTCGCTCGGGGGCGGCACGCGGAGCCTCGCGGCCGGCGCCTCCGCCACCCCCACCGCCGCGCCCGCGCTGATCTCCATCCTGCGCCTGGGCCAGACCGGCGGCGCCGGCACCAAGCAGCAGCACCCCGGCTGCCGCCGTAATCAACTTCCTGTTCATTTGCATGCACTCCCTGTTACTGCGTCGCCTGCCGCAGCCCTGCGCTGCGCGCCGCGCGTTCTCGACGAAGCAACGCGTGCACGCACTGTGTGTTCCGATCCGAGACTGTGCAGGCGCAGGGGCAAGCCGCACTGCGAAGCGAGCGCAGCAACGCTTCGTTCACAATCTCGTGCTCCGGTTGCGTGTGGAACTAGTTGTGCCACGATTGCTTTTTATCAAGCGAGCTCAACTGCATGCGGAACGAGGAGTCCTCCCATGAACGAGATGTTTGCGCAGGGCGACCTGCTCATCGAGCGGGTCGACGACATTCAGCCGTCCGGTACCGTCATTGCTGCAGATCAGACGGGCGCCACCGTGCTGGCCGAGGGCGAGCTTACGGGACACCGTCACGCCATCTTCGATCGCGTGACCATGTTCCGCGAGGATAGCCTGGCGCGCGATATTCCTTCCGGCCTCTACGTGGGTCACGTGAAGGTGGAAGGCTCGGCCGTCATTCAGCATCAGGAGCATGCCCCCATCATGCTGGCCGAGGGCACCTACCGCGTCCGCCGTCAGCGCGAGCTGGAGCCCAAGGACGCGACGCTTGTCTCTGATTGAGATCGCCAGCCTCACGGACGTGCAGCGGGCGGGGCTTGCGGAATACGGCGAGCGATGGGCCCGCATCCGGCAAACCACCGCTCGCGTCGATCGGGACGAAGCCGAGGAGGGAGTGCGCAGGGCCTACGCCGTCGCCGGCCTTGCACCGCCCCGACACGTCATATGGGGTGAAAGCCCTTACGAGATTGCCCACAAATGGTCGCGGTTCTCTGCGGCCGGCGACAGCGTGCGCCATCTGGTCGTCGACATGGTGCGGCGACGCGCCGAGGCGGCAGTCGATCGCGCGGTCAGCCTTTCGGTACGCACCGCGCTGATGGAGGAGCCGAGGCTCACCCGGCTGCCTGCCTATAGCGCCAGCATCGAGGATGCGGTGCTGCGCGCCTGCGAGCGGGTGCGGCCGCGCTTGCGCACGCGCTTGTTCAGCCTCGCCAAGCTGACGTCGCTGCGTCGGTCACAGACCTTTGCCACCGCCAGCTTCGGTTTCCACTCCGCTCCGATCCTGGGGGCTCTACAGTACCTGCACGACGTGGGCGGCCTGCGTCCGCACACACGCGCGCTGGCTGGGCTGTGGCAGATTGCCAAGAACGCGTCCTGGATTATTCCGCATGAAGATGCCTGCTGGTTGTCCGAGCGACCCGAGCGCCTGGAGCTCGACGCCAACACGCGCCTGCATTGCGCCAACGGCGCTGCGCTCAGCTATCGCGACGGCTGGTCGGCCTATGCTTGGAAGGGCGTTATCGTGCCCGCCTGGATCATCCGGCGCCCCGAGCTGATCAATGTGCGCAACATCGGCACGGCCATCGACCCGCAGGTGCGGCGCTGCATGATCGAGATCCTGACGCCCGCACGCTTCATCGCCGACGGCGGCGCCTGTCGCGTGTCGCAAGACGAAACCGGCGTGCTGTGGCGGCAGCGCTGGCGCTGGGAGGCGTGGGCCGCCGTCGAGGTGGTGAACGGCTCGCCCGAGCCCGACGGCACGTTCAGGCACTACTTCCTGCAGGTACCGGCCACGGTGCGCTCCGCACGCGAGGGCGTGGCATGGACGTATGGGTTGACCGAGCACCGCTATCGCCTGGCCGTGCGTACCTGAAGGCTTAACATCCAACGACGGACCGCATGCACGCGGCTTGCGTGAGCGGAACTGCTTGTCCGAGCGTCGCGTTGCTGTGCTAGCTCGATCGCAAGCGCAACGCGCATCGCAAGGAGATGAACATGCCCGCCCTTATTCTCTGGCTGCTCGGAGTGCCGCTCTCCGTGATCATCCTGCTCTATCTGATCTTTTGATCAGGTGGCGCGGGCTCGCCTGCGCACGCAGCACAAGCAATCTCGGCATGCTCGCGCCGGTCCCGGGAACTCCCGAGCCCGGCGCGGCGTTTTCCAGGTGACGTTTACGCTTGGACAATCACACACAGCCGACACGACGCCAGTCGCGCGCGCCGGCCAAGGAGACAGTCATGGGAAATCTTCTGCACTATGCGCTTGTGTTCCTGGTCGTCGCCCTGATCGCGGCGGCCGTTGGTTTCGGTGGCGTAGCTGGCGTGGCCATGGAGGGCGCGCGCCTGCTGTTCTGGGTCTTCATCATTCTGTTCCTGGTGTCGCTGGTGGCCGGCGTGGTGAGACGCGGTTGAGTATGATCCGTCGACAGATCTAACAGGAGATCAAACATGAAGGCCTCTTTGGCCGCGGCCTTGGCGGCGACCCTGCTGCTGGCTCCCGTTGCTGGCCTGGCGCAGACTGCGAAACCGGAAGCTTTTGTTACGGTGCAGCCAGCCGACCAGTGGCTTGCCAGTCAGTTCATCGGCCAGGCCGTCAGCAATGACGCTGGCGAGGTGATCGGCGACATCAACGACCTGCTGTTCGACAAGAGCGGCAAGATCGCCAACGTCGTGATCGGCGTCGGTGGCTTTCTCGGCATCGGCGAGAAGGGCGTCGCCATTCCCTACGCCGCGCTCGACATCACAGCCGATGCCAACGGCAAGCGCGTGATCAAGGCAGCCCTATCGCGCGAGCGGTTGCATAGTGCGCCCGACTTCCGTGCGACCGAGAAGACCACGTACATGCGGGCCAAGGAGCAGGCCGCCGACATGGGCCAGAAGGCGCTCGACACAGCAAGCGAGCTCAAGGAGAAGGCGAGCCGCAAGCTCGAGGAGATGCGCGGCGCGGAGCCCAAGAAGTAATCTCGGTAGCTTTGATCCAACAAGAAAAGAGAGGCGGAGCCTGCGGCTCCGCCTCTCGCTGTTCTGATCTAACATTCGTCAGTGCGATGCGCGCCGCCTGCGTGTGGCTGCCGCCTTGCGCGCCGAGGCTGAACGTGCAGCTGCCGGGCGCCGTGCAGCGGCTCGGCCTCCGAGGCGCCCGCCCTTGCGTGCGGCGGATCTGTTCTCTGGCTTGCCCCGGCCCGACCCGCTCTTCTTGCCGCCGCCGCTTTCCTTGTTGACGGTCGCCCAGGCCCGGCGCGCGGCCTCTTTAGGCCGAATGCCGCGATCCTCGTAGCCGTCCTCGATGTGTCTGGCCTTGCGCTTCTGCTTGGCGGTGTATTTTTCTTTCGATCCTCGGGGCATAACACACTCCTTGGCTGCAACCGTGATCGTGGGCGCAACGCTCAACACCCCACGCAGTTCCACGCGCTTGACTCCACCCAACGGCTCGCGGACATGGGAGCAAGGGCAAGGCAATGGCGAGGGCGCATGACGGAAGTCCTGTTCTATCACCTGGAGCACCAGCCGCTGGAGCGCGTCCTGCCGAACCTCGTCGAGCGCACGCTCGAGCGCGGCTGGCGCGCCGTGGTGCAGGCGGGCTCGGAGGAACGGGTCGAGGCCCTCGACACACTGCTGTGGACCTATCGCGAGGAAAGCTTCCTGCCGCATGGCACTCGCCGCGACGGCAACAGCGCCGCGCAGCCAATCTACCTGACCAGCAACGAGGACAATCCGAACGCAGCAGGTGTGCGCTTTCTGGTCGACGGAGCCGAAACCTCCGAGTTGTCCAGCTACGATCGCGTCGTCTACCTGTTCGATGGTCGCGATGCGGCTGCGGTGGCCAAGGCGCGCGCGCATTGGAAAGCGGCCAAGGCTGCTGGGTGCGAGGTCACCTATTGGCAGCAGTCGAGCGAAGGACGGTGGGAGAAAAAGGCCTGAGCCAAGGGCTGCGCGCTGATTAGGTAGGCAAAGTCCACCAGATGATGCGGCCCATCGCGAAGGCGCTTGCCGATGCCAGGCACCCCGTTGCCAGGCTGACGACCGCACTCAATGCCAAGGTCCCCGAGTAGCCGAACGGGCCATAGATGGCACGGCGCTTGTTCGGATCGGTAAGGCTAAGGAAGGCCAGCGCCATGCCGCCCACCAGCCAGAACCACCACGGTGCCTGAGCAAAACCGGCACCGATCGAAGCCAAGATCAGGAAACAGCCGAGCATGACAGCCCTCCGCAACCAACCCGCAAGGTGCGGTCTCGCCTGAGTCGGCTGGCGGCGTAAAGAAGGCAGGGCCCGCTTTTGTGGACGAGTTGCCTAGGCTGTGGACAAGTGTGCCGATCTAGCGCGGCAGGTCGGTCCGGCCCATCAGGAAGCGGTCGATGGCATGCGCGGCCTGCCGGCCTTCGCGGATCGCCCACACCACCAGCGACTGTCCGCGGCGAATGTCGCCAGCGGCAAACACCTTCTTGTGCGGACGCACACGATAGTCGCGCTCGTTGGCATCGAGGCCCTTGAAGCGGCCGCGCGGCACCACCGGCAGCTCCATCTCCTTTATGAGGTCGTCCTCGATCGGCCCCGCGAAGCCCATGGCGAACAGCACGAGGTCGGCCGGCATCTCGCCTGCGCTGCCCGGCACCGGCTTTAGGCTCTTGTCGACGCGCGTGTAGAGCAGCTTCTCCACCTTCCCGTTGCTGCCCGCAAAGCCAGTCGTGGAGATCGCATACTCGACCTTTGCGCCCTCAGCCTGGCTGGTGGAGACGCGCAGTTTCAACGGCCAGTGCGGCCAGGAGAGTGCCTTGTTCTCCTTCTCGGGCGGCATCGGCATAATCTCAAGCTGGGTGACGGACTTGGCGCCCTGCCGGAATGACGTGCCGATACAGTCGCTGCCGGTGTCGCCGCCGCCGATCACCACCACGTGCTTGTCCTTGGCCGTGACCTGCTGCTCAGTTCCCTGCGGCTCGCCCGACACACGCCGGTTCTGCTGCGGCAGGAAGTGCATGGCGAAATACAGCCCTTCGAGGTCGCGCCCCGGCGAAGCCGCGAAAAAGTCGAACGGCCTTTCTGAGCCGCCGGCGAGCAGAACCGCGTCGTGCCCTGCGTCCAGCTCCTTCATCGACACGCTCTTGCCGACGTGCACGTTGCAGTGAAAGACGACGCCTTCCGCTTCCATCTGCTTTACGCGCCGCTCGACGATGGGCTTCTCCATCTTGAAGTCAGGGATGCCATAGACCAGCAAGCCGCCGGGCTTGGCGCTCTTCTCGTAGACGTGCACCTCGTGCCCGGCGCGCGCCAATTGTTGCGCCGCAGCCAGGCCGGCAGGTCCGGAGCCGACGATGGCCACCTTCTTGCCGGTCTTGTTGTCCGGCACCTCCGGGGCGATCCAACCTTCCTCGAAGGCCTTGTCGGCGATGGCGCACTCGATGGTCTTGATGGTGACCGGCTTGTCATCGATGTTGAGCGTGCAGGCGGCTTCGCACGGCGCCGGGCACACCCGTCCCGTGATCTCGGGGAAATTGTTGGTCGAGTGTAGATTGCGCGCCGCCGTTTCCCAGTGGCCGCGATAGACGAGGTCGTTCCAGTCCGGGATCTGGTTGTTGACCGGGCAGCCGTTGTGACAATAGGGGATGCCGCAATCCATGCAGCGCGCGGCCTGGGTCTTCACCTCGGCGGCCGGCAGCGGCACAACGAATTCGTGCCAATGCTTGACGCGCTCGGCCGTCGGCTTGTAGCCGCGGTCGTGGCGGTCGAACTCCATGAAGCCAGTGATCTTGCCCATCGTCGCCCACGTGCCGGCTGTCCGGCCCTGTCCCTGTCATACCGGGGCTTGTCCCCGGTATCCACCTATCCGATCGCTGCCATGCTGATGGCTGGATGCCGGGCCGAGGCCCGGCATGACAGTTAGCCTTTGGCCGCGGCTGGCAGGCCGATCTCCAGCACCTCGAGGCCGGTGCCGTCGACCGCCTGATGCTTGCTCATCTCGGCCAGCGCGCGCCGATACTCGACCGGCATCACCTTCTTGAACTTGGGCAGGTAGTTCGCCCAGTCATCAAGAATGGCCTTGGCCTTGGCCGAGTTGGTGTAGTGCGCGTGACGGGCGATCAGCTGGTGCAGACGCTCGGCATCCTGCTTGGTCATGTCGCCCATGACGTCGACCAGGCCATGACTCTCCAGATCGCCGCCCTGGTTGGAAAGCTTGCGCATCACCTCTTCCTCGGCCTCGACGGGCTCGAGGTCGATCATCGACAGGTTGCAGCGCCGCTCGAAGGTGCCGTCCTCATCCAGCACGTAGGCAATGCCGCCCGACATGCCAGCCGCGAAGTTGCGGCCCGTCGGTCCGATCACCACAACCACGCCACCCGTCATGTACTCGCAGCCGTGGTCGCCGGTGCCTTCCACGACGCAGGCCGCACCGGAATTGCGCACCGCAAAGCGCTCGCCAGCCACACCGCGGAAGTAGCACTCGCCGGAAATGGCGCCGTACAGCACCGTATTGCCGACGATGATGCTCTCCTCCGGCACGATGCCGGACCGGGGGTCGGGCCGCACGATCAGCTTGCCGCCCGAGAGACCCTTGCCGACGTAGTCGTTGCCCTCGCCGACCAGGTCGAGGGTCACGCCGTGCGCCAGCCAGGCGCCGAAGCTCTGCCCCGCCGTGCCCTTGAGCGACAGCCAGATCGTGTCCTCCGCCAAGCCGGCGTGGCCGTACCGCTTGGCCACCTCGCCGGACAACATGGCACCTGCGGCGCGATCGCGGTTGCAGATCGCCAACTCGTGCTTGACCCGCTCCTTCTTGTCGAGCGCGGGCTTGGCCAGCTCGATCAGCTTGTTGTCCAGCACCTTGTCGAGCCCATGCTCCTGCCGCTCGCAATTGTAAACGGCGACGTCGTCGGGCACCTCCGGCTTGAAGAACAGCTTCTCGAAGTCGAGCCCGCGCGCCTTCCAGTGGCCGACCGCACGCTGCGTGTCGAGGCACTGCGACTGGCCGATCATCTCGTCCATGGCGCGATAGCCGAGCGCTGCCATGATCTCGCGCGCCTCCTCGGCGACGAAGAAGAAGTAGTTGATGGCATGCTCGGGCTGGCCCTTGAACCTGGCGCGCAGCACGGGATCCTGGGTGGCCACGCCCACCGGGCAGGTGTTGAGGTGGCACTTGCGCATCATGATGCAGCCGAGCGCGATCAGCGGCGCGGTGGCGAAGCCGAACTCGTCAGCCCCGAGCAGTGCGCCGATCACCACATCGCGTCCGGTACGGACACCGCCGTCGACCTGCACCGCGATGCGGCCGCGCAGCCGGTTGGCAACCAGCGTCTGGTGCGTCTCCGCGAGGCCGATCTCCCACGGACTGCCGGCATGTTTGAGCGAGGTTAGCGGCGAGGCGCCGGTGCCGCCCTCGAAGCCCGAGATGGTGACGTGATCGGCACGCGCCTTGGCGACGCCGGCTGCGACCGTGCCGACGCCGACCTCCGAGACCAGCTTCACGGATACGTCGGCCACCGGGTTGACGTTCTTCAGGTCAAAGATCAGCTGCGCCAGATCCTCGATCGAATAGATGTCGTGGTGCGGCGGCGGCGAGATCAGACCGACGCCCGGCGTGGAGTGGCGCACCTTGGCGATGACGGCGTCCACCTTGTGACCGGGCAACTGGCCACCTTCGCCAGGCTTGGCGCCCTGCGCCATCTTGATCTGCATGACGCTGGAGTTGACCAGGTATTCCGCCGTCACGCCGAACCGGCCCGAAGCCACCTGCTTGATGGCCGAGCGCAAAGAATCGCCGTTGGGCAGAGGCTTGAAGCGGTCAGCCTCCTCGCCACCCTCGCCCGTGTTGGACTTGCCGCCGATGCGGTTCATGGCAATGGCAAGCGTGGTATGCGCCTCGCGCGAGATCGAGCCGAAGCTCATCGCCCCGGTTGAGAAACGCTTGACGATGTTGGCGGCCGGCTCAACTTCCTCGAGCGGCACCGGCTTGCGGCCCATCTCCTCCGCGCTCTTTAGCCGGAACAGCCCGCGCAGCGTCATCAGCTGCTCGGTCTGGTCGTTGATCTGCTGCGCGTAGGAGCGATACTTGTCGGGCAGGTTGCCGCGCACCGCGTGCTGCAGGTCGGCCACAACGCCTGGACGCCACATGTGCGCCTCGCCGCGCAAGCGGTAGGCATACTCGCCGCCCACATCGAGCGCGTTGTCGAGCACCGGCACGTCGCCGAACGCCTGGCGATGCCGCTCGGCCGTTTCGCGCGCAATCTGGCGCAGGCCGACGCCTTCGACCTGGGTGTGCGTGCCGGTGAAGTACTTCTTCACAAAAGCCGACCTGAGACCGACGGCGTCGAAGATCTGCGCACCGCAATAGGATTGATAGGTGGAGATGCCCATCTTGGACATCACCTTCAACAGGCCCTTGTCGATGGCCTTGATGTACCGCTTCTGCGCCTCCTTCAGAGACAGCTTCTCGTCGAGCTCGGGAAGGATCTCCTCCAGCGTATCGAAGGCCAGATACGGGTTGATCGCCTCGGCGCCATAGCCGGCCAGCACGGCGAACTGGTGCACCTCGTGCGGCTCGCCGGTCTCGACAACCAAGCCGACCGATGTGCGCAAACCCTGCCGGATCAAGTGATGATGCACGGCCGAGGTGGCGAGCAGCGATGGAATGGGAATGCGGTCCGGACCGGTGGCGCGGTCCGACAGGATGATGATGTTGTACTCCTTGGAGCGCACGGCCTCTTCGGCCTCCGCGCACACCACATCGAGGGCCGCCGACATGCCGACAGCAGCCTTGTCGGCCGGGTAGGTAATGTCGATCGTCACCGACGAGAACTGGTTGTCCTTCACCAGACCGATCTGGCGGATGCGCTCCAAGTCCTCGTTGGTGAGGATCGGCTGATACACTTCCAGCCGCTTGATCTTGGCGGTGCCTTCCAGATCGAGGATGTTCGGCCGCGGCCCGATGAACGAGACGAGGCTCATCACCAGCTCTTCGCGGATCGAGTCGATCGGCGGATTCGTCACCTGCGCGAAGTTCTGCTTGAAGTAGGTGTGCAGCAGCTTCGGCTTGTTGGACAGCACCGATACGGGCGTGTCGGTGCCCATCGAGCCGACCGCTTCCTGGCCCGTGTGCGCCATCGGCGCCATCAGGAACTTGAGGCTCTCCTGCGTGTAGCCGAACGCCTGCTGCAGATCGAGCAGGGCGACGTTGGACCGCTTCGCTGCGCGCCCTTTCGGCAGCGGCAGGTCGGAGACCATGATTTGCGTGCGCTTCAGCCACTGGTCGTAGGGGTGGCTCGCGGCGAGCTCCGCCTTCAGCTCCTCGTCGGAGACGATGCGGCCCTTCTCGAGGTCGATGAGCAGCATCTTGCCCGGCTGCAGGCGCCACTTCTGGACGATCCTCTCCTCGGGAACGGG
>DASTOW010000191.1:0-12661 GCA_035762425.1 Hyphomicrobiaceae bacterium | reverse complement strand
AAGCGCAGATTGAAGAACCCCCAGCCTTATCATGCAATTGCTCCCCTACTTAAGCCGCCGAGGCGGTGTCCGACCCAATCAGAGCCTGGGAGCGGCACAGCCGCGCGTAAGCCCCGTCACGCGCGATCAGCTCGGCGTGCGCCCCTGTCTCGATGATGCGCCCCGCATCCATCACACAGATGATGTCCGCTCGCTGTACAGTAGACAGTCGATGCGCGATGACCAGCGACGTGCGGTTGCGGGTGAAGCGCGCCAGGGCCTCCTGCACAAGCAGCTCAGACTCAGTGTCGAGCGCACTGGTTGCCTCGTCCAGCAGTAGAATGGGCGCATCCTTGAGGATGGCGCGCGCCAGAGCTACCCTTTGGCGCTGCCCGCCCGACAGGCGCAGCCCGCCGTCGCCGATCACCGTATCGTAGCCCTTGGGCTGGGCCATGATGAAGTCGTGGGCGGCGGCGGCCTTGGCGGCCGCCACGATATCCGCCTGGCTGGCACCGATGCGCCCAAGGGCGATGTTGGCGCGAATGGTGTCGTCGAACAGGGTCACTTCCTGGCTGACGATGGCTATCGAATCGCGCAGGCTGGCCACTGTTACATCCCGCACATCCTGCCCATCGATCAAGATTCGCCCGCAGCCGACGTCGAACAGGCGCGCCACCAGGTTGATGACGGTCGACTTGCCGGCGCCGGAGCGGCCGACCAGGGCCGCTGTCTTGCCGCCGGGAATGGTCAGCGAGAAGTCCGTAACCGCCATCAATCCCGCCGCCGAGGCGTAGGAGAACCCCACCCCGTCGAACGCGACTTCGCCCGATGCGATGGCGAGCGGTTTGGCGGCGGGACCGTCGACGATGGTCGGCTTCTCGTCGAGCAGCTCATACAAGCGATCGGTGGCCGCCAGGCCCTCCATCGTTGCGGTAGCGCTGTTGCCGATGGAGCGCAGGGGCTGCGCCACCATGAGCAACGCCGCAATGAAGCCCATGAAGTCGCCGACCGTGCTGACGCCGCTGACAATGCGCCAGTAGGCAAAGCCGATGATGCCGGCCACCGCCAAGCCTGCCAGCGCTTCAAGGGCCGGCGCCGCCCGCGCACGCGTGCGCACCGACTTCATCTTGAGCCTGAACACTTCCTCGAAATTCTGGTTGAGCCGGCCGATGGCATAGTTCTCCAGCCGGAACGCCTTGATGAGGCGCGAGCCGGCCAGATTTTCGGTCAGCCGCGAGGTGGTGTCGCCGAGCTGGGTTTGCGTGCGATGCGACACCTTGCGCAGGCGCTTGCCGATGCTGCCCATCGGCAGGACTGCAAAGGGATAGATCGCGACCACGATCAGCGCCAGCATCCAGTCAATGTAGAACATGGCGATAACGAGGGCGATCGCCGACAGCACGTCCTTGACGATCGAGAACATCGACGATTGAGCGGCGGACTGGATGAAGGACAGATCGTTGGTCAGGCGGGATACCATCTGGCCCGTGGTTTCGCGGGTCAGGCGCGCGAAGTCCGAGTTGATGACGTGTGCAAAGGCCGTCTTCTGCATGTCGGTCATCATGCGCGCCACGATACGCGCCGTCACCACGTTGTGCAGATAGATGACGAGGCTGCGGGTCACGGTAACCACGACGATGGCCATCATGACCCACGGCAGGGCGCTGCGGTCGCCCTTAAGGAGCGTGTCAAACGCGTATTTGATGATGATCGGATAGCCGCCGGTGGTGCCCGCCAGAGCGCTGGTGAGCACGAGCGCCACCGCGATCTGCCGCCAGCGTGGCAGCACCCAGTCGTCGATGAAGCGGCGCAGCGAGCCCCGCAGCGGGCGGTCTGGGTCGGCCCGGCCGTTGGCTGACTTCGTGGTGTTCAGCACTTCCCCCATCCTTAACGCATGCCGCGCCCTGCGCGCGCAGCCTACCTATCAGGTTGCCAGCAACGAGGCTACCCGCCCTCAACCCATTGGGCAGGCGGGCAATTGCCGCGCCTGAGACATCAAGCGCGTGGCTTGGGCTTGGCGGTTTCCGGGTCTAGAAGGCGGTGCATGTGGACGATGAAGTAGCGCATATGCGCGTTATCGACGCTGCGCTGGGCCGCAGCCTTCCAGGCCTTGTAGGCTTCGGCATAGTTGGGATAGATGCCGATGATATCGAGCGCCTCGATGTTGGCGAATTCGACGCTTTCCAGGGATTTCAGCTCGCCGCCGAACACCAGGTGCAGGAGCTGTTTGGTTGGCCGGCCGGTGGCGTCTGCTGCGGACATCTCGATGTTCCTGGTCGATGTTCCTGGCTGCGAGCTTTACACGTGCGGCCGATGGCGCGGCAGACGCGCACGAACCATTTACTCTCCAGCTTAAGCGGATCGGAAGTCTTTTATGTAAAGGTGGTCACACAAGGCCGCAGACAGAGACGGCTGCTCAGGAGTTAACGGGATCCATGTGACGCCCCCGGCCGAAGCCGCAGGCGTTGCATGGATTTTTTTGCCTGCGGTATGCGCATCCCAGGCGGCGCCATGCCTCAAAAGGCGCCGGCCAGCCCCTTGCGCGCCATGTCGGCCACGACGCCAAGAAACAGCGCCCAACCCACCAGCTGATTGGACTTGAAGCGGGCGAGGCAGTTGGCTGGGTCTGACGTATCGAGGCTCGTCACCTGCCAGGCAAGCTGAGCCGCCGCCAAGGCCAGCGCCAAGAAGTAACCGGTCTGCGCCCCGGCCAGCAATCCGGCGTAGCCCCACAGCACAAGCGCACCGCCGTAGAAGCCGACCAGCCAGCGCTGGGTCTGATCGCCGAAGCGCAGGGCCGTCGACTTGAGGCCGACCATCAGGTCGTCCTCCTTGTCCTGGTGCGCGTAGATGGTGTCGTAGCCGATGGTCCACAGCACCGAGCCGGCGTAGAGCACCAGCGGCGCCAGGGCCAGCGAGCCGTTGATGGCCGCCCAGCCGACCAGCGCGCCCCACTTGAAGGTAAGCCCCAGCATGACCTGCGGCCAATAGGTGAAACGCTTGGTGAAGGGATAGACGGCAATGAGGAGCAGCGAGGCCGCGCCGAGTACCACTGTGAAGAAGTTGAACTGCACCAGCACCGCCAGTCCGATCAGGCAAAGCAGGATGAGGAACAGCTGCGCGTGGCGCAGTGTGACTTGTCCCGACGGAATGGGCCGGCCGGCGGTGCGGGCGACACTGGCGTCGTAGTCGCGGTCGACGATGTCGTTATAGGTGCAACCGGCGCCCCGCATGACGAAGGCCCCGATGTAGAACAGGGCGAGGTACCACACATTGGGGTAGGTCCTGCCGAGTGCGTGCTCGGCCAGCACCTGCGACCACCAGCAAGGAAACAGCAGCAGCCAGGCCCCGATCGGGCGGTCGAAGCGGGCGAGCTTCAGGTAGGGCTTCCACGAGGCCGGGGCGGCACGGTCGACCCAGTTGCCGCGCGGCGCATCAGGCAGCGCGTCGCCGGCGGGTGTCGGGGTAGGTTTCGGGCCGGCCATCATGCGGCCAAGGCTATCCCAGTGGCGAGAGCCGGCAAAGTCGGGAAGGTGCGGATCAGATTACGCGCAGATCGCTCGCGGACCCCTGCACATCCCTGCACATCACTGGCAAATCATTGGCGTCCCTGGCGGATGCGCACCGTGCGATGGCGTTCGAAAGAGATCTCCGCGGAGGCATAGGCCTCCTGCAACTCGACGCTCCAATAGCGCAGATCGGGCAGCATGATGGTCTCCCCGGTCACGGCGCAGCGCACGAAGTCGCCCGGGCTGAGGACCTGGAACTCACCGTCGAGGTAGCGCAGCTTCGCCTCGCCCTTGAGGCCGAGCAGCTTTTCGAACCGATTCATTCCCTCTCCACCTCGACACCCCATGCACGGAGCGACAAACCGGCGCAGCATACCGTTGGCCCGCTCACCGCGCCAGTGTGACGCGCTGACATGGTGCACATCCCGCTAGCGCTCAGAACAGCGAACCCTGCCCACCGCCGCCCGGCTTGGGTTTGGACAGCGCGGGCGCACTGGGCGATGCCGATTTGGGTGAGGCGGCGCCGCCTTGCAAGGCCTGAGCTGGTATGCGGCCATCGGCCAGCTCGATATCGAGTTGCTGGCCGGCGCTGACTACGGTTGTCGAGCGCACCGTACGTCCCTGGCTGTCGCGCACCAGGGCGTAGCCGCGTTGCAGGACGCCGTGGTAGCTGAGTGACCCCAACAGCTTGCCGCAGGCATCGAGATGACGCCGCGGCTGCGCGATGCGCGCCATGATGGCTTGGCGAGCGCGCCTCTCTAGCATCCCCAGTCGTTCTTGGCACGTGGACAGACGCACCGACAGGGTCTGAGGCGCGAGCCGGCCGGCGATGCGCTCCAGCCGCGCGCGGCGGGGACCGGTGGCGCGCACCAGCGAGGACGTGGCGCGGCGCTGAAGCGCCTCCAGTCGATCGCGTGTGCGGTGCAGGCGCGACTCCAGCAGGCGCGGCTGCAGGCGGGACGAGCACCGCGCCAGGCGCACGCCGTGTGCGCGGGTGTTGGCGAGCAGGGCGCGGCCCAGTCGCTGCTCGACGGAGTCGTAGTGCTGCCGCGGCAGTGCCAGCAGGTCGCCCCGTCGCGGCAAGCCCCGCGCGGCAGCGCGCAAGTGCGCGCGCATGCCGTCGAGTGCCCGGCGCATGCAGGTGCCGAGGCGCAGGCCGAGCTTGCTAGTCTGCTCGACGAGCTCCGAATATTTGGGAACGGCCCATTCGGCGGCCTTGGTGGGCGTCGGCGCACGGGCATCGGCGGCGAGGTCGATCAGCGTCCAGTCGGTCTCATGGCCGACGGCTGAGATGAGCGGGATGACACTCGCGGCCGCGGCCCGCACCACCGTTTCCTCGTTGAAACCCCACAGGTCTTCCAGGCTGCCACCACCGCGAGCCACGATCAGCACGTCCGGCCGTGGGATGCGCCCATCGGGGCGCAGGGCATTGAAGCCGCGGATGGCCGCCGACACCTCGGCGGCACAAGTTTCGCCTTGCACCCGCACCGACCACAGGAGCACGCGGGTGGGAAAGCGCTCGTCGAAACCGTGCAGCATGTCGCGAATCACGGCGCCTGTCGGCGAGGTGATGATGCCGACGAGGCGCGGCAGATAGGGTAGGCGCTTCTTGCGCTGCTCGTCGAACAGGCCCTCGGCAGCGAGCTTGCGCTTGCGCTCCTCCAGCAGCGCCATCAGCGCGCCGACGCCGGCGGGCTCCAGCGCATCGATGACGATCTGATAGGACGACTTGCCGGGGTAGGACGTTATGCGCCCGACCGCCACCACCTCCAGCCCCTCGGCCGGCTTGAACCTCAGGCCGGCAAAGGTGCTGCGCCAGATCACGGCATCGATCTTGGCCCTGTCGTCCTTCAGCGCGAAGTAGCAATGGCCGGACGAGTGCACGCCGCGGAAGCCGGAAATCTCCCCGCGCAGGCGCACGTAGCCGAACGTGCCCTCGAGCGCCCGCTTGATGGCGGACGACAGCTCGGACACCGAAAATTCCGGCGCATTGTTGCCCACGCCGCCATTCTGGCGGGAAGCGCTGGCGGCTTCAGTCACGGTTTTCCCCGGCTTTGTGCATCGACCGTTAGATGATACATGAGGACGCGCTGTAAAGAGGCCAATTGATGGCTGATTTCCAGAGCTTTTGCAGGGCGCGCCCATGAACGTACTGTTGATCGGTTCCGGCGGCCGCGAGCACGCCTTGGCCTGGGCGATTTCGGCAAGCCCGATGCTCGGCCGAATCTACTGTGCGCCCGGCAACGCCGGCATCGCCGAGATCGCCGAAATCGCCGATATCGACATTGATAACCATGCGGCGATCATCCAGTTCTGCATCGACAACGATATCGGCTTCGTCGTGGTGGGCCCCGAGGGGCCGCTGGTGGCCGGCCTCGCCGATGATCTGGCGGCAGCCAGGATCAAGGTGTTCGGCCCCTCCAAGGCGGCGGCGCGGTTGGAGGGCTCGAAAGGGTTCACCAAGGATTTCTGCACCGAGTTCGCCATCCCGACCGCGGCTTACAAGCGCTGCCGGGATGTGAGCAGCGCGCTCGCCTACCTCGCCACGCGGCCCTTGCCCGTGGTGGTGAAGGCCGACGGGCTTGCCGCGGGCAAGGGTGTCGTCATCGCCGAGACCCGCGAGCAGGCCACGCAGGCCATCGAAGCGTGCTTTGCCGGTGCGTTCGGCAGTGCCGGTGCCGAGGTGGTTATCGAGGACTGCATGGTCGGTGAGGAGGCGAGCTTCTTCGCCTTGGTCGACGGCACGCATGCACTGCCCCTCGCCGCCGCCCAGGACCACAAGCGCGCCTTCGACGGCGAGCAAGGCCCCAACACTGGCGGCATGGGTGCCTATTCGCCGGCGCCGGTCATGACGCCTGATATGATCAAGCGCAGCATGGACGAGATCATCTGGCCGACCGTGCATGGCATGGCGGCGCGTGGCACGCCGTTCAAGGGCGTACTGTTCGCTGGGCTAATGATCACGGCCGACGGTCCCAAGCTGATCGAGTACAACGTGCGCTTCGGCGACCCGGAGGCGCAGGTGCTGATGATGCGCCTCAAGTCGGACCTGCTGCCGGCCCTGATGGCTACCGCCGACGGCGTACTCAGGACGTTCGATCTGCGCTGGCACGATGATGTCGCGCTGACGGTGGTGATGGCTTCCAAGGGCTATCCCGGCAGCTACGCCAAGGGCACACCGATCGGAGCGCTCGATCTGGCGCGCGCTGTTCCGGGTGTCGAGGTGTTTCACGCCGGGACAGCCCGTGAGGGCGACCAGCTGCGTGCGATTGGCGGTCGGGTGCTCAACGTCACGGCGCGCGGCAAGACGGTCGGCGCGGCGCAGCGCGCCGCCTATGCGGCGGTGGCCAAGATCGACTGGCCTGGCGGCACTTGCCGCAAGGACATCGGCTGGCGAGCTATTGAGCGAGAGCGCAAGACATGAGTGCATTGCCTGATCTGTTTGCCGGTTTCGAGGAGCGGCGTATCGAGACGGGCGATGCCTCGATCTTCCTGCGTGCCGGCGGCTCCGGCCCGCCACTGCTGCTGCTGCACGGCTATCCCCAGACGCATGTCTGCTGGCACAAGGTGGCGCCCGAGCTGGCGCGCCAATTCAGGCTGGTCATCCCTGACTTGCGCGGCTACGGCGCCAGCAAGGGGCCGCGCGGCGATGTCGAGCACACCGCCTACTCCAAGCGCGCGATGGCCAACGATTGCCTCGCCGTGATGCGCGCGCTGGGGCACCAGCGCTTCCTGGTTGCCGGCCACGATCGCGGCGGACGCGTCGCCTATCGGATGGCGCTGGATCATCCGCACGCGGTGCGCGCCCTTGTGCCGATCGACATTGTGCCCACGGCCGAGCAATGGCGACGCATGAATGCCGACGGCGCGTTCAAGTCCTACCATTGGCTGTTCCTGGCCCAGCCACATCCGATGCCCGAGACGCTGATCAGTAAGGACCCGATCTACTACGCCGAGTACAACTTGAAGAGCTGGGCCAAACCGCGCGATCTGTCGCCTTTCTCGGCCGAGGCCATGCAGCACTACCGCGCGCTGCTGCAGTCGCCCGATAGCGTGCACGCCGTATGCGAGGACTATCGTGCCGGCTTCACGGTCGATCGCGCACTCGACGAAGCCGATCTCGCCGCCGGGCGCAAGATCACCTGCCCCACCTTCATCTTGTGGGCCAGCGACTATCTCAACACCAAGGTCGCCACGCCGCTCGACATATGGCGTGCCTGGTGTAGCGACGTGACTGGCGCTGCCGTCGTCTCCGGCCATTTCATCGCCGAGGAAAACCCGAAGGACGCGCTGGCGGCCCTGCTGCCGTTCCTGTTTGCCAACAGGGACGCGAAATGAATGTCGTCCGGCAATTCGCGCCAGCCAATGGCCGGGACCCAGACCAGCATGATGCGGCGCTGGGTCCCGGCTGGCCGCGCTGGCGCGCTGCAAGCGGGCTGACAGGTGGGCGAGAGCCATGACCGGCAAGGCGATCCAAGTCCGCAAGTCGACGCTACCCAGCGTCAGGCCCTCGATTGCACTGGCGCTTGGCGGCGGCGGTGCGCGGGGATTGGCGCACATCCTGATGCTGGAGGTATTCGATGAGCTGGGCCTGCAGCCCAACGTCATCGCCGGCACATCGATCGGGGCGATCTTCGGTGCTGCCTACGCATCCGGGCTGTCGGCGAAGGTCATCCGCGCTCATACCGAGGAGGTGCTTGGCAGCCGCACGCTCGGCCTCGCTCGCCTGCTGATCTCGGCGCGATCCGAGCCGATCCTCAAGATTCTCAACGTGCTGCCGGTTCACGCCTCGCTGCTGGCACCCGAGCCGTTGCTCGACCTGGTGCTGCCCTCGAGGCTCGCGCGCGACTTCGCGCAGCTGCACATTCCGCTCAAGATCGTGGCCACCGACTTCTACGCACAGGAACAGGTGGTGATCGACAGCGGCCCGCTGCGTAGCGCCGTGGCGGCCAGCATGGCGTTGCCGGCCATCTTCACGCCCGTGGTCCGCGCTCGCGATCAGCTGCTGATGGACGGCGGGCTCGTCAACCCGCTGCCCTTCGATGTGCTGAACGGGGCGGCCGACATTGTGGTGGCCATCGATGTCAGTGGCGCATCGACCGGGCCGGGCAAGCGCATCCAGCCCAGCGCCTTCGAGGCGTTGATCGCTTCCTCGCAGATCCTACAGCGGTCGATCGTGCGCGAAAAGCTGAAGGCGCAGCAGCCGGACATTTACATCGACGTGGATGTCGACGCGTTCAACGTGCTGGGCTTTCACAAGTTTCGCGACATCCTGACCGCTGCCGAAACGGCTAAGGCGCAGTTGCGCCGCCAGCTGCAACGCGTGCTGGCCAGTCAGACCGCCGAAGCGCTACCGGTCGCTGTGCCAGCCGAGCCGCCAGCCAAGCCTTCCCGCAAGCGGCGCTTGCCCGGTCTCAAGCAGCTGACGCGTGGAGGCCGGACGTGAGTGGCGCCCCACGCATCGCCTTGGCGCTCGGCGGCGGTTCCGCGCGCGGCCTGGCGCACCTCCTTATGCTCGAGGCATTCGACGAACTGGGCGTGAAGCCGACCATTATCGCTGGCACCTCGATCGGCTCGATTTGCGGGGCGGCGTTTGCGGCCGGGCTCTCCGCCGCCGAGTTGCGGGCCGAGTTCGAGGCGCTGCTGCGCAACCGTGCAACGTTCTTCGGGCGCGTCGCCGGCGCCCTGCGCGGCGAGCTTGCCACGTTCTGGAAGCTGCGGTCACCGAGCGTGATCGACAACACCACGCTGTTCGAGATCCTGCTGCCCGAACCTCTGCATCGCGACTTCGCCTCGCTCAAGATTCCCTTCGTGGCCGTCGCCACCGACTTTTACGATATCCAGCAGGTTGTCCTCGACCACGGTCCGCTGATTCCGGCGCTGGCCGCCAGCTGCTCCCTGCCTGGCCTGTCACGCCCCGTTGTGCTCGAGGGGCGCCTACTCATCGACGGCGGCTATATCAATCCGGTTCCCTACGACGTGGTAATGGATCGCGCCGACATCACGGTGGCGGTGGACGTCACGGGCGATCCAAGGCGCCGGCCGGACGCGCGCACGCCGAAAACCTTCGATCTGCTGACCGGAGCCACGCAGATCCTGTTCCACTCCATCACCCGCGAGAAGCTAAAGTCAGTGGCCCCGGATATCTTCATCCGCCCGGCGGTCGGCGGATTTGCCGCCATGGACTACTTTCACATCGGCGACATTTTGGCCGCCGCCGAGGACGCCAAGCAGGACCTTAAGCGCCAGCTCGCCGGGCTGCTCGAGCGCGCGTAGGTTGGGTCGCAGTGCGCTCGCAACCTCACGTCGTCGCCACAGCCGCATTGTCCACAGGTCCGTGCAGCCGGCGATGCCACCGCCGGGTTGCGCATGCTAGATCGCAGGCATGGCAGAGCGCGGGGGAGGGAAGCGGACTGCTGCTGATCAGCGCAGCCGGACAGGCTTCCAAATCGACGTCGATCTCGACCACGCCCGCCGCGAAGGCGAGCGGGTAGGCAACTTGCTGGCTGCCCTGCGGCGCCGGCACGATCTCGCCCGTTTCGAATACACCAGCGTGGTGCGCATCGTGCCCGGCGGCGAGACGTTCGCGTTTCCCGTGCTCACGCTCGGCAACCGCTTCGCCGACAACGAGGACATCCTGCTCTCGACCTACCTGCACGAGCAGATGCACTGGTACCTCTGGCACCTCGGCACGCCGGAGCGCGACATGGTGGAACCGTTCATGGATGAGCTGGTGCGCCGCTATCCGGATGCGCCCACCACGCTGCCTGATGGCGCGCGCAACTACGAGGCCACCTACGTGCATCTGGTCGTCAACTGGCTGGAGCTCGCCGCGACTGCCGAGCTGATTGGCCGCCCGCGCGCCTTCGCGCTGGCCGAGGCGCAGCACACCTACCGCTGGATCTACCGCACCGTGCTGCGCGACTGGGACAGGCTTGGCGAACTCTACGAGCGCCACGACCTGCTGCCCATCCGCAGCGCGGCCGAGGTGCGCCGGCAGAACGGTCGCGCCGAGCGGGGCTCGCTCAACGGCGGCGCTCACAAACTCAACGGCGGCTCGCGAAAAACCTCCGCAGCAGCACGCCAGCCCGCACCTCCTCGATCCCGCCGTACACCTCGGGCGCATGGTGGCAGGTCGGCTGGGTGAAGATGTGCGGCCCGTGCTCGACGCCGCCGCCCTTGGGATCGCCAGCGCCGAAATAGAGCCGGCGCAGCCGCGCCAACGAAATGGCCGACGCGCACATCGGGCAGGGCTCCAGGGTGACGTAGATGTCAGCCTCGCCGAGCCGCTCAGAGCCGACGACCTGGCAGGCATGGCGGATCGCCAGCATCTCCGCATGAGCGGTGGGATCGGCAAGGCCGCGCGTTTGGTTGCCGGCCGCCGCCAGCACCGTGCCGTCTGCTGCCACGATCACCGCGCCGACCGGCACTTCGCCGCGCGCGGCCGCGCGCTCCGCCTCGACAAGGGCGATCATCATGTGGCCCTGGCCGGGGCGAGGTGGCATAAGGGGGCTCCGCAAAATAGGACTCGATTATAGCATGCGCAAAGCCCGGCCACGTCAACGTCGCGCGCCGCAGCTGGAGGCCGGCGTGGTCGCCGGCCCTATGCGCATCGCCAAGGCGCTGGCCCGCGCCGGACTGTGCTCGCGCCGCGAAGCCGAACGCTGGATCGAGGACGGCCGCGTCAGCGTCAACGGCGAAGTACTGAAGAGCCCGGCGCTCGATGTGTCGGCAAGCGACAAGATCGTCGTCGACGGCAACGCGCTGCCGGTGGCCGAACCGCCGCGCCTGTGGCGCTATCACAAGCCGCGTGGGCTCGTCACCACGCATCGCGATCCCGAAGGCCGCCCCACGGTGTTCGACACGCTGCCCAAGACGCTGCCGCGCGTCATCTCCATCGGCCGGCTCGACTTCAACACTGAAGGCCTGCTGCTGCTCACCAACGATGGCGCGCTCGCCCGCCACCTCGAGCTGCCAGCAACCGGCTGGATGCGTCGCTATCGGGTGCGTGCGCACGGCACCGTCACGCAGGAGGCCCTCGACAAGCTGAAGGACGGCGTCGAGATCAAGGGTGTGCGCTACGGCCCCGTCGAAGCCGTGCTGGAAAAGCCGCAAGGCAGCAACGTCTGGCTGCGCATCGGCCTGCGCGAGGGCAAAAACCGCGAGGTGCGCACCATCCTGGAGTCGCTGGGTCTGGTCGTCAATCGCCTGATCCGCACTTCGTACGGGCCGTTCCAGCTGCTGGACATGGAGGCGGGCGCGGTCGAGCCGGTCAAGGCACGCGTGCTGCGCGAGCATCTCGGCGCGAAGCCTGCCGCCGAGCTCGGCGTGCGCGTCGACGAGGAGGAGCCGCGTCCAGCCGCACCGCGCAAGCCCAAAGGCTGGGCATGAGGATCGTCGGCGGCAAGTTGCGCGGCCGCCCGCTGGCGACGCCGGCGCACGCGGGCACGCGCCCCACGTCCGACCGCGTGCGTGAGGCGGTATTCAACATCTTGGCGCACGGCATCGAGGATTTTTCGTTGGACGGCATCAAGGTGCTGGACCTGTTTGCCGGCACCGGTGCACTGGGCCTGGAGGCCTTGTCACGCGGTGCCGCCTTCTGCCTATTCGTGGAGGAGGACGCCGAGGCGCGCGGCCTGATCCGGCGCAACGTGGAGGCGTTCGGCCTGACCGGCGTGACCAAGATCTTCCGCCGCGACGCCACCGACCTGGGCGCAGCCGGCAACCGCGGCGCTGCCGGCCTGGTGTTCCTCGACCCGCCGTATGCCCAGGGTCTTTCCGAACGCGCGCTTGCGTCCGCATGCACGGGCGGCTGGCTCAGCCCCGGAGCCATCGCGGTGATCGAGGAGCGCAAAGGTGTTTCGGTTACCCTGCCCCCCACCTTTGTCTTGATCGACCGGCGCACCTGGGGCGATACCGAGGTCGCCTTCGCCAAGCACAGAACCTGACGGGCAGCGTGCAAGGATCTCGATGACCGAACAGAAGAGCGTTGCGCCGCCGATCCCGGTCAGCGGTTGGATCGAAGCCGGCATCTACGTGGTTTCGATCGGCGTGCTGGGTCTCATCTATGCCATCGGACATCAGATTGGCGCGCACCCCATCGCCTTCATTCTCTACGCCATGCTCGTCTCGGCGCTGATGCTGCTTGCCGCTACCGGCCCAGGCCCACAAGC
>DASTOW010000190.1:0-5335 GCA_035762425.1 Hyphomicrobiaceae bacterium | reverse complement strand
GAACTCCCCGTCCGAGCAGACCTCGCCGATAAGAGCTACGGAGCGCCCCGCGCTCAGGTTTGATCAATCAATTGTGAGCCGTCTGACGGTCTCTCCTTCGTGAGCAGAAGTGATTGAATCTGCCTAAAGAACTGCAGGAGGGCTGTGCTTATGTGCGCCACCTACATAAGCCCGGCAGGTAGAGCCCATGCGCAGTTCTTTGCTCCGTTTCTTGGCTTTGTGCACCTTGTTGATGCTGGCGCCGTCGCGGCTCAGCGCTGCGCCCGAGAGCGCCGTGGCGTTGGTGATCGGCAACTCCGCCTATCGCTTCGCGCCCGAGCTGCGCAATCCCCGCAACGACGCCGCCGATGTCGCGGCGGTGCTGCGACAGCTCGGCTTTCGCGTCTTCGAAGGGCTCGACCTCGACAAGTCCGCTTTTGGCAACACGATCCGTGCCTTTGCCGACGCCTTGGTCGGCGTGGACAACGCCGTGTTCTTCTACGCGGGGCACGGCCTGCAGGTCAGCGAGCAGAACTACCTGGTACCGGTCGATGCCAAGCTCGCTACGCCGACCGATCTCGACTTCGAGGTGGTGCGGCTGGACGTCATCCAGCGCGCCATGGAGCGATCGGCAAAAGCCAATGTGCTGTTCATCGACGCCTGCCGCGACAACCCCCTGGCGCGCACGCTCGCAGGCGCCATGGGTAACAGATCAGCGCAGGTCGGCCGCGGCATGGCAGCGAGCACGTCCAGTCTCGGCACCCTGATCAGCTTCTCGACGCAGCCCGGCAACGTCGCGCTCGACGGCGAGGGCCGCAACTCGCCGTTCGCGGCGGCCCTCAAGCAGCATCTCGCCAGCCCCGGCGACGATCTGTCGACCATCCTCATCAACGTGCGCAACGATGTCGTGCGCGCGACGGCGGCGCAGCAGGTGCCCTGGGAGCACTCGTCACTCTGGGCGCGCTTCTACTTCCGCCCACCCGTGATCGCGGCCACCAGTGCCCGACCGGCGGCTCTCAATCAGGAGCAGCAGGCCGAACTGGCGCAATGGAATTCGGTCAGGACGAGCGCCGACCGCGCTGCCCTCAAGACCTATCTCGACCGCTACCCGCAGGGTAGCCATGCCGTCCTCGCCAAGATGTTTTTGGTGCGCCTCGAGCGTTGGGACGACGGCGTCGGCCAGCGCGTAGCTGGCAGTCGCCAGGGCGGCGACAGCCAATTCAGCTTTTCGCCGACCTCGGACGGGTTGCCGCGCTCCGGCCCCATCGACCGGATGCGTTGCCAGCGCCTCTACAGCCAATTGACCGAGCGTGCCCAGCAGGTGCGCCAGCACTGCGGTTATGTGCGCAGGGAAGTATCGCGCTGAAAGATCAGGCTGCCGGCAGCCGGCTCTTTTCCTTGGCGAACGGGCTCAGACCGAGCCACTGCTGCATGGACTTGGCGATCGCCTTGTCGCCCTCCAGTTCGATCTGGCCGGCCGCGATCTCCTTCTGCACGGTCGTCATGCCCATCCACACCGCGGTCATGCTGCGGAGCGAGCTGCGCACGTAGAGGTCCACCTCGAAGCCGGGATCGGTCGAGCACAGGTCCACCATACGTTCATCCACTATCAGCCACCACGATTGCTGCGCCGCCTTGGCGTCCTGGTAGGAGAAATGGATCGTGCAGCGACGCGGCGGCAGCGGGGTCGGGTCGAGGCTGCGCCGCATGTCCCACATCAGCAGCGAGGGATCGAGGTTCTTCAGCGACAGCGAGGATTCGACCCACCGCTGCCCCCAGATGCCGAGCGACATTACCACCGGCCGCAGGTCCTCGCCGGCCTCCGTCAACCGGTACTCGACCACGCCCGTCTGTGAGGTCGGCGTCGTCGTGATCACCCCCACCTCCTCCAGCTCCTTGAGGCGTTTCGAAAGCAGAGTCGGCGACATCAGCGGCACGCCGCGTCGCAGGTCGTTGAACCTCCTTGTGCCGCACAGCAACTCGCGCACCACCAGCGCAGTCCAGCGCGAACACACCACCTCCGCGGCCATCGCCACCGGGCAGAACTGGCCGTAGCTGCCGCGTTCGATCTTGCCGCTCATCGCTGCCTCTTGAGGAAAGTCATTTGCCGGATTATCGCCAAGAAACAGGCTAGCCGACCAGGAGTACAGATACTGTACCAACGGGAACTAAGAACGTCATGGACGGACCATCCGGCGAGACCGGATGTCTCGGCAAAACTACAGCATTTCAGTGACTTGAATAAGTTCGACCGCGGAGGGCGATTGATCGCCGGTACACTTCCTGGACTAGAGGCGCCCCGCGAGCTGGCAGATGATGCGGCCATTCCAACCGTCCGTACAACCCGCTATGCAAGGGCAGACACCATGATGACCAACACATCCCCGAAGGCCCAGCCGCCCGCTCCGCAAAGCATTGTCGAAATCGCCCGCGACCTCGGCAAGATTTTCGCCCAGCGCGCCAGCGAGACCACCGACGAGGATCGCTTCGTCGCCGACAATTTCGCCATGCTGAAGTCGTCCGGCCTCGTCGAGGCCGGCGTGCCGCGCGAGCTGGGTGGTGGCGGCGCCGATGTCGACGAACTGGCCGCCATGCTGCGCACGCTCGCCTATCACTGCGGCTCCACCGCGCTAGCCTTCTCGATGCACACCCATCAAGTGGCGATCCCGGCCTGGCGCTGGAGGCACCAGGCGCCCGCCAAAGCCGCGGTGGAACCCTTGCTGAAGCGGATAGTGGGCGAACGCATTCTGCTGCTGTCCAGCGGTGGTTCGGATTGGATCGCCGGCTCCGGAAAGGCCGACAGGGTCGAAGGCGGCTATCGCATCAATGCACGCAAGGTCTTCACCTCCGGCGCTCCCACCGGCGACATCCTGATGACAGGCGCCGTACTCGAAAGCCCAGGTGAGCCGCCCATGGTGCTGCATTTCGGCATCCCGATGCACTCGCCGCACGTCAAGGTGCTCGATACCTGGCGCACGCTCGGTATGCGCGGCACCGGTTCGCATGACGTGCTGATCGAGGGTCACGTGGTGCCTGATGCGGCCGTGGCCGTGAAGCGCAAGTCTGGCGAGTGGCACCCGCTGTTCCACATCATCGCCACCATTGCGTTCCCGCTTATCTACTCGGTGTACCTGGGCGTTGCCGAGGGCGCGCGCGACATCGCTGTCGAGCTTGCCAAGCGCAAAAAGCCAGGCCGGCACACCATTGACCTCGCCGGCCGCATGGAAACCGAGCTGGCGGGCGCGCGTCTTGCCGTGCAATCGATGCTGGCTGCCGTGCGTCTCAACGCGCCATCGGCCACCACCATCAATCAGGTGATGATCGGCCGGCAGCTTGCCGAGCGCCACGCCATCGCTGCCGTCGCGTACGCCATGGAAATGGCCGGCGGCGCCGGCTTCTACCGCTCGGCGGGTTTGGAGCGTCGCTTCCGCGACATCCAGGCCGCCCGCTACCACCCGCTGCAGGCAGGTCCCCAGGCCGAGTACGCCGGTGCCCTGGCGCTGGGCCTGCCCATCGAGAAGGTGTTCTAGTCCCTCTTCACTGTCATCCCGGCTCCGAGCTGCGCTCCAGGCCGGGATGACGGGGACCACACCGGATGTAGCGTGCATCGCGGATGTTCGCTGGCGTGCATTGCGCAGATGCCAGGAATGCTAATACGACCGCGGCAACCCCAGCACGTGCTGCGCCACGTAGGCCAGCACCATGTTGGTGGAGATCGGCGCGGTCTGGAACAGCCGCGTCTCGCGCCACTTGCGCTCGATGCCGTACTCGCGCGCGTAGCCGAAGCCGCCGAACGTCTGCAGGCAGGCCTCCGCCGCGTGCCACGCCGCATCCGCCGCCAGCATTTTGCCCATGTTGGCCTCCGCGCCGCAATCGCGCTTGGCCTCGAACAGCGCGCAGGCGTTGCGCACCATCAGCTCGGCCGCCGCCGTCTCCGCATGCGCCCGCGCGATCGGGAATGCCACGCCCTGGTTCTGACCGATCGGTCGCCCAAACACCACACGCTCCTTGGCGTACTCGCTCGCCTTGCGGATGAAGAAGCGAGCGTCGCCGAGGGCCTCCGAGGCAATCAGGATGCGCTCGGCGTTCATGCTGTCGACGATGTACTTGAAGCCCTTGCCTTCCTCGCCGATCAGGTTCTCCGCCGGCACTTCCAGGTTGTCGAAGAACACCTCGCAGGTGTTGTGATTGATCATGGCGTCGATCTTGCGGATTTCCAGCCCCGCGCCCTTTGCCTCGCGCAGATCGACCAGGAACACCGACAGGCCGTCCGACCGCTTCTTCACTTTGTCGGGCGGCGTGGTACGCGCCAGCAGCAGCATCAGGTCGGAATGCAGCGCGCGGCTGGTCCACACCTTCTGCCCGTTCACGACGTAGCGGTCGTTGCCCTTCTTGTCGGCGCGCGTCTTGAGTTGGGTGGTGTCAGAGCCCGTCGTCGGCTCGGTGACCCCGAACGCCTGCAGGCGCAACGTGCCGGCGGCGATGCCGGGCAGGTACTTCTTCTTCTGCGCCTCGCTGCCGTGCCGCAGCACGGTGCCCATGGTGTACATCTGCGCGTGGCAGGCGGCGGCATTGCAGCCCGACTCGTGAATGGTCTCCAGGATGGCGCAGGCGGCCGACAGCGGCAGCCCCGACCCGTCGTATTCCTCGGGGATCAGCGCGCCCAGATAGCCGGCCTCGGTGAGCGCCGCGACAAACTCGGTCGGATACGCAGCCTCGTGGTCGAGCTTCAGCCAGTACTCGTTGGGGAAGCGCTCGCAGACGCGCTTGACGCCTTCGCGGATCTCTGCCCAGCCGGGGTCGAGCGGGATGGAGGGAGCATCGGTCATGGTGTCGGGTCCCAAGATGTTCGCCGAAGCGATAGCGAACACGCGCCGCCTTGACCAGATGCTTCAGCGCGTGCCTGCTCTGGACTGTCGCCAGTCCGGCACGGCTGATATAGCTTCGCGCCATGATTGAGCCGCCACGCCGCATTCTTCCCGCTATCATTGTTTCGCAGCTCGCCGGCATCTCCCTGTGGTTTGCCGGCAATGCCGTGCTACCCGACCTTCAGAGCAGCCTCGGCCTACCGGACAGCTTTCTCGGCCACATGACGAGTGCCGTGCAGCTCGGCTTCATCGCCGGCACGCTGGTGTTCGCCGTGCTCGCCATCTCTGACCGCTATTCGCCGCGCGCCACCTTTCTCGCCTATGCCCTGCTTGGCGCCGTCTGCAACGCCTCCACGTACTTTCTCGGAGGCGAAATCTTGCTGCTTCTCGCCGCGCGCTTCGGGGCGGGTTTCTTCCTGGCCGGCATCTATCCCGTCGGCATGAAGATCGCGTCAGGGTGGTACCGGCGCGATCTTGGCATGGCACTT
>DASTOW010000189.1:0-10554 GCA_035762425.1 Hyphomicrobiaceae bacterium | reverse complement strand
TGGCCCAGGGATCTGGCTCCGGCACCATCCTGTCGCCGGATGGCATCGTGCTGACCAACAACCATGTGGTGGAAGGCGCCACGTCGATTGAGCTGGCGCTGGCCGACGCACGGCGCGTCCCGGCTCGCATCCTCGGTCGCGACCCGGACACCGACATTGCCGTGCTGCGCGCGGAGGCTCGCGACAGCTTGCCGGCGGCCAGGCTTGGCAACTCCAAGCGGGTCAAGCCTGGCCAGGTGGCGATCGCCATCGGCAACCCGTTCGGTTTCGAGTCGACCGTGACGGCCGGCATCGTCAGCGCCGTCGGCCGCTCGTTGCGGGCCCAGAACGGGCGCCTGATCGGCGATGTGATCCAGACCGACGCGGCCCTCAACCCTGGCAACTCGGGTGGGCCGCTGGTCAACTCGCGCGGTCAGGTGATCGGCGTCAACACGGCCGTCATCATGGGCGCGCAGGGCATCTGCTTCTCGGTGGCGGCCAACACCGCTCAGCACGTGCTGACCCAGGTGCTGCAGCACGGGCGCGTGCGGCGGGCTCGGCTCGGCATCGCCGGCGACCAGGTGCAGCTGCCGCAACGCCTGCGCGTCAAGGCCGGCCTGGCGCAGGAGGCCGGCGTGCGCGTGGTCGAGGTGCAGACGGGCAGCCCGGCTGCGGCGGCGGGGATGCAGTCCGGCGATGTTATCGTCGGCATCGACGACGACACCGTCACCGGCATCGACGACATCGCACGTGTCCTGGACGGCAGCAAAATCGACAAGCGCGTGTCGGCCCGCGTGCTGCGCGACGGTGCCATCACGACGCTCAGCATCGTACCGACCGAGCGCCTGCCTGAGCGCTGAGCCTGTCATCTGGGCCTGAGCACAGCGGAGCGCCGGGACCCGGGGTCTAGAGTCCCTCCTGGCCGGACCCCGGCTGTCCGCTGGCGCGGTGCTCGGGGATGGGGTCGATTGCCTAGCAGGCCTGCCGTTTTGGCGGGTTGCGTGCAAGATCGATCTCCGGCACTCCAGAGCACGGCAGCCGGCGGCCCCGCCGATGTCGGTGGGCCGCTTGGTTCGACCGTGGGAGGAAGCCTTGCCGATCTCGTCGCTCGACCGACTGCGCGCTGCGGCAGGCAGGAGGAGCGGACCGGTTGTCGGAGTGTTCTGGATAACCATCTCGATGGCGTTGCTGGCGGGGCTGGCGGTGTTCTCGCGTGCCATGATGAACGCCGGCGTGCACCCCTTCCAGGTCGTGTTCCTGCGCAATCTGTTCGCGGTGTTGATGCTCGTTCCGCTCTTCTTGTGGCGCGGGCCATCGCTTGGCAGCACGGACCAGATCGGGCTCTACTTCGGCCGCGTGCTGTGTTCGCTGGTGGGTATGCTGTCCTGGTTCTACGCGCTCTCCATCATTCCGATCGGCGAGGTCACGGCCATCAGCTTCCTGTCGCCATTGTTCGGGACCGTCGCTGCCATCTTTCTTTTGGGGGAGACTGTGCGCTGGCGGCGCTGGGCCGCGCTTGTTGTCGGCTTCGCCGGGGCGATGATCATCCTGAGGCCCTCGGACACCTCGATCGGTGTCGGACAGCTGTGCGCGATCCTGTCGGCCATGTCGATGGGCCTGACGGCCATCCTGGTCAAGCAGCTGACCGGACGCGACGACCCCGACAAGATCGTGTTCCTCACCAACCTGTTGCTGACGCCCATGTCGTTGGTGCCGGCTCTGTTCGTTTGGGTCTGGCCGCCGCTCGCCGCATGGCCGCTCGTGCTCGGCATGGGGCTGTGCGCGATGTTGGGCCACGTTGCGCTGGTGCGCGGCTATGCGGCGACGGACGCGTCGCTTGCCATGACGTTCGAATTCTCTCGCCTGCCGTTTGTGGTGCTGCTCGGCTACCTCGCTTTCGCCGAGACGATCGACACTTGGACCTGGATCGGTGCGTTCGTCATTTTCGCCGCTGCCATTTACATCACTCGCCGCGAGAGCCTTCTGAGAGCTGGCCGCACTTAGGAACCAACGCGGTGCGGCAGCGTTAACTTCGTGACGACGCCGGGCGCGTGCAAGCAACAGAGCAGGGCGTTCGCGACGAACGTCGCGACGGCGACACAGCGGCCGCGAGCGCTTTGCGAACGACAAGGAGTTAGCAGATGAGACTTTCGCATTGGATGGTGTCGACGATCGGCGCCGCGGCGCTAGGATTTCTGGTCATGCCGGCGCAGGCAGCACCTGTCGGTGCGCTGACCGGCAATGGCGCAGCGGCGCAGCAAGAGGGCGCGTCGGCTGCCGAGCAGGTTCGCCATCGTTGCTATCGGCGCTTTGGCGAGTGGATTTGCCCGCGTCACCGCTACTACCGGCACTATGGCTATGGTCCGGGCATCAATCTCTACTTCGGTGGGCGTCGCCACCACCATGACCGGCACTGGCGCCGTTGGTAAGCCGGCACGGGTTGAAAAATCCGCGTGAGTAGCTTGCGGGTCGGCCGAAAGGCCGGCCCTTTCTCATTGCATCGGGCGCTGTTTGCAGGGCATCGGCCTATCCCCTCCGGTAGGGGAAGCAGCGCGCCGGATCGAGTGTCAGGCCGTAGTGACGGGCCAGCGCCTTGATGGCGTCGGCGTGCTCCGGATAGGGGTCGGAGTTGCCGCGCCCGACGATAATGGGGCGGAACTCGCGCTCGCTTTGACCGGCCGGTGGCAGCATGGCAGTGACGAGGGCGGTGCCTTCGTTGTCGCGCAGCGTGAGGAAGATAGGCATGGCGCGCTGTATATGTGCCTTCAAGCCGATGTTCTGCTCGATGACACGGTGACCGGCGGGCGGCACGTAGGCCGCCGCGGCCTGCTCGCGGGCTTGCGTGAAGTATCTCTCCACGGCATGGCCCATGGCCTGCGACTCCTGGTAAGCCTCCGCGTCCGTTTCGATGCGGAACCAAGTCTTGGGCGGCGACTCGCACACGTACTGCATGAGGTCTGATCCTGACTGGCGGGCCCATTCTACGCCCGACACGCGAAGCGCGGAAATCGGCTACGCTCAGCGCAAGTAAAGTTTGCACGCCAGGTGTGCCGTCGTTGTGACGCGCGCGTTCATCCCGCCTTCAAGAAGGCGCTGGCACCGGTGCCGAGCAAGCGTGGCAGATGCGTGTAAATATAGCGACAGCCCTGCCCGATCACCTGTCCCAGCGTATCAGCCGTGGCTGGCATGCCGGGCGTACGGCCGGCGGCCCTGATCTTGACCAGCGCCGTCTCGATGGCAGTCGCGACAGGTGCCGCCTTCGGGTCGCCAGGAAAGCCCAACGACTGCGACAGATCGGACGGGCCGATGAAGAACACGTCGATGCCCTCAACGGCCACAATCTCGTCGATGTTGGCAATCGCCTCGGCGTGCTCCAGCTGCACGCAGACCAGCGACTGGGCGTTGGCTGCGGCCGCGAAGTTGGGCATACGGGCACCGAGCCCCCAGCTATCGGGCCGCGTGCCGGCGGCCAGTCCACGCGCGGCGCCGGAGCCGAACTTGACGGCGGCGACGGCGGCTCGGGCATCGGCAGCCGTGTTGACGTGGGGCACTTGCACGCCCATCACGCCACGATCCATCAGGCCGGTGATGTCGGCGGCCGCGTTGGTCCTCGGCCGGCCGATCGGGGTGATGCCGACCGCATCGGCCGCCATTGTCATCACTTCCACATCGGCAGGGCCGATGCTGCCGTGCTCGCAGTCGATCAAAACCCAGTCGAAGCCGGCAAACCCCAGCATCTCCACCACTTGCGGGGATGGGAACATCATCGAGCAGCCAAGCGCCGGCTCGCCGCGCGCGATCTTTTCCTTCATGCGATTGGGCTTCATTCGGCAGGGCTCCGTTGCGCGACCGGCACCGGTGGCGCTCTCAGTCCTGCGCGCTCCCGATGCAGTGTATAGAGGCCGGCACCCAACACCAGACCGGTTCCGACGAAGCCGAGCGTATCAGGCAGATCGTCCCACCACAGGTAGCCGAGCACGACGGCCAGCGGTACCGGAGCGTAGCGGAACGGCGCGACAACGGCGATCTCACCTGTGCGCAGGGCCATGATCATGAAGGTGTTGGCGACGAACAGGCATGCCGCGGACACCGTCATCGTGCCCCAGGCCCAGGTCGACGGCATCGTCCAGGTAGCGTCGAAGGGGACGAGAACGGCGCCGGCCAGTGCGATGGCGGCCGAGCTGGCCGCCGCGACGAACACCGAGGGGATGTCGTGGCTTAGCCCCCGTGTTGTGAGATCGCGGGTGGTTGTGAACAGCAGGGCCGTCAGCAGCACGTAAACGGCCATGCCGAAGCTGCCACCGCCCGGCTTGACGATCAGGACCACGCCGAGAAATCCGGTCAGCGCCGCCGCCCAGCGCCGCCACCCGACCTTCTCGCCATACAGGATGGATGAGCCGGCAATCACGGCCAGCGGCGTAACCTGCAGCACGACCGTCACGGTGGCGAGCGGCAGGCGGCCAAGCGACAGCACGATGAACACCGTGGCCGTTGCCGCGCTCGCCACCCGCAGCAGCATCATCGGCTCGAACAGGATGGAGATGGGCCGGACGGCGCCCAGCGCCACGACGCCCCCGATCAGCATGATGGTCGCCAGGATGCCGCGCAGGACGATGATCTCGCTGGGCGGCAGCTCCGAGGACACCAGCTTGATCAGCGCATCGTTGAGCACGAACGCGGTCGAGGCGATCAGCACTGCCAGGATGCCACGCAGGTTTGCGCTCATGTTGGTTTCGCCAATCGCGCCAGGTGTTGCTCGCGCAGGAACGTATACAGCCCGGCGAGTGAGACGATGGCGATACCCAGCCAGGAGGCAAGGTCCGGCATCTCGCCCCAGACTATGTAGCCAGCGGCGACCGCCCACACGATGAGCGAGTAGCGGAATGGCGCCACCACCGCGATCTCACCGATGCGCATGGCTGCGATCAACCAGTATTGCCCGGCCAGCAGGGCCACGGCCGAGGCGGCCAGCATCAGCGTCGGCGAGAGGCTGGGCCAGTGCCAGGTTTCGCACAGCGTGAACCCCAGGCTGGACAGCATGACCAAAGTCGCCGAGGACGCCGCGATCAGCAGAGATGGGACGTGTTGGGCAACGCCACGCGTGATGAGGTCGCGCGACACCGAGCACAGGATGGAGCCCAGCACCAGGATCGCATAGGGGTTGAACGCGGTGCCCCCCGGCCGCACGATGAGCAGCACGCCGAGCAGACCGATGGTCGCGGCAAGCCATCTCCGCCAACCCACCCTGGCCCCCAGAAACAGCGCCGCGCCCGCTGTGATGGCCAGCGGCGTGAACTGCAGGATGCCGAAGATGTCGGCGAGCGGCATGTGCATCAGCGCGAGCATGAACAGCACGGTGGCGCCGATGTCGAGCACGCCGCGCACAAGCACCCTAGGGGAAATCGTGTGCGGCAGCGCCCAGGTGAGGTTGCTGGCAACCACCAGCACCAGGCACAAGCCGACCGTGAACACGCCGCGCAAGAAGATCGCCTGGCCGGTAGGGACATGCGATGCAGCGAGCTTCATCAGCGTGTCGTTCAGGACAAACACGGCCATCGCGGCCAGCATGCTGATGATGCCGCGGACATTCTCGGAGCGGGCAGAGGCGGGCACCGCCAGGGTCATCCGGGGCACGCCCCATCGCGCCCGCTAGGCCATGAGCCAAGCGGCGATCCGTCGCCGTCAGGCACGGTCATTATCGTTGCCGTTCCCCGTTCACGCGTGCCCGCGGGTGCTCAGCCGCCAGTAACGCTCATGTGTCGTGCTACGGCCGGTTGTTTGGTGCGCCGGTCGATGATGAAGTCGTGGCCCTTGGGCTTGCGCGAAATTGCCTCGTCGATGGCCTGCATAAGCAGCTGGTCGTCGGCCGAGGCGCGCAGCGGCGCACGCAAGTCGGCGGCATCGTCCTGGCCGAGGCACATGTAGAGCGTGCCGGTGCAGGTAAGCCGCACGCGGTTGCAGCTTTCGCAGAAGTTGTGCGTCATCGGCGTGATGAAGCCGAGCCGGCCGCCTGTTTCCTTGATGCGCACGTAGCGGGCCGGGCCGCCGGTGCGGTGGGGAATGTCCTCCAGCGTCCAGCGGTCCATCAGGCGGGCGCGCACGATCGACAGCGGCAGATACTGATCCGTACGATCGCCGTCGATCTCACCCATCGGCATGGTTTCGATCAGGGTCAGGTCAAAGCCGCGGCCGTGGGCAAACTTGACCAGGTCCTCGATCTCATCCTCGTTGACGCCCTTCAACGCCACCGCGTTGAGCTTGATGGCGAGTCCCGCCTTTGCTGCCGCGTCGACGCCGGCGATCACCTGGTTGAGGTCACCCCAGCGTGTGATGGCCTTGAAGCGGTCGGGCTTCAGCGTGTCGACGGAGATATTGATGCGGCGCACGCCGATAGCTTTGAGCTCCTGGGCGAACTTCGGCAGCTGGCTGCCGTTGGTGGTGAGTGTCAGCTCGTCGAGGCTGCCGTCCTGCAGGTGGCGCGACAGGGCGCGGAACAGCCACATGATGTTCTTGCGGACCAGCGGCTCGCCGCCCGTTATCCGCAGTTTGCGCACGCCCTTGGCGACGAACGCCGAGCACACCCGGTCCAGCTCCTCGAGCGACAGCAGGTCCTTCTTGGGCAGGAAGGTCATGTGCTCCGCCATGCAGTAGGTGCAGCGGAGATCGCAACGGTCGGTTACCGAGACCCGCAAATAGGTCACGTGGCGACCGAACGGATCGATCATCGCCGGCTGCTGCGAAAGGGGTCGAAGCCGCGGGTTCATCCAAGCACTCGTCTGCCGGTGCCTACGCGCACCGAGGTGTTTTTTCCAAAGTCGTACAAGACCTTATCTAGCAGCACGGTCGGCGATCCGCGCCCAGCCCTGCCTGCTAGGTAGGCATGTATCATCGCACGGTCGAGGGTCAAGCTCCAGCGCCGCCGCGCATGGCCGGATTTGCGCCAAAGCATGGATCGGGCAGTATGGCCGAACGCGCAGATGCTTTGCGCCGCACAACAAGCTGGTCCGGGGATGGAAATGGCCGACGCCGCACTGACGCCGTTGCACAGCTACGGGCTCTGGGCCATGGCGGGCATCTTTACCGTCCTGTTAGCCTTCATCGCATTGCGCGGCCGCGTACCGATCGAGCCGGGCTGGGGCGGCATGACCATTCAGCGCTTCACGGGCTTCGAGCGGGCCTGTCATTGGCTGCTGGCGCTGTCCTTCCTAGGCCTGGCCGTCACGGGCCTTGCGCAGCTTTACGCCGGGCCGCTGCGGCCGCTGCTCGGTACCGAAATGTTGGCAGCGTTGCAGCCGGTTGGTGCGCCGCTGCACAACAGCCTGGCGTTCGTGTTCACACTGACCCTTGCAGTCGCGTTCCTGCTCTGGCTGCGGCATAGCTGGCCGGGCTGGCGCGATGCCGTCTGGTTCGCCAAGGCCGGCGGCATGCTCATGCAGGGGTCGACGCCGCCGGCCGGCAAGTTCAACGGGGGCCAGAAGATCCTGTTCTGGTTGATCGTGCTGGGCGGCATCGGCATGATCATGACCGGCGCGGCGCTGCTTGCTCCGTATCGCACGGGGCTCGTCTCCAAGACGTTCGGGCTGCTCGCCGCGACCGGCTTCGCATTGCCGACCGACGCCACCAACCTGACGCCGGCCCAGGAGGTCCAGTATGCGCGCCTGTGGCACGGCGCGCTGGCGATCGGCCTGCTCTGCGTGGCCATGGTGCATATCTACATGCGCACGCTTGGCATCCAGGGTGCGCTGTCGGCCATGACCTCAGGTCGCATCGACGTGAATCGTGCCAGGCAGCAGCACAGCCTGTGGGCCGAGCGCGAGCTGAAGCGGATGGAGGCCGAGCTGCCGGCCACCGCCACGCCGGCAGAGTAACGAAGAAGGAGAGCATCATGGACGACGAGAAGTTCAACATGTCGCTGCGCAAGTTCCTGAAGCAGGTCGGCGTCACGTCGCAGCGCGAACTGGAGCGTGTGGCGCGCCAGGGGTCGGGCAAAGGCAAACTCAAGGTCAAGATGGTGCTGACTGCCGCCGGCACGAACCTAAACCACGTCGTCGAGGATGAACTCGATCTCGGCTGAGCAGGGGCCATGAACCTTTCCTGCACCCTGCACAGCGTGGCCCGCCAGCTTGCGAACCATCCGGCGATCTCATGGGACGGCGGCGCGCTGTCCTATGGCGAGTTCGAGCGCCAGGTTGCGGCCATGGCGGGCGCGCTGCGCAGCCGGCATGGGTTGGCCCCAGGCGTACGCGTGGCGCTGGCGATGGAGAATTGCCCGGAGTTTCTTCCGGCACTTTATGCGGTGTGGCGGGCTGGTCTGTCGGCGGTGCCGATCAACAGCAAGCTGCATGCGCGCGAGATGGCCTGGATCATGGCCGATTCGCAATCGCGCCTGTGCCTGGCTGCGCCCAAGATCGCCGAGGCACTGTCAGCGCCTGCTGTTGGCGCTGTGCCGCCGGTTCTGGTCATCGGCACGAAGGATTGCGCGGCGCTGCTCGATGGTGATCTTGTCGCGCCGCAGCAGGGCGATCCCGACGCCGAAGCCTGGATGTTCTACACCAGCGGCACCACCGGGCGGCCGAAGGGGGCGATGCTCAGTCACCGCAACCTGCTGTTTGCCAGCCACTGCTACTATGCCGACATCGACTTCCTCGGCCCCGACGATGTGATCCTGCACGCCGCCCCGCTCACACACGGCTCGGGCCTGTATGGGCTCGCCCACATCGCGCGAGGGTCCAACAACGTCATTCTGCCGGGCTCATTCGAGCCGGAGCGTGTGTTTGAAGCGCTGACGCACTACGCCAACGTCAGCATGTTCGCCGCGCCGACCATGGTGGCGCGCCTCATCAATCATGCCGGTGCCGGCTCGGCCGACACGCGCGGCCTTAAGACCGTCATCTACGGCGGCGCGCCGATGTATGCGGCCGACCTTGAGCGTGCGCTCGCCCTGTTCGGGCCCAAACTGTATCACCTGTACGGCCAGGGCGAGAGTCCCATGACCATCAGTGGCCTCAGCAAGGCCCTGCACGCCGACACCGGGCACCCGAGATACCAGGAGCGGCTCGCCAGTGCCGGCGTCGCGCGCACCGGCGTTGCCATCCGCATCGTCGATGAGGAAGGCCGCGAGCTTCCGCCTGGGGAGGTCGGCGAGGTCATCACCAGCAGCGACTGCGTGATGAAGGGCTACTGGAACAACGATGCGGCCAATGCGCAGGCGCTGCGCGGCGGCTGGCTGTGGACGGGCGACCTCGGCTCGGTGGATGCGGAGGGATTCATCACGCTCAAGGATCGCTCCAAGGATCTGATCATCTCGGGTGGCGCCAATATCTACCCGCGCGAAATCGAGGAGGTGCTGCTAACGCATGCAGGCGTACTGGAGACTGCCGTCGTCAGCCGGCCGCATGCCGACTGGGGCGAGGAGGTGATCGCCTTCGTTGTCAAGCTCCCGGGTGCCGAGGTGAGTGCCGCCGAACTCGATCAACTCTGTCTCGACAATATCGCCCGCTTTAAGCGACCCAAGGGCTACCGGTTTGTCGAGGCGCTACCGAAGAACAACTACGGCAAGATCCTGAAGACTGAGCTGCGCGAGCAGGCCAAGCAGGAGAAAGCGTCATGAGCACCGGAGCACCCGAGTTCCTGGGCCTTGCAACCTTGGCCGACCGTATCCCGAACGGCGCCCGCATCGCCTTGCCGGCCGACTACTCCGGCTGCGCCATGGCCGCCGTGCGCGCCTTGATGCGCCGGCCGGTGCGCGACCTGCATGTCGTGTCGGTGCCGCAAGGCGGCTTCCAGGTCGACATGCTGGTCGGTGCCGGCTGTGTCGCCGGCATCGAGGCAGCGGCCGTGACGCTTGGCGAGCACGGCCTGGCGCCGCGTTTCACCGCGGCCATCAAGGCCGGCGAGATCGAGATGTGGGATGCCACCTGCCCGGCCATCCACGCGGGCCTGCAGGCGGCCGAGAAGGGCGTGCCCTTCATGCCTTTGCGCGGCATCCTCGGCTCCGACCTGCTGCGCGTGCGGCCGGACTGGAAGGTGATCGACAATCCGCTCGGCGAGAGCGGCGCCGGCGATCCCATTGTCATCCTGCCGGCCATCCGACCCGACTTTGCGCTGTTCCATGCGCTGAAGGCGGATAGGCAGGGCAATGTGTGGGTCGGTGTGCAGCGCGAGCTGATCACCATGGCGCACGCCTCGCGGCAAACCTTTGTGACGGTCGAGCGCATCGAGGACGGTGACTTCCTGCGCGATCCAGCGCTCGCGGCGGGGACCCTGCCCAGCCTCTACGTCTCGGCCATCGCCGAGGCGCCGAACGGAGCGTGGCCGGTTGGGTTCGATAATGCGTACCCGGCCGATACCGGGGCGCTCGCCGACTACGCCGCCGCCGCAGCCACCGCCGAGGGCTTTACCCGCTGGGCGGCGCAGCCCGTTGCCGAAAGCGTTGGCTGACGGCAACCTGTATTCGACCAACGGTTTGTTGCCCTGGCGGCCCCGCTGCCGATAATAGAGACAAAGCCAACGACATCCGCCGGGAGGAAAAGCGCGATGACCGACAAAGTCTACAACGTACCTGCCGAGTGGGCG
>DASTOW010000188.1:0-2231 GCA_035762425.1 Hyphomicrobiaceae bacterium | reverse complement strand
AAGTTTGGCCCAACACCACATTGTGACACGGCACGAGGGCACTTGTGGCACACGTGGCAGCACGAGGCGGACAGGCGGCAAAACCCAAGCAGGTGCGGCGAGCCCAATTCGACCAACTCATCGCGACAGCGAAGCGCAACGGGTATCGACCCATGCCTGAGAATCGGATGCTGTGGCTGGCCGTCGAATACGCTGTCGCCGGGATGGGCACGTCAGCCGACGTCGACTGGCGCCATCGCAGCGAACGCTTGTCGACTCAGAAACTGGGCTGGCACGGGCTTGGGCATTGTGATGGTGGTTCTAATCGGCAGCGGAAGCATGGAGATTGCGTGTCGCGTCGTCGATTTCGACATCGCAAAGACAACCCTCGAGAAGGCGTTGGCGGTGCCTGAGTTGGTGAGGTGTTACGAAATCTATCGCCAGCGCTGACATAAGATCTCCAGTCCGCCGCTGACGACCAAGCAACGCACGTTGCCGCTGCCATTTGCAGCTTGACGGCCGGGATCGGATTAGAAGGCGGGTGCCGCCGGAGCCGACTGCCGCCTCAGCAACCTTGCTGCGATAGCAAGCGCATGGTCGGTGCATTCCACCGCAAGGTCGGGCTACTCCCTTGACCCGGCCCCAACAGCAACCCGCATAAGGGAGTGGTCACACAGCGAGGCGATTCGTGCGCACTGGCACCCAATTTCTCAATCCTTCCAAGGCGGCCAAGCGGCTGGGCGTGTCGCCCAAGGCGCTTCGGCTCTATGAAGAGCGCGGGCTGATTGTGCCGATGCGCACCGCTGCCGGCTGGCGCGCCTATGGCCCCGCCGAGATGGAACTTGCCGGCGAGGTCGTGCAGCTGCGTTCGCTCGGCTTGAGCCTCGCCGAGGTGGCACGCGTGCTGGCAAGAGACGCCGAGGTCATCGACTTGGCCCTGACGGCACACCATGCGGCACTCGCAAGCCGCATGCGCCAACTTGCCGACGCGATGGCAAGAGTCCGCCGCCTACAAGCCGATCTCCGCCAAGGCAAGGTCCTACCCGCCGGCAAGCTTGGACCCCCGCCCCATCCGGCTTGCAGCCCCTGCATCGTGTTCGACCTGCCTTGGCCGTGGGGCGGCGAGACGTTTGAGCTGCGCGACATCCGGTCCCTCAACCACATTGTCGGCCCGCTCGGCAGCGGCAAGACACGGCTGGCGAAGAGGATCGCCGAGGTCGTGCCGAGCGCAGTGTTCCTGGGCGTGGATCGACTGACGGACGGCTGTCGGGCGACCGAGCAGCGGCTGGACGCGGATGCCGCGCTCAAGTCTCGGGTCGAGCGCTCTCTGCGTTGGCTTGTCGAGGACGGCGCAACCGTCTCGGGCGCGCTGGTGATCCTGCTCGCCGGACTGGAGGCTCAGTCGCAGGCCACGCTCGTCATCGACATGCTGGAGGAAGGGTTGGATGCAGGGACCCAGCAGGCGCTGATCGCTTTCCTGCGCCGCCACGGGCCCGAGGCAAAGCCGCTCTTCTTTCTTACCCGCTTGAGCGCCATCCTCGAACTGGACGCCGTTGGCGCCGACGAGTCCATCACGCTTTGCCCTGCCAACCACAGTCCGCCGATCCGCGTCATGCCGTATCCCGGTGCTCCCGGCTACGAGGCCCTGGCGACGTGCCTGGCTTCGCCAGACGTGCGTGCGCGTACGCGAGGCGTTATCGCGTGGCGGCCAGGGCTGGCGTGAGCTTGCGCTGCGAACCGTCAGGCCGCCCGGCGTGACCGTCGTCGGTGCCCGTCCAGCTTGACGAGATCGTGGTAGGGGCCGCGGCGCGAGGCGGCCAGCTCGGACGGCGAGCCGTCCTGCAGCAACCGGCCGCCGCCGATCACCAGGATGCGGTCGAACTGGCGCACGGTGGTCATGCGATGGGCGATGGCGATCACGGTCCGGTTCCGCATCAGGCGCGCGAGAGCTTCGCGAATGGCCTCCTCCGATGGTCCGTCGAGAGCGGAGGTCGCCTCGTCGAGCAGCAGCAGCGGCGCATCCTTCAAAAAGGCGCGGGCCAGCGCAATGCGCTGGCGCTGTCCGCCCGATAGTTTGGCGCCGCGATCGCCGACAATTGTGTCGAACCCCTTCGGCAGCGTGTCGATGAAGTCGCAGCGCGCCGCCGCCGCCGCTGCCATGATGTCATCGTCGCTGGCCTCGGGACGCGCATAGCGGATGTTCTCGATCAGCGAGCGGTGGAACAGCGAGATGTCCTGCGGCACGACGGCAA
>DASTOW010000187.1:0-4587 GCA_035762425.1 Hyphomicrobiaceae bacterium | reverse complement strand
TTGAGCCTGCCAACCAAGTCGGCAGCGCACCGCCGGTCGATGGCGTCAGCCAGCCGGGCATTTGCTTGAGCAAAGCCGAACGCGCCAACCACAGGCCCCAAATGCGACGGCGGCACGCCGACGACGGCCAGCGGCGTGGTCATGCTGCAACGACATCCACCAGCCGGAGTATCAGGTCGGCGAGTTTGCCTTTGACAAATCTCCGCTTGCGCCAACTGCATGCCGGATGCACCGCCACCGGCGGCGCGGAAGCACAAGGGCGGTTCCTGGAAATAGGCAAAGCGACCCCTCCGCACCAAGCGGCCGCCGGCAGTTGCCGTGCGAGCGCGCCATGGCTGGTCAGGCTTTCGTCTTCGCCTTGGCCTTGCCGGCCTGCGCCTTCGGCTCGTCCTTCATGGCGTAGGTGTGCTCGGGTCCTGGGAAGGTGCGGTTGCGCACCTCCACTGCATAGGCCGAGATGGCCTCGCGGATCGCCTCGCCGACCCGGCCAAACTCCTTGACGAACTTCGGCACGCGCGGGGAGAGCCCCAACATGTCCTCCATCACCAGGATCTGGCCGTCGCAGCCGGCGGACGCGCCGATGCCGATGGTAGGGATCGGGATGGCGGCCGTGATGCGGCGGGCCAGTTCCTCGGCCAATGCTTCGAGCACCACCGAGAAGGCGCCGGCTCCGGCGACCGCCTTGGCGTCCTCCTCGATGGCCGCCCACTCGTCGCGCACGCGACCCTGGGTCTTGAAGCCGCCCAGCACGTTGATCGACTGCGGGGTTAGGCCGATGTGGGCCATGATGGGAATGCCGCGCTCGGTGAGAAAGCGGATGGTCTCGGCCATGCGCTTGCCGCCCTCGAGCTTGATGGCGCCGCAGCCCGTCTCCTTCATGATGCGGGCAGCGTTGCGGAAGGCAATGGCCGGGCTCTCCTCGTAAGAGCCGAACGGCATGTCGACGACCACCAGCGCGCGCCTGGCGCCGCGCACCACGGCGCGGCCGTGCATGATCATCAGCTCGAGCGGCACCGGCACGGTCGACTCATAGCCGTGCATGACCATACCGAGGCTGTCGCCCACCAGCAGCAGGTCGACGAACGGGTCGGCGATGGCGGCCGTGTGCGCGTGATAGGAGGTGAGCGAGACAATCGGCTCGCCGCGCTTGCGGGCGGCGATCTCGGGTGCCGTGATGCGCTTGCTTGGAACCGGGGTCTGGGCGGACATTTGGGTGTCCTCTGTGGGGGTCACGTCTGGCTGGCATGCATAGCCGATCCCGGCGGCACTGCAAGGTCGGCCAGGGCAATCGAGGTCTGCTCAGGTGCCGGCTTCCAGGTGCCGTAGCAGGCTGCGGGCGGTGCGTAGCAGACGGGCATCGTCGCGAGGCGCTCCGACCAGCTGTACGCCGAGGGGCAGGCCGTCGACCTCCAGCAGCGGAACCGTCACGGCCGGCACGCCGAGGTAGGTCCACAGCCCGCAGAAAATCGGATCACCGGTGGACCCGAAGCCCTTGGGAGCGACGCCACGGGCGGGCGGAGTAAGGATCGTGCCGTAGTCGAGGAAGATCTCCTGCAGCGTGTCGAGGCAGGCTTGGCGGGCCTCCAGCGCAGCCAGATAGTCGACGCCGCGCACGCGCCGGCCCTCCTCGATCTGCGCGCCAAGCGACGTGGCGATCTTGTCCGGAGCGCGGTCGAAGATCGGACCGAAATGCAGGGACAGCTCGACGTCCTGGATGATCTTGCAGGCATTTGACGCGCGCTCGCAGGTGGCGTCGATCGAGATCTCGTGGACCTGGCCGCCAAGCTGCTCGACGAGCTCGCCGTAGGCTTCATGGGTCGAAGCGTCGGCCTTGCTCCAGGCATCCGTCTTCACGAAGGCGAACATGGGCGGCAGCGACCAGTCCTCCATCGCCGTTGCGCGCATGCGGCCGCGGCTGCCGGCGAAGCTGGCGGCATCGCGGTCATCGTAGATGTTCAAGACATCGGCGATCAGGGCAACGTCTTCGATCGAGCGGCCGTACACGCCGATGGTATCGAGCGACAGCGCCTGCGCCAGCACACCGGTGCGCGGGATGGTTCCGAAGGTCGGCTTCAAGCCGTAGATGCCGCAGAAGGAGGCCGGGCGGATCACCGAGCCCTTGGTCTGCGTGCCGAGCGCCAACGGCACCATGTCGCAAGCAACCGCCGCCGCCGAGCCAGCCGATGAGCCGCCGGGCGTGTGCTCGAGATTGCGCGGGTTGCGGGTGCGGCTCGGAACGTGGGTCGCCAGCTCCGTCGTGACGGTCTTGCCAAGGATGACGGCGCCGGCGCTGCGCAGCGCCGCGATGCATGCGGCATCCTTCTCGGGCTGCCGGCCCTTGCAGTAGGGCGAGCCATTCTCAGTCGGCATGTCGCCAGTATCGATGATGTCCTTGATGCCAACGGGCACACCATGCAGGGGGCCGATGCCCTTGCCGGACCGGCGCGCGTCATCGGCCGCCTTGGCCTGCTCCAGCGCCCGTTCGCGATCGAGAAATGCCCAAGCCTGCACCTGCGGCTCGAGTGCAGCAATGCGATCAAGACAGGCGCCGACCAGCGCCTCCGAGGTGATCTCGCCTTTGGCGATGCTGGCCGCGGCCTCGGCGGCAGTCAGGGAGTAAAGATCGGTGGTCAATGCGTTGCTCTCGCTTAGCTACCGTACAGATATGCCGGCAACCAGAGGGTCATGCCCGGCCACAGGTACATGATCACCATACACAGGACCACGATCAGCATGTAGGGCATCATGCCACCGAAAATCTGGTTGATGGTGACGTGCTTGGGCGCCACGCCCTTGAGATAGAAGGCCGACATCGCCACCGGCGGCGACAGGAAGGCCGCCTGCAGGTTCACGAACACCAGTACGCCCCACAGAATGGGGTCAATGTTGAAGTGTTTCAGGAGCGGCAGGAAGATCGGCACGAAGATGACGATGATCTCGGTCCATTCCAACGGCCAGCCGAGCAGGAAGATGATGGCCTGCGACAGGATCATGAACTGGATCGGCGTCAGGTCCATCGACAGCACCCACCGCTCCACCAGCGCCTGACCGCCGAGGATGGCGAACACGCCGGAGAACAGCGCCGAGCCGACGAACAGCCAGCACACCATGGCCGTAGTCTTGGCGGTCAAGAATACCGCCTCCTTGGTGCGCTTCCAGTCGAGCGTGCGCGCGTGCAGCGCCAGCAGGAAGGCGCCCGCGGCACCGACACCGGCGGACTCGGTTGCCGTGGTGATGCCGAACAAAATGACTGCCAGCACGATGAAGGTGAGGATGCCGAGCGGCATGGTCGAGGAGACCAGCAGCTTTACCACCTGCAGCCGCTCGCCGGTCATGCGCCAGTAGTAGCGGAGTTGCCAGAGGGCCAGCACGACCGCGATGCCCGCAAACCACATGTAGAAGCCCTGCGGCGGCCCCTTTTCCGCCGGGGTCGTGGGAGCGGTTACCTGGCTGCCGAGCTGCTGCAGCCCCTCAACGACCGGCTCCACGCCCCGCTGCTGGTGGATGACCACGTACCACCAGACGGTCGCCATGCAGCCGGCGACGATTATGAAGGGCACCAGCGCATAGGTGAAGTTCTTGAGCAGCATCCAATATCCGATGCGGCCACCCTCTTCAGCCTCGATCTCCCGTGCCTTGGATGGCGACAACAGCGCCTTGATGAGGCCGACGAATATGTTGCGCGAGTAGAGCGCCTGGAACTTCGGCATCCAGGCCGGCACCGGAATGCGCGTCTGCTCCGGTGGCAGCGGCGGGGCGACGCGCGGATTGAGCATGGCCCAGCCGACGATGTAGATCAGGTACAGCAGCGCCAGGAAGAAGCCGGGAAACATGGCTGCGGCGTAGAGCTTCACCACCGACTGTCCGGCGACGGCCGCGTAGACGATGATCATCACCGAGGGCGGGATCAGGATGCCGAGCGTGCCGCCGGCGGTAATGACGCCGGAGGCCAGCTTCACGTCGTAGCCCGCACGCAGCATCGGGTTGAAGGCGATGACCCCCATCAGCACCACGACGGCGCCGACCAGGCCGCTGGCAATGCCCCAAAACGTGCATACGATCAGCGATGCCACGGCCAGCGAAGCCGGCACGTTCCGGAACGCCAGCTGGATCGCATAGAACATCTTGTCGACCAGCGCGCCACGTTCCATGACGTAGCCCATCAGCACGAACAACGGGATGGATATGAGCACATCGTTGGTCATCGCCCCGTACGTTCGATGCACCATCAGGTCGAACACACGGTTCTCGGTCCACACCTCGGCCGGGTTGTAGAAGGCGATGAAGCCGAACACGATGCCCAGCCCCATCAGGGTGAAGGCCGTCGGGAAGCCCATCATGATCACGACCACGATCAGGCCCAACATCAACAGTCCGAGTGCCGGATCGCTCATTTGTTCAAGTCCCCGCCCATGCCACGCTGGCGCGCGATTTCGTCGATCGCCTTGGCGCGCTCGATGGCGATCTTGCGCGCCTCCTCATCGACGTATTCACTGTGCGCCAGCTGCTCCTCGATGACGTCGGTCTCCGCCACGTCCTTGAGCCGGCTGGGCCACTCACCCGTTTTGATGCAGACGACGCAGCGGA
>DASTOW010000186.1:0-3226 GCA_035762425.1 Hyphomicrobiaceae bacterium | reverse complement strand
CATATTGGGTCAGGACATTAGCCGGGTGTCTCCTGCCAAGCGCGCTCAGTTGCGGCGCCGCATCGGCATCGTGTTCCAGGATTTCCGCCTGCTTGACCACATGACGACCTGGGAGAACGTGGCGATGCCGCTGCGCGTGACCGGCAAGCGCATCTCCGACTACAAAGAGGACGTCACGGATCTGCTGCAATGGGTCGGGCTCGGCGATCGCATGCATTCCTTCCCGTCGGTGCTGTCCGGCGGAGAGAAGCAGCGCGCCGCCATTGCTCGCGCTGTCATCAACAAGCCGGAACTGTTGCTCGCCGACGAGCCGACCGGTAACGTCGATCCTCAGATGGCGCGCCGCCTGCTTCGCCTGTTCATCGAGCTCAATCGCCTGGGTACGTCCGTCGTAATCGCTACCCACGATCATCAACTTATGCGGCAGACCAAAGCGCCGCGCCTGGAATTGCACGAGGGTCATGTCCGGATCGTATGACAGGCCGACAGGGGCCCCGACGCGCAGCCTCGAGCTTGATCCCTACCGCGACCGTACCGGGCCGGCGACCGTTACGCATGGCCGCGGCGCCGGCCAGGAGAACACGCGTCCCGCCCTACGGCCGGCCGGGGAGGAGCGAGCACCTCGCACCCGCCGCAACGAGCCGGGCCAGACCAATGCGCCGATCGTGCCGGCCGGATCCGTCACTGGCCGCTCGCTGACGCTGGTGATCACCATCATGTGCTTTCTCGCCTGCCTCACCGCTGGCGCCGTGTACATGATGAACCAGTCCGCCTCCGCCTGGTTGCGCGACATCGCCAGCGAGGTCACAGTGCAGGTCGAGGTGAAGAACCGCAGCGACGTCGACAAGTTCGTCTCCGACGTTACGCGCTTTCTGCAGCAGCGGCAGGGAATTGTCTCCGCGCGCGCGCTGAGCGTCGGCGAGTCCGCCCAGCTCCTCGAACCCTGGCTCGGTCAGACCGATGCGCTCAACGCGCTGCCGATCCCGCGCATCGTCGCCGTCGAGCTCGATCGTGCCAATCCGCCGGACTTCGACGAGTTGCGCACGTCCCTGACGCGTGAGTTCAAGGACGTGACGCTTGACGATCATCGCCGCTGGCAGGCACAGATCCGCACCATCACACGCTCCTTCGCGCTGGGCGGCCTTGCCATTCTGCTGCTGGTCGGGGCAGCCACGACCGCCGTCATCGTTTCAGCCACCAAGAGCGCCATGGCGTCCAACCGCGACATCGTCGAGGTGCTGCATTTCGTCGGCGCAACCGACCGGTTCATCGCTCGCGAGTTTGAGCGTCACTTCCTGCGGCTCGGTGTCAGGGCCGGCATCGTCGGCGCTATCTGGGCGATGTTCGTGTTCCTGATCATGCCGACGGTCATGGAGCTGCTGGGCGGCGGGACGGTAACCATTACCGAGATCCGGCGCCTGATCGGCACGGCCGCACTCGATCCGCCTGGCTACTTCCTGCTCGGGATCGTGGTTCTGGTTATCGCCGCGTTGTGCATGCTCACGTCCCGGATCGGCGTTTATCGCATTCTGAACAGTCAGCATTGACGCAACGGCCGGGGGAGGCTCTCTTTACGGTGCCGGTGAGGCTCGTCACAAGGGCGTCCAAATCGGCTAGACTTGTTGCGGGATCGTCATTGGATGCGTTGAGGGGACGATCCGGAGAGGTGTCGTGGCACGAGCAGGCAGACGTATCGCCGTGGTCGTGGGCGCGATAATTCTGGTCTTCGCGGCCGGATTCGTAGCCTTTGCCAACGGTGTTGCCAGCTCGACGCCGGTGGTCGTGGAGCGCGCTGACGGCATCGTTGTGCTCACCGGCGGCGCGCACAGACTGCCCGAGGCGGCCCGCCTGCTAGCCGACCGCCGCGGCAGCCGTCTACTGATCTCCGGCGCCAACCGCATGACGAGCCGCGATGATCTGCAACGCCAGAGCGGCATTGCCTGGGAGATGTTCGATTGTTGCGTCGACATCGGCTACGAGGCCCAGGACACGCCGGGCAACGCCGATGAGACCATGCATTGGGCAGCGGACCAGAAGTTTTCCAAGCTGATCATCGTCACATCGAGCTACCACATGCCGCGCAGTTTGACCGAGCTTGGCCGCGTCATGCCCAACGTCAAATTGGTTCCCTATCCGGTCGTTAGCCAGGGCTTCCGCAAGGAGCGCTGGTGGCGCGATTTCGCGACGGCGCGCATTCTGCTGTCGGAGTACGTGAAGTTCCTGCCTTCGGCTGCGCGGTTTGGCGTAGCGCGGTTCCTGCGGACGTTCGATGGCAGCGCTTTCGCCGAGGCCGCAGCTGTGCATGGCGCCGAGCTGTGAGCCATGCCTTGCTAGTTGTTCGCTCGCTCCTGTTCCTGGTTGTTTTCTACGTCAATACCGCCGTCTTCCTGGTGCTCGGCAGCTGGCTGCTGGCCGCGCCGCGCCGCTGGGCCATGCAAGGTCTCAGACTGCACGGCTTAGCCAGCCTGTGGTGGCTAAAGGTAATCTGCGGCACGCGGTTTGAGGTGCGCGGCCGCGACAGGCTGCCTGACGGGGCGTGTCTGGTGGCCTCCAAGCACCAGTCGGCCTGGGACACGTTTGCCCTGATCCCCGTGTTCCGCGACCCGGCCATGGTGATGAAGGCGGAACTCGGCCTCATACCGCTGTATGGTTGGTTCAGCCACAAGTTCCGGCACATATTTGTCAGACGTGACAGAGGCCCGAGTGCCCTCAAGGCCCTGATCCGCGACGCACGCGATCGCGCGGCGCAGGGTCGCGAGGTGGTGATCTTTCCCGAAGGAACCCGCCGCCCTCCGGGCGCACCGCCCGACTACAAGCCGGGCTATCTCGCCCTTTACGAGGGGCTCGGGTTGCCATGCGTGCCGCTCGCGCTCAACTCCGGGCTGTTCTGGCCGCGCCGCAGTTTTCTGCGCTACCCGGGCACGATCGTCATCGAGATCCTTGCACCCGTTCCCTTAGGACTGCCGCGGGCAGAGGCCCGCGAGCTCATCCAGTCCCACATCGAAGCCGCCTGCCAGCGCCTGATCGCCGAGGCCAGGAGCGCACCCAATCCGCCACCTTTGCCCGAGCCGGCGGTTAGGGCCGCTGCCGCCGCCACCGCCGATACGAAATAGAAACATAACGAGAACATTTTATTGACGCGACACCATCCGAGACCTATATTTTCGCTACGCTTCGCCCCTTTAACCTAGTCTGCCGCCATGCGCCGCCAGCCGCCGCCTCTGCC
>DASTOW010000185.1:0-9999 GCA_035762425.1 Hyphomicrobiaceae bacterium | reverse complement strand
TCCCGCCGATCATCTGGTGTTCATCGACGAAAGCCACCAGACCATTCCCCAACTCCGCGGCATGTGGCACGGCGACCGGTCTCGCAAAGACCTGCTCGTCAATCATGGCTTCCGCCTGCCCAGTGCCCTCGACAACCGCCCGCTGAAGTACGAGGAGTTCGAGCAGATGTGGAGCCAGGTCGTCTTCGTCTCGGCGACGCCGGGCAAGATCGAGCTGGAGAAGACCGGCGGCGAGGTCGTCGAGCAGGTCATCCGACCGACGGGCCTGGTCGATCCGGAGATCGTCGTGCACCCCGCGCAGGGGCAGGTGCCGCACCTGCTCGGCGAGGTCAAGGAGGTCGCGGCCAAGGGCTACCGCGCGCTGGTCACGGTGCTCACCAAGCGCATGGCCGAGGACCTCACCGAGTACCTCACCGACCTCGGCATCAAGGTGCGCTACCTGCACTCCGACGTCGACAGCCTCGAGCGGGCGGCGCTGATCCGCGATCTCCGGCTCGGGGTGTTCGACTGCCTGGTCGGCATCAACCTGCTGCGCGAAGGTCTCGACATCCCCGAGGTCACGCTGGTCGCGGTGCTCGACGCCGACAAGGAGGGCTACCTGCGCTCGCGCACCTCGCTGATCCAGACGATCGGCCGCGCCGCCCGCCATCTCGACGGCCGCGCGATCCTCTACGCCGACCACATGACCGACAGCCTCAAGGCGGCGATCGCCGAGACCGACCGCCGCCGCGAGAAGCAGCAGGCGTGGAACCTCGTCAACGGCATCACGCCCGAAAGCGTGCGCAAGAGCATTTCCGACGTGCTGCAGTCGGTTTACGAGCAGGACCACGTCACGGTCGACACCGGCCTGGTCGAGGACGGCAAGCCGCTGATCGGGCATAACCTGGAGGCCGTCATCACCGGCCTCGAGAAAAAGATGAAGGAGGCCGCGGCCGACCTCGAGTTCGAGACCGCCGCGCGCTTGCGTGACGAGATCAAGCGCCTGCGCCAGACGGAGCTGGCGGTGGCCGACGATCCCCTTGCCCGCCAGGCCGATGTTGAGGACAAAGCCGGTGCTTTCGCCGGAGACCGCAAGTATGGCAAGGCGCCGACTTCCCCCTCTCCGCGTTCACAGGGACAGGCTCGGGGTGAGGGGCAGCCGCAAGATGGCTCGCGCATCCAGCGTCAATATCAGCCGGTGCAGCCGACATATGCGCAAAGCACCACCATTCCCGGTACGCGCGCGCGTAAACCCTCGCTCGATGACATGGGCCCTGGCACCGATCGCCCCGAGCCTCTGCGCGATGCCGATACCGTATCACGCATCCGCAAACCCACGCTCGATGAGATGGGCTCGGCCGCCAACCGCCCGATCCCGGCACGTGCACCAGACGTCGACCCGCGCACCAAGGCGGGTGCCTTCGGCGAGCAGGTCAAAGGCCCGCACAAGCCGACGCTCGACGAGATGGGCCCACACGCCGAGCGCGGCATGCCGGTCGCCGGTAGGCCGCGTCCAATGAAAACCATCGACGTTCCGAGCGACGCCGAAAGGAAGAAGCAGCGCCACGGCCGCCCCCGCAAGACAGGACGCCCGGGGCACTAGCGCGGGAACGACATGCCCAAGTCTGGCGAGACTCTCAGCGGCCCTCGATTAGGCTCGGCGAGCGTCTTGGGTTGATGCGAGGAGTCCGCCGAACGACGACGAGTGCGTCGGCGACAGGGCCAGGAGACAATGTTTCATGCGTTTGTCTCGCGGGCCGCGGCTCAAGTTCCACGTCAACGCGTTTGCGCCAAAGCTCGGAGCAGCCGCCCGCGCAAGAGCGGACGCCAGGGCGGTTGTGCTAGCTGGCTCCAATTCCATGCAGGCTTACGGCGATTGCATTAGCTCGATGCCGCAGGTCAGCAGGTCAAAGCGTTGACAGCGGAGGAGCTTCGACCTATCGACGGGCCGTCCAACCCCGCTGGCGCATCTGTCTGACATGGATCTTCACGTTTTCCTGGCCGTCCTTGCGGGGGCGATGATGCATGCCGGCTGGAACGCCGTTGTCAAAGGCGGCAGCGATCCGTTCACTGCTGTCACGCAGGTTTCGCTGTTCTCGGGAACGATCGCGCTGTGTTGCTTGCCGCTCGTCGCGGTGCCGGCTGCCAACGTGTGGCCATGGCTTGCTGCATCGGCAGCGATCCACACGCTCTATCGGTTCACGCTGATCGGGGCTTACCGCGCAGGCGACATGGCTCAGGTCTACCCCATCATGCGGGGTGCCGCGCCGCTGATGACTGCGATCGCCACAACCGCGCTGATCGGCGAGAGCGTGGGCGCTGTCGGGTTCGCCGCCATCGCTGCGCTGTCGCTCGGCGTCTGCCTGATGTCGCTGCGCGGTGGGCGAGTGGGAGGCTTCGAGCGGCACGCGGTGATGCTGGCTTTGTTCTCGGCTGCCTCCACCTGCGGCTACACGCTGGCGGATGGCCTGGGCGCGCGGGCAAACGGATCCGGGCCTGGCTATGCGCTCTGGATGTTCGTGCTCAACTCGCTGACGATGCAATTGATCGCGATCGCCATGCAAGGCCGGCAAGCCTACAACGGCCTGCGCGCAAGGTGGCCGGTGATGGCCGGTGGCGGATTGATGACCATGAGCGCCTACTTCATCGTCATCTGGGCGATGACCCAGGCCCCCATCGCCCTCGTCGCAACGCTGCGCGAAACAAGTGTCCTATTCGGTTCGATCATCGCCACGGTGGTCCTTAAAGAGGTCATGACGGGCTGGCGCGTCGTGGCGTCGGCCTTCGTCCTCTTGGGCATGTTGCTGCTCAAAATAGCCTGATGGCTATCCCGCTTGACGGCCGGGGGTGCGCCCCTTAATGCGCCGACAACATGAAGCGAGCGAAAAAGCTCGCCAGCTCTGCGTGCGCGTCGAGCGGCAGCACGTCGGCGACGTACTGGTCGGGCCTTACGATCACCATTGCGCCTCGCTCCCGGTCGATGCCGCGCAGGTCGAAGATGTCGGTCCCGCCCTTGAGGTCCGGGCAGAAGATCTTCTCGTAGTCGCGCAGCGCGTACCGGCCTTTCGCGGGCAGCAGGAACGGCGGCATGGCCCCCAGGTCCAGCTCCCGATGCCCTTGCTGGAAAACCGCGCGGACATCGATCACCGAGTCGATGTCAGCGCCGGCCGGGGTGTACCTTCGCACCGGCGAGTGCTCGCAGCCGGCAAGAAACTCGCACAGCTTATGCACGCGCCAAGACTGCGCCGAGGCCGCCGGCGCGTCGGCGAAGGCAAAGATGCGCCAGCGGCCGTCGGCCTGGTTCGCGTCTCCCAGGCGCACCAGCTTGGCATCCGCCAGGCGAACGACCGGCGCCGAGTGGAAGCGCATGCCGACCACGAAACCGCTGGCCAGATGCTGATGGTGCGGCTCAGCAAACAGCAGCGATGGCTTGTACCTGGTGGCCGTTCCCGCGGTGTAGTGCCCATGCTTGATGAAATATCGCTGCACGTCCGCCGGATCGATGCCGTCGCCGTCGGGCGTTTGTTTCACGGGCGAGCTCAGCATCTTGGCCCATTCGCGATCGAAGTCGATCAGCTCCTTGGCGACAACCTGGCGCTCCGCAGAATAGGTGTGCAGAAGTCCGGGCGCGCACCGGCTACGTAGCACCGCCGCCAGCTTCCATCCCAGATTGAACCCGTCCTGCATGGACACGTTCATGCCCTGTCCCGCCTTCGGGCTGTGCGTATGGCAGGCATCGCCGGCAATGAAAACGCGAGGCGTGCGGCTGGCAACCTCGGCATCTGGCACGTCGTCGAACTTGTCGCAGAGTCGCTGGCCGATGTCGTACACCGACCACCACGGTACCTCCTTCACCTCGATGGTGTAGGGCCGGATGATCCTTTGCACGGCTGCAATCAAACGCTCGATGGTGAGGTTCCGGCTGGAGACCCTTTCGTTCTCGTTGAGCTTGTCCAGCTCGACGTAGATGCGGAACAAGTAGCCGCCTTCGCGGGGGATGATCAGGATGCTGCCCTCGCGCCCGGACTGGATCAGGCATTTCATACGGACGTCGGGAAAGTCGGTCACCGCAAGAACATCCATCACCCCCCACGCCTGATTGGCCGAGTCTCCGCGCAGCTCGCGCCCCAGGGTTTGGCGCACGGCGCTTCTCGCTCCGTCGCAACCCACCGCATACCGTGCCCTGATCGTCTCGATCTGCCCTTGGTGCACCGCATCGACCCGCTCCAGCCTGACCGTCACCGGGTGCGACGTCGCGTCGCCGGTGGTGGTGCGCTCGACTGTCAGGTCGATGAAGCGGCGCGAGTAATGCGGCTCCAGCCGGCTTGCCGAATTGCGCATCACGTCGAGGTAGAAATCGTGCACGCGCGCCTGGTTCAGCACCACGTGCGGAAACTCTGAGAGCCCGTCTTCGACATCCTGTATGCGGCCGTACCTGGCAATTTTGTCTCTGGCGGCGTCGTCCGGCTTCCAGAATACCGTCTCGTTGATCCAGCACGCCTCCTTCATCACGCGCTCGCTGAACCCGAACGCCTCGAACATCTCCATGGTCCGGCAGGCGATGCCGTCGGCCTGGCCGAGCTGCAACCGCGCGGGCTTCTGCTCGACGATGCAGGTCTTGATGTCCGGAAACGCCGCCAGCTGCGCAGCCAGCGTCAGCCCCGCGGGTCCGCAGCCGACGATCAGCACGTCGACCTCAGTCGGAAGCGTGTCAGACGTGGCCGGCGGCTGTTCGTACGGCTCTGCGATTTCCGGATTGCCGGCGCGAAAGCCGTTGAGATGGAATTGCATGCGTCAGCTCCGATAGGTATTCGCACGCGCGATCCTACCAAGTGCACGCCGCCGCCGCCACGGCTGCCACGACAAGTCTGGTGCGCGGCTCAGTAGCCGTCGACCTCGATCACGGCTTCGGCAAAGGCGTTGGGAGCTTCCTGCGGCAGGTTGTGGCCGATGCCGCCGGTGATGGTCCGGTGCACATACCGGCCGGAGAACTTTTTGGCGTAGGTGCTGGGCTCGGGGTGCGGCGCGCCGTTGGCGTCGCCTTCGAGCGTAATGGTGGGCACCGTGATGACCGGGCCTGCGGCGAGACGCCTCTCCAACTCGTCATACTTCGGCTCGCCGTCGGCCAGACCCAGCCGCCAGCGGTAGTTGTGGATAGTGATGTCGACGTGATCGGGATTGTCGAACGCTGCAGCGCTGCGCTGGAACGTGGCATCGTCAAAGGCCCACTGCGGTGATGCCAGCTGCCAGATCAGCCGGGCGAACTGATGCCGATAGGTGTCGTACCCCGCCCGGCCGCGCTCGGTCGCGAAGTAATACTGATACCACCATTCGAGTTCGGCCGCGGGCGGCAGCGGCATCTTGTTGGCCTCGCGGTTGCCGATCAGGTAGCCGCTGACGGACACCAAGGCCTTGCAGCGCTCGGGCCAAAGTGCCGCCATGATGTTGGCGGTGCGCGCGCCCCAATCGTAGCCGGCGACGACCGCCTTCTCGATCCCAAGCGCATCCATCAAGGCGATGTTGTCGACGGCGATCACGGCTTGCTGGCCGTTGCGGGCGGTCTTGCCGGACAGGAAGCGCGTCGTGCCGTAGCCGCGCAGATAGGGCACGATCACACGGTAGCCGGCCGACGCCAGCGACGGTGCGACATCGACATAGCTATAGATGTCGTACGGCCAGCCGTGCAGGAGAATGACCGGCGAGCCGTTGGCGGGACCTGCCTGTGCATATCCGACGTTCAAGACGCCGGCATCGATCTGCTTCAGGGATGCAAACGATGTGTTGGTACCGGGTTTTATGGCGGGCAGCGTCGCCGCTTTGGTACTACCCGACTGGGCCAACGCGGGGCTGGCCAGACCAAGGTGTGAGGCGGCTAGCGTGATGGCGGCGGCGCCGGCGAAGCGTCGGCGCGCATGATTGATGGTCTCATGCATGGCTAATGCAGCGATTTGAATGCTGCCCTCAGCTCCGCCGTGAACAGCTGCGGCTGCTCCCAGGCCGCGAAGTGGCCGCCCTTCTTGAGCTTGTTGTAGTGGATCAGATTGGGAAATGCCTGCTCTGCCCAGCTCCGCGGGGCCGCATAGATCTCGTCCGGGAAGACGCTGACGGCAACCGGGATCGAGACGTTCTTGACATCGAAAAAGGCCAGCTTGTTCTCCCAATACAGGCGCGCAGAGGAGATGGCCGTGTTGGTGAGCCAGTAGAGCGTGATGTTGTCGAGCACCTCATCGCGCGTGAGGCCCTCGTTCTTTCCGTCGAACACACGCGCCATCAACTCATAGCTGCGCGCATCATGATCGAGTATCCACGCCGCCAGGCCGATGGGCGAATCCGCAATCGCATATAGGGTCTGCGGCCGGTTCGCCATCTCCAGCGCGTAGCCCAGGCCCTTCTTGTAGAAAAAGTCCAGCTGCTCCCAGGCGTGCTGTTCGTCGGGCGAAAGGCCTGATGGCGCCGAATTGCCCCGCTGAAGCGCCTTGGCAATGTCGGCCGGGACAGTCGCCGGCATGTTGGTGTGGATGGCCAGCAATTCCGGTGGCGCCTGCACGGCCATCTGCTCGGTGATGGCATCACCCCAATCGCCTCCCTGTGCCACGAACCGCTTGTATCCGAGCCGCTTCATCAGCGTGGTCCAGGCGCGCGCGATGCGGATGGGATCCCAGCCAGGCTTGGCTGGCTTGCCGGAGAAACCGTAGCCTGGCATCGACGGGATCACCAGATGGAAGGCGTCGGATGCTTTGCCGCCATGCGCCGTCGGATTGGTCAGCGGCTCGATGATCTTCAGCTGCTCGATGACCGAGCCCGGCCACCCGTGCGTGACAATCATCGGTAGCGCGTTGTCGTGCTTGGAGCGCTGGTGGATGAAGTGAATGGCGAGGCCGTCGATCTCGGTGATGCACTGCGCCAGCCCATTCAGCTTCGCTTCAATCTTGCGCCAGTCGTAGTGGTTTGCCCAATAGTCCGCGAGCTTCTGCATGGTTGCGAGTTGCACGCCTTGCGAGGGATCCTTGACCGTTTCCGGCTCGGGCCATTTGGTCGCTTTGATGCGCCGGCGCAGGTCGACAAGTGCCTCGTCGGGAATGTTGACGTGGAACGGCCGGATGGCGGTGTTCTCGGTCGTGGGCATAGACAAGGCTCCTTTCTGTGATGTCGCGATCGGCAAGTTGGTTGTTGCCTGCGCGCTGCCGAAGCACAGAGGGGATGCAGCTGAGACAACCAAGCAGCACGCGATAGAAGCGTGATGCTCAGTGTTTGCAGCGGCCTTCAGCGGTCGGTATCGGGGAAACTGCTGAAAGTTTGCGCGCCAGCACCCCAGCGTTGCGCGCCCCCGTTGCGCGTGGGCATTGAGACCGGAGGCACGTTGCGACGTCCGATTGCGGTCGGCTTGCGGGAACCCTGCAGCGACCCAGTGCGAATCGGCGTAGACAAGCGGGTATGTTCGCAATCGATCCATTGCTCGCATTAGGCGTCGTGCTGGCTACGGCCGCCACCGACGCCGTCTACGTGATGTTCACGTCGGCCGTCGTTGCCCGCAAGCGCGTGCCGGCGGCGACCTGGAGCAGCATCTGGTACGTGCTGTCGTCGTTCGCAGTGATCTCCTACACGAACAACTGGGTGTACGTGATCTTCGCTGGGATCGGGTCCTGGCTCGGTGCCTACGCGACCATGACCTTCCTGCACGGCGCGCCTGGCAGCCCTGCGTCACCGCGGCCGCCGACCGGCGATTCCGGCCACCATCCCTGATCGCAACGGGCCGCCATTCCACCGTGCGACGACGGAGGGATTGGTCGCACCTAACCTTGTGCCGTCTAGAAGTCTGCGCTGCCGCCGCAGGCGCACGCATCAATGCTGGTTCGCTGCAACATGAATATCTCCTGTCGAGTAAAGGTCTGAATAAAAACGTCTGATCACATGCGGGCTCTGTCCAGGGTCGGTCAACCCGCGCGCAATTGAGCCGAGCCGGTGCTCGAAGTGGGGGATTTGCCCAGCACTGCGCTGTTGGGCTCGCCTCCACCATTTGCTGGAGAAGCGTTCCGTGTCGTGATGCGCAGATTGCCCGCATGCCCACAGCCCGTCCAAAACGGACGACCGTCGGCTACAAAATTACGCACAGGATGTGGCCGGACCAGGCTTCAGGCCGCCGTGTCTGCGCCCGGCAAAGTTTTCAACTCCTGCGTGAGTACGATGGTCTCGGCCCTGATGCGGGCCAACACATCGTGCAACGGAGCGGCGGCCTCCCCGACGTGACCGTTCGCCTCGGGCGAGGATGCCGTCGGCCAGATCTCATTGAGCTGGACAGCGGCCTTGCGCTCGTCGTCTGTCAGTTCCTGAAAGCTGGCGAGGGAAAGATACGCGTCCTGCAGGAACTCCCGCTGTTCCTTGCTGTCGAATGTCCTCATGCAATGCTGAAGCACGAACTTCACACTGTCCTTCGGATAGCCGATCGCGCTCACATCGCGGACCACCGCACCCGCCGACTTGCCAAGCGCGGTCACATATCGGTCGAGCACCTCACGCGCATCGTACTCCATGCCCTTCCCACTCCCCTCAAGCATGTCCAAACGGCCCCAAATAAGGGCGCGACGTGGCGGCCGCATGGCAGACGTCGCCTCTGCAGAACCTGCGGCGAAGACGGCGATGCGCGGCGGAAACATGCAGCGCGCAGCGTCGAGCGCAGCCAACACCATGATCGCAGAGGGGTTTTTTTGTTGACCTGGATCGGACACGCGAACGGAACGCTGATCAGGCCCATCCGTGTCCACAAAGTCGTCGCGCGATGCCGCCCATTTCAGTTTTGCATCGAGCGCAGGGCAGAGCCCGTAAGAGCGTCGGGCCCTATTCCACCGTCGGCGGCAGCTGCTGATGCGCGACGCCGTCGCTGTCCATCTGCCGCGCTGCTGGATCAGCATCAGGACAGCAGCAGCCATGCCTCCATGCCATCAATAGATTAGGCGGGTCGAAGAGGGCTCGCCCACGGCCAAGGTTGAGTTGGCCGCCCCCTCCAGCCAGCGGTCTAATTTACAGCCATGACGTTGCAAGACATGGATGAGCTCAAAGTAGGCAAGCGTACATCGCGCGCCAACACATGATGCATCGCCTAAGCCAGGCAGCACTCCACTGTCCGGCGAAAGGATTAGCCTGCGCGACACCACCCATCAAAGACCGGCACCGCGGAACGCGCAAACGAGAGAAGCGCTGCCGGACGGCAGCTTGCGGAGACAAACGTGAATGCGGCCGTCCGGCGAACTCCTCCAATGCGGATAGCCCGCCGGAATCACGATCGACATACCTTGCGCGGTCAGCAGGTAGCTGCCGTCGTCGCGTCGAACAACAGTCTCGGCGGGCGCGCAGTCATGCTGTGTGCAACATTCGACGGGATACCAATCGTGGGCAAAGGCAGGTGCCGCTGACAACAGGAAGCTGGCAAAGACTATTGCAAGAACGTGGGGACTGGGCGCCATGGCTGCCTCAGGCCTCATTGCCGACTTTACGCGAAGCGACCAGAAAAGCCCGCGCGCAGTGCGCGCGGGAGATGGAGCCTGCTCCAACAACGCTCACAGGCACAGGCATGCTTCCGGTTCGGAAGCGCCTGCGCCTGTGTCGATCCGGCTTAAGCCTTCTGATTGCGATAGCGGATCATGTAGGCGTCCATGGTGTACTCAGCGACTTGCCACCATAGATACTGATCAGCGCGGAAGGCCGTGAAGTGGTCGTAGAACTTCTTGAACCATGGGTTCTGGGCCGACAGCTCCGTATAGAACTCGTGGGCTGCCTTGTAGCACGCGTCCATCACCTCAGGCGGGAAGGGCTTCAGCACTGCCCCTGACGACGCAAGACGCTTCAGTGCTGCTGGGTTCGCACCGTCGTACTTGGCAGTCATCAGCATGCCCGACTCCTGCGCCGCCGTCTGCAGGACCGCCTGATAAAGCTTGGGCAGTTCATTCCATTTTTGGAGATTGAAAATGTAGTGCGGTGTCGAGCCGGGCTCCCACCAGCCGGGGTAATAGTAGTACTTGGCCA
>DASTOW010000184.1:0-12404 GCA_035762425.1 Hyphomicrobiaceae bacterium | reverse complement strand
CACGCATGACTTCAGGTAAGTTGGGTCAGAGCGAAGCTCTAATCCAACATGCCGCAGTTTTTCAACGTTGCGCGAGGCGCGTGGTCTTCCTCAGGAACGCCGGCACATGGTCACCGAGGCCAACTGGAGCCGGCCCGCGATCATGGTCACGCTCGACGTTGCGCTTGCGGTCCGGCCTTTGCGGCCGCTGGGAGGCAGCTCCGTGCGCCTCGCTGTGACCGCGCTGCTCGGAGCGGACCTCGCGCGGCGCACCTGGTTGGGGCCGTGGCTTTTGCGGCCGGGCATGCCGGTCGCCGCGCGGCTGGCGCGGACCTTCGTGACGCGACTGGCGATGCTCACGCGGCTGATCACCAGCTTCGATCCCGTCGATTTGCTTGATCCGCTCAGCATGCCGCTCGCCGTTGTGGCGCGCTTCGCCGTTGCGATCGGAACGATGCGGTGCACCGTTGCGGCCGAACCTGCCGCGGCCCTCGCCGCCGCTCGAACGATCGCGGGAGCGCTCGGCAAACGCACCGCCGCGTCCGCCGCGCCCGCGCCGCCGCTTACCCGCTAGCAGGTCGTCGGCCCCGGGTGCATCACCGATCCAGGTGATCGGCGCACCCAGCATCTTCTCGATGTCCTTGAGCTGCTTGCCATCGTCGGGCGTGACGAGCGTCAGCGAGCGGCCTTCCTTGCCGGCGCGACCCGTGCGGCCGATACGATGCACGTAGTCGTCTGACTGCCAGGGCACGTCGAAGTTGAAGATGTGGCTGACATCTGGAATGTCGAGGCCGCGCGCCGCCACGTCACTTGCTGCCAGCAGCGTGATGCGTCCCTCGCGGAATGCATCGAGCGTTGCCATGCGACTCATCTGGTCCATATCGCCGTGCAGCGCGCCGGCATTGAAACCGTGCTTCTGCAGCGACTTCAGCAGGATCGCCACGTCGCGCTTGCGGTTGCAAAAGATAATGGCGTTCTTGACGCTCTCGGCGCGGATCAGTTCGCGCAGCACCTCACGCTTTTCCCAGTCCTCGGTCGAGGCGCAGAAGCGGAACAGCTGGGTGATGGTCTTGGCGGTGGTGGCTGGACGTGCCACCTCGATGCGCACGGGATCTTTCAGAAAGGTATTCACCAGCCGGGTAATCTCGGGCGGCATCGTCGCCGAGAAGAACAGCGTCTGCCGGCGTGGCGGGAGAAGCTTGCAGATGCGTTCGATGTCGGGGATGAAGCCCATATCGAGCATGCGGTCGGCTTCGTCGATGACCAGGATCTCGACGCCCGTCAGCAGCAGTTTGCCGCGCCCGAAGTGGTCGAGCAGGCGTCCCGGGGTGGCGATGAGTACGTCGGCGCCGCGGTCGAGCTTCTTCAGCTGGTCGTCGAAGGAGACACCGCCGATCAGCAGCGCCACGGTCAGGCGGTGATTGACCCCGTATTTTTCAAAGCTCTGCGCCACCTGGGCTGCGAGTTCGCGGGTCGGGGCCAGGATCAGCGAGCGCGGCATGCGCGCTCGGGCGCGTCCGCTCTCCAGCCTTGCCAGCATGGGCAGCACGAAGCCGGCCGTCTTGCCGGTGCCCGTCTGGGCGATGCCCAGCACATCGCGGCCTGTTACAGCGACCGGAATGGCCTGAGTCTGAATGGGGGTAGGCGTGGTGTAGCCGGCGGCCTCGATGGCGGCCTGCACTTTGGCGCTGAGACCGAGCTCAGCGAACGTAGTGGTCTGCAAAAGAAAAGTTCTCCATGCATCTGGTGACAAGCCGACGCTCGCGCAATGCGCTTCAAGAGCGCGGTATCGGCAACCAGAGCGCAGGGGTTTAGCCGCGAAAGGGCCTAACGGGAAAGCATTCAGCTTCGGGGAAATGGATCTATTAAATTCGATCCCCTGCGCCCGTTGATGGCTGGTAAATGGCATTGTTCGCCCCGGAAAGCAAGGTAGGGGCGAGCGATAGCGAGTGGTTCTGTCGTGCTGCGGCAACATGCCTTTGGGCCAAGCTCGCGTAAGATCGTGCTCGTGGCTGATTTATCTTACGGATCAGCACGTTATCGCATGCTTAGAGGGGAGCCGGAAATGCTCGAGACAACGCATTTGGTGCTGGTGCCAGGCCTTCTTTGCTCGCCAGCGTTGTGGTCGCCGCAAGTGGCTGATCTGCGCGACATCGCCGACATCACGATCGCCGACCACACCCGGCACGAAACCATGCCGGCGATTGCCGCCTCGATTCTGGCCAGCGCCCCGGAGCGCTTCGCCCTCGCGGGCCTGTCGATGGGCGGCTACATCGCCCAGCAGATGGTGCTGCAGGCGCCCGAGCGCGTGACGCGGCTGGCGTTGCTCGATACCGGTTCGCGCGCCGACACGCCGGAGCGCATCGAGCGGCGCCTGCAACTTAATGAGCTCGCCCGTCGCGAAGGTGCGGGCCGGGTGCAGCAAGAGATCATGCCGCTGTTGATCCACCAGGACCGCCAAGCCGACCAGGCTTTGGTCGATCTGGTCGTTCAGATGGCTGTCGACACCGGTACCGAAGCCTTTCTGCGCCAGCATGCGGCGCTGATGGCACGCCGCGATAATCGCCCGCTGCTGCCGACCATCCATTGCCCGACCTTGGTGCTGGTCGGCCGTCAGGACATCCTGACGCCGCTCGAGCTCGCCCAGGAAATCGTCGCTGGCATTGCCGGGGCGCGACTGGAGATCATCGAGGACAGCGGCCATCTGTCGACGCTGGAGCAACCGGACGCTGTCAACCGCGCCTTGCGCCGATGGCTCGGCTGAGTTCAGTGGCTCTCGCGCGGTTGTTGCAAAAGGTGGAAATACATCTCGGCTTCAAGTTATTAGCATTCGCTCTACAAGCATTTAGGGATGATTTCTCGATCTAATTCATTCGTATCCAATATATCCGGCGGATAATCAAAATATTCAGAAACGCGAAAGCTTCGTTGCGCAAAGATGTTTTGCATGCGCCGGCAAGAGCCGACGCACGGCATAGCCGCTCGAATTGAGGAGGACTTTATGAAAGGCAAGTTGACCTTGGCCGCCGTGGCCGTCGCGTTCGCAATGATGAGCGTGCCGGGCACCGCGTCCGCGGGTTTCGGCCGCTCCGATTGGTGCAAGAGAGATAGCTTCTGGGGCTGGATGCATCGCGACCGCTGCAAGAAGGCCGTGGTCTACAAGAAGAAGCATCACGTCGTGAAGAAGGCAAAGAAGAAGCCCGCAAAGTAAGCGGATGCGGCGCCGGGTGGAGATTGGCCTCCCGCCTTGCACCCATCAGCTGGAACGGGCGCGCGCCTCACGACAGGGGGGCGGCGCCCGTTCGCCGTTTAGGGCGCGCATTGCGGTCAAGGCCGGCAATCCCAATCTAACGAATGACAGCTTGCAAAGAGGAGCGACCATGGCGGCCAAGGCCAAACGCGGCAAGTCCAAGCCGGGCGGTGAGCGCAAGCTCGACAGACAACTCGACGAAGCCCTGACCGACACCTTCCCGGCCAGCGATCCAATCGCCGTCGGGCACTTCACCGCGACCGAGCCGCCGGCGCGTCCCGTCGACCGCAAAGCTCCCGTTATCGATTTGGAGGATGTGGCAGCCGCTCGTCGCCAGCGACGCGGCTGAAGGCTGGCGCCGGCTCTATTTGCGGGCCAGCATGAACACGGCCTTCTCGCCCAGCATGTTGTGCGCCGTGAGCGGGATCCAGGTGCCGAGCTGACGACCCCAGCTGTTGAAGGCGACGGCGCGCTCGACCCGCGCATCGACAACCCGGCACAGATCGACGAAATCCTTGATCGTGCACAGATGCGCATTGGGGCTCACGTACCAGGAGTCCGGCAGATGCTCGTTGACCGGCATGCGCCCCGTCAGCAGCAGCTGCGAGCGCACCCGCCAGTGGCCGAAGTTGGGAAACGACACGATCGCCCTGCGGCCAATGCGCAATAGCTGTTCGAGCACCGCCTTGGGCTGGCGCGTGGCTTGGATGGTGAGGCTCAGGATGGCGTAGTCGAAGGCGCCGTCGGGATAGTCGTCAAGATCGCGATCGGCATCGCCCTGGATCACCGACAGGCCTCGCGCCACGCACGCATTGACGCGCTCGCGCGACACCTCGATGCCGCGGCCGTCGACCTCTTTGGTATCGGCCAGCAGCTGCAGCAGCGCGCCGTCGCCGCAGCCGACGTCGAGCACGCGCGAGCCAGGTGCCACCATCTGGGCGATCAGCAGGTGGTCGACGCGGTGCTGGCGGAATGCGTTCGGGGCGAGCATCAGCGCTTGCCTTTGGCGGGGGTGAGGCCGCGCTTGGCGGCCGCCGCATTGAGAAAGCCGGTGACGGTCGCAAACAGCTCCGGCTCGTCCAGCAGGAAAGCGTCGTGGCCCTTGTCGGACTCTATCTCGACGAAGCTGACGTTGGCTGCGACCGCATTCAGCGCCTGGACGATGTCGCGGCTTTCGCGCGTCGGGTAGAGCCAGTCACTGGTGAAGGAGACGACGCAGAAACGCGTCTTTGTGCCCTTGAAGGCGTTGGCCAGCACATCGCCGTGTTCGGCGGCGAGGTCGAAGTAGTCCATCGCCCGTGTGATGTAGAGGTAGCTGTTCGCATCGAAGCGGTCGACAAACGTCGAGCCCTGGTGGCGCAGGTAGCTCTCCACCTGGAAGTCGGCGTTGAACGAAAAGCTCTTGGCGGAGAGGTCCTGCAGGCTGCGGCCGAACTTCCTGTGCAGCGCCTCCTCGGACAGGTAGGTGATGTGCGCAGCCATGCGCGCCACGGCCAGCCCGTTGCGCGGCGTCTTGCCAAACTCCTGGTAGCGGCCCTGGCACCAATCGGGGTCGGCCATCACGGCCTGGCGGCCGACCTCATGGAAGGCGATGTTCTGCGAGGAGTGCCAGGCGGCGGTGGCGATCGGCATGGCGCAGAACACGCGCTCCTTGTAGCGCGCGGCCCATTCCAGCACCTGCATGCCGCCCATGGAGCCGCCTGCGACGCAGAACAGCTGTTCGATGCCAAGGTGGTCGATCAGGCGGACCTGCGCGTCGACCATGTCACCGATGGTGATGACAGGAAAATCAAGGCCCCAGGCCTTGCCGGTTTCGGGATTGATGCTGGCGGGCCCGGTCGAGCCGAGGCAGCCGCCCAGGATGTTGGGGCAAATGACGAAGAAGCGGTTGGTGTCGATCGGCTTGCCCTCGCCGATCATGGTCTCCCACCAGCCGGGCTTGCCGGTGACGGGGTTCTTGCTGGCGACGTACTGGTCGCCGGTCAGGGCATGACACACCAGTATCGCGTTCGATTTCGCCGCGTTCAGCTCGCCATACGTCTCATAGGCGATGCGGAAGGGGCCGAGCCGTTGGTCGCAGTCGAGCCGCAGCGCTTGCGATGCCGGAATGTCGATGTACTTGCTGCTCGGCCGATTGGCCTCGAGCACGCGTGCATCGCCTGGCAATTCGCGTTGATCGACCGTGTTCATAAGCGCTGTTAGCTAGGCCGTCGCGGCGGAAAGTCAATCCCCGATCGTGGATCGGGCCGGCCTCGCTAGATAGCGGTTGACCGCTGCTAGCGGCCATGGCCTTTCGCGTTGGCAGTGGGAGGACATGGGAGCGCATGATCTGGCTGGCTATCCTGGCTCTGGGCCTGGCGGCGGGAACCGTCGGCGGCATCGTCGGCTTCGGCGCGTCGATCATGCTGATGCCGGCCCTGATGCTGGCGTTCGGTCCGCAGGAGGCCGTTCCTATCATGGCCATCGCAGGACTGATGGCCAATCTGTCCCGCGTGGCAGTGTGGTGGCGCGAGGTCGACTGGCGGGCCAATGCCTACTACTGCGCGACGGCCATACCAGCGGCCGCGCTCGGCGCCCGCACCCTGCTCACCCTCAATCCGCGCATTGTTGAGAGCACGCTTGGCTTCCTGTTCATTGCCATGGTGCCAATGCGGCGCTGGCTGATGGCGCGAGGGCTGCGCATCCAGGCTTGGCATCTACTGTTCGTCGGCGCCGGCATCGGCTTCCTGTCGGGCATGGTGGCATCGACCGGTCCGATCAATACGCCCTTCTTCGTGGCCTATGGATTGGTCAAGGGCGCGTATCTTTCGACCGAGGCGATGGGCTCGATGGCGGTGGGCCTCACCAAGACGATCGTCTTCCAGCGTCTCAATGCACTGTCGTGGGAGACCGCTGCACGCGGCCTTATTGTCGGGGCATCGGTCATGACCGGATCCTGGGTCGCCAAGGGCTTCGTGCTGCGGCTGGAGGCTGACCAGTTTCGCCTGCTGATGGACGGGCTGCTTGTTCTTGCGGGCCTCGTGCTGTTGTGGGGTGCGATGGCGCACGCCTGATTGCACCCTTGCGGTTCGCGTTCCCATATGGCCGGCAGGCGGCCCGCGCATGCTCGCCGCGCTTTGCCTGGCGTACCCCAACGCGCTTGCAAGCAAGAATTCCAACAGTGACCTTGGCGTCGCCTGCGCATGAAACCTGCCCCGAGTGGTTCGTTTGCACTGGGCTCCGTCGGGAATGCTGGCCACGGTGTTGTCGACTTCGACCGCAGCGGTATGCCGCCGTACTGCGTGACCACATTGGCGCGCTTCAGGACACGCTTCGACGCAGCCTGTTTTGCACGGCTCACGTTCTCGTCCGGTCGCTGCTGGGCTCGATCATCCTCCTGCTGTTGTTTGCGGATGAGGGGTCGCCGGAAGTCTGCGTTGCTGTTCGGTTTCGCCACATCAAGGCGCTGCACCTGATCCAGATAATGGAGCCCTCCAAGGCGCCGATACGCTCGACGCTAGGGGTGTGGTCCTACTGCGCGAGTTCGAGCAGACGGCTGGTGGCTCCCCCTCGCCAGGCCCTATTCGTGTCCAGGACACTGTAGTAGTCTAAGCACGACAGTGAGCTGCAGACGTGCGGTCGACGGCCGCCCCAACTGCGCCGCTTCAACGGGGGACGCTTCAACGGGGGACGCTTCAACGGGGGGACTTTGAGATGCGTTCACGCCTGTCGTCTTGCTGCGGGTTGGCAGTTTGCCAGCTTGCCGCATTGGCCTTGTTGTTCGCAGGAGGTGCAATGGCCGGCACCGTCGAGGTATTTCACGCCGACTCGCTCGCCGGCCCGATGCGCGAGCTGAAGAAGGCGTTCGAGGCGAAGAATGCCGGCGTCACCATCAATCTGACCTCCGGCGTCTCCAAGCAGCTGGCCGAGCGCATCGTCAGCGGCGAAGCCTGCGACGTGTTCGCGCCCTCGTCGCCGTCGGTGATGGAACAGGACCTGATGGGCAAGAAGGTCGCCGGCTCCGAAATCGATGCGGCGTCCTGGTACGCCGTGTTCTCGGCCAACGAGATGGTGGTGATCACGGCCAAGGGCAATCCGCTCGGTATCAAGCACGTTGCGGATCTTGCCAAGCCCGGCGTCAAATATGTGCGCGTTACCGGCGAAAAGGACCTTGCCACCGGCCGTACTCTTGAATTTCTAAAACGGGCCGCCAAGGAAGAAGGCAAGCCCGATCAGGCGCAAGTCATCATCGATGCTGCGGTGGTCGACCCTGCCAAGCCGACGGCGGTGCCCGATGCCGTCCGGGCCGTGCGCGAGGGTGCCGCAAACGCCGGTATCGTCTACTACTCGGCAGCAGTCGCTGCGCGCAACGACGTCGACGCCGTGCGCTTTCCAGCCAGCGTTAACATGAGCGAAGCCATTCGCAACGCGGCGACCGTCACCGGCTCGGCCAAGAACCCGAAGGAAGCGACGGCCTTCGTCGCCTTCCTGCTCACTTCGGAAGGGCAGCGCATCCTGTTGGACACCGGGCAGCCGCCAGTGATGCCGGCGATCTTTAAGGGCGCCGTGCCGTCTGAGATCAAGAACTGAGTGCCTGCGCCCGAGGTGGCAGGCGGACGCCGTTTCCGCTAGGCTGAGCCCAAGGCGGGGAACTCGGCGAAGCATGGCTATGCGCAGCACGGACGGCAGGCATCAGGCGGCCCTTTCGCTCATCAAGACGGCGATGATCGAGAAGAAGCTGACCCAGGCCGAGCTGGCGGATGCCGCCGACTGCCACGAGAAGACCATCCAGAACTTGTTGTCGGGCCGGTCGGTGCGCGACCAGACCCTGTTCGACGTGTGCATGGTCTTGGGCCTCGACTTCGACAAGGTGAAGGGCACCTGGAGCGGCGGCCAGGGCGAGATGCGCGACGCGCCGGAGGGCAATGGTGCGCACGCGCGGGTGGCGCCGGTCTACATGGGCGCCTACTCGCGCGAGGCGGTCGATCATTACCTGGGCAGCTATCTGACCCTGCGTCCCTCGTTCTCGGTGCCGGGCGGCATCATGGCCTACCGCACCGACATAACGTGGGATGACGAATGGCCGAGCCTGGTGTTCCAGGAGCGCGACCGGCCGGACAAGCCGTTCCTGCATCGCGGCCGCCTGTACATCCCCGCCTCGTCCATGTTCATCCACCTGGTGTCGCTGACCAAAGGGGCGATGCGCATGGTGATGGTGTCGCAACTCGACCTGGCCGGCCAGATGCGGGGCCTAGTCACGACTTTGCACAAACAACGGGCACTTTTCATGCCCGTGAGCGCGCCGATTGTTTACGCAAAACGCGAGGATTTTGGGCAGCTGGCGCTGGGCGAGATCAGCTGTGATCAGTCCGCCCACGGCGGCTACCAAGCCATGCTGACCGAGACCATCGAACAAGGCTACGCGCGCTTAATCGGCGCATAAATGCGCTTTGGGAAGCAGGCCGCAATCCGCTAATGTCGCGCCCAGCAGAACATCGGGCTGCATCAGCAGACGAATTTCACAAGAGCCGGGATTACCGGTCGATAGCACCCCATTACCCGTCGCTAGCATCCTAAGACAGGAATCGCCAATGACCCAGGTTTCACGTCGTAGATTTATCAAGGCCGCAAGCGTTGGCGGCCTGGGAGCGGCCACTGCGGCCGTAGCATCCCCGGCCATCGCGCAGTCGATGCCCGAGATCAAGTGGCGGCAGACGACCAGCTGGCCCAAATCGCTCGACACCTTGTACGGCGGCGCAGAGCACATCGCCCAGCGGGTTGCCGCGCTGACCGACAACAAGTTCCAGATCCAGACCTTCGCCGCCGGTGAAATCGTGCCCGGCCTGCAGGTGCTCGACGCGGTGCAGAACGCCACCGTCGAGTGCGGCCACACGGCGCTCTACTACTATTTCGGCAAAGACGACACCTTCGTGTTCGGCTCGGCGCTGCCGTTCGGCATGAATTCGCGCATGCAGAACGCCTGGCTCATTCATGGCGGCGGACAGGATCTGCTGAACGACTTTTTCAAGGGCTACAACAGCTACTTCTTCCCGGCGGGCAACACCAACTGCCAGATGGGCGGCTGGTTCCGTAAGCAGATTACCAAGATGGACGACCTGAAGGGTCTGAAGTTCCGCCTCGGTGGATTCGCCGGCAGGATCATGCAGCGCGTTGGTGTTGTGCCGCAGCAGATCGCCGGCGGCGACATCTATCCGGCGCTCGAGAAGGGAACCATTGACGGTGCCGAATGGGTAGGCCCGCACGATGACGAGAAGCTCGGCTTCCACAAGGTTGCGAAGTTCTATCACTATCCCGGCTGGTGGGAGCCGTCGTCGACCAACGGCTTCATAGCCAACCTCGAGAAGTGGAACGCCTTGCCCAAGATGTACCAGGAAGCACTGGCGACCGCGTGCCTCGAGACCAACAACTGGGTCGCGTCCAAGTACGACGCCAGCAATGCGGCGGCCCTGAAGCGCGTCGCCAGCCAGGGCGCGACCTTGCAGCCGTTCTCCACCGAGGTAATGGACGGGTGCTATAAGGCCGCTCAGGAACTCTATGCCGAGATCAACGCCAAGAACCCGGCCTTCAAGAAGATCTACGACAGCTACACGGCTTTCATGGCCGACGGCTACCTGTGGACGCAGGTCGCCGACTACACCATGGACAGCTACATGATCCGCTACCGCACACAGAAGACCTGATCTGCGCGCGCATCCAGACACGGGGCCGGCTTCCTCGGGGAGCCGGCCCTTGCTGTTTCGGGGCACCGGCGCGCGGCAGGCATCATCGCAGCAGGGAAGGAGTGCTGCACGTTTCGCAATGATCGTGGACCTCAGACATGGTGTAGGCTGGGTGCAAATTGATCGCGAGGCGAGGAACCCATGACGGGCACGGCAAGCGCCAAACCGAAAATCCGCGTGACGACCTACGACGGCCCGGGCGCCGATCCGGTGATGCGCGAAGTGCCCTGGCCAAAGGTTCCAGCCAAGGGCGCGCTGATAAAAATCGCCGCCTGCGGGGTGTGCGGCACCGACCAGCACATCCTCAAGGGCCATTGGCCGAAGCCTCTGCCGTGGCCGTTCACACTCGGTCATGAGCTGTCCGGCGTCATCGTCGAGATCGGCTCAGAATTGAAAACTGACCATATGGGCAAGCCGATCGGTGTCGGCTCCAAGATGATGCTGCCGCCGTTCATGCCGTGCGGCTTCTGTGACTGGTGCAAGCGCTATCCGGAGCAGACCAACCGCTGTCCCAACCCCGTCTACTACGGCCGTTATCTCGGCTTCGATCGCCCGCCGCACCTGTGGGGCGGTTGGGCCGAGTGCGTCTACGTTGATCTGGCCGAGCTGCCCGGCACCAAGATCTACAAGCTGCCTGACGATATGAGCCTGCTGTTGGGCTCGCTGTCGGAGCCGCTCACCTCGTGCATCCGTGGCTTCAACCGCGCCATTAAGGCTGGCGGCTTCACCTGGGGCGACACCGTGGTGATCCAGGGCACCGGCCCGATCGGCATTCTGGCGATCGCCGCGGCGCAGGAGATGGGCGCCGGACGCGTCATCGCGGTCGGTGCACCCGAGACGCCGCGTCTAAAGTTGGCGCGCGAGTTCGGCGCGGAAGCCACCGTCGACATCGAGCAGCACAAGACGGCGGAGGCACGCATCAAGGCGGTGCGCGACATCGTCGGGGGCTGGGGCGCCGACGTGGTGATGGATTGCTCCGGCCATCCGACGGCCGGTCCGGAAGGCATCGAGTTCCTGCGCGACGGCGGCACTTATGTCGAGATGGGACAGTTCACCGACGCCGGCTCCATCATGACGAGCTGGCACCGCTTCGTTGCCAAGGACATATCGGTGCTGGGCTCGTGGGCTTTCTCCGCCAACGATCTGGCGCTCGGCGTCGACATGCTCTACCGCGCGCGTGATAAGTACCCGTGGCGCAAGATGCAGACGCTATTTCCCTTCACGGTCGAAGGCGTCAAGGATGCCGTGGCGCAGGCCATGGCCATGAAGACGGTGAAGAGCACCATCGTGCCCTTCGAAGAGCTGCTGTGATTTCCTCTCCGCGCGAGCGCAGAGAGAGGACACCAACACAAGGAGGAAGCACATCATGGGAATGATCGACGGCAAGGTGGCCATCATCACCGGCGCTACCAGCGGCATCGGTGCGCGCACGGCCGAGCTGTTCGTTGAGGAAGGCGGCAGCGTGGTCTTCACCGGCCGCCGCGAGGCCGAAGGCAAAGCGCTTGCCGCCAAGCTCGGTGCACAGGCCCGCTTCATTCGGGCGGACGCAACACTCGAAGCCGATTGGCAGCGTGTCATCGAGCAGACCATGCAGGTGCACGGGCGCGTCGACTGCCTATTCAACAACGCCGGCGGGCCCTCCCCCACGGGCAGCATCGCCTCGATCCCGGTGGACGGCTTTGACGCCGCCATGGCGCTGCTGGTGCGCTCGGTGATGCTCGGCATGAAGCATGCGGCGCCGATCATGATGCGCCAAAAGTCCGGTAGTATCGTCAACAACGGATCGATCGCCGGTCATCTGGCTGGCTATTCCAGTTCGATGATCTACAGCGCAGCCAAGGCAGCCGTGAACCACCTCACCAAGTGCGTGGCCATGGAGCTCGGCGAGCACCGCGTTCGCGTCAACTCGGTATCGCCCGGCGCCATCACCACCGGCATCCTGGCCAAGGCGCTAGGCATGGACATCGCCAAGGCCGACAGCTCGGCCAAGGTGGCCGAGCAGATCGGCCAGGTCTACGCCAAGGCGCAGCCGATCCCGCGCGCCGGTATCCCCGACGACATCGCCCAATGCGTGCTGTGGCTCGCCTCCGACCGCTCCACCTTCGTCAACGGCATCGACATCGTTGTCGATGGCGGCATCATCGGTGGGCGCATGTACTCAGCGCACCAGGACGGCCTGCGCCAGACCAAAGCGGCACTCGGCATCTAGAGTCTTTCCGCATTAGATCGAAGCGTATCCTGCGTTGCGGAGGTAGCTGGCGCGCTCTGCTGAGGAGAAGGCTTCGAGCAGGCGGCCGATGCGGGTCCACACGCCATCTGTCGTGCGTTCGTCGGCCTTGCGCAGGAGGGTCTTCAGCTTGGCGAAGACCTGCTCGATGGGGTTGAGATCGGGCGAGTAGGGGGGCAGAAAGAAGAGGCGCGCCCCTGCAGCTCGGATCATGCGGCGAATGGCGCCG
>DASTOW010000183.1:0-2098 GCA_035762425.1 Hyphomicrobiaceae bacterium | reverse complement strand
CCGCGCCCGATCCCCGCGTGGCCGGCGTCGACTACGGCCCCCTTGCGGACTGGCTCGGTTTTCACCTGCGGATGGCCCAGATCGCCGCCTTCAGCGCCTTCGCGCGCGAGGTGGGCGAGGTGGATCTGCCGCCCGGCCGTTTTGCGCTGATGACCCTAATCGGTCGCAATCCCGGCATCAGCCAGACGGTGCTGAGCCGCGCGGCCGGGCGCGACAAGTCCACGCTCACGCCCGCCCTGCGCGATTTGAAGCGGCGCGGCCTGATTTCCCGCCAGCGGATCGAGAGCGATCGGCGCAGCTACCACCTGACCCTGACACCGGCCGGCCATGCCATGCTGCAGCGGCTTACCGAGTGCGCCCAGCGCCACGAGCGCAATCTCGAGCGCATCGTCGGTGCGCGCGATCGCGCCCGCTTCATGCGCACGCTGCGCAAGCTGATGGTGGAGCTCGGATGATGGCGCGCGTAGGTTGGGCCAAGCGGAGCGCCGACCCGACGCCACATGTTGGCGCTGGGCAAATCTGTGTTGGGGTATCGCTAACGCCCGACCCAACCCACGCAGCCCTACGGCATCGACGGGACGCTCGCGATGGCTGAAGTCTCGTTCCATAAGGAGATTGAGGGCCTGCGGCTGGGCACCGGCGACACCTTCTATGGCGAGGGAATTTTGGCGGTGACCAAGGCCCTCCTGCAGTCGGGCGTTTCCTACGTCGGCGGTTACCAGGGCGCGCCGGTCAGCCATCTGCTTGACGTGCTCGTGCAGTCCGAGGACCTTCTGTCCGGTCTTGGCATTCACTTGGAGACCTGCACGAACGAGGCAGCGGCCGCCGCGATGCTCGCCGCCTCCATCAACTATCCGCTACGCGGCGCCGTCACGTGGAAGTCCATCGTCGGCACCAATGTTGCGGCTGACGCGCTTTCCAACCTCGCATCGCCGGGCGTGCAGGGCGGAGCGCTCATTATCGTCGGGGAGGACTATGGCGAGGGCGCCAGCGTCATCCAGGAGCGCACGCACGCCTTTGCCGTGAAGTCCTCCCTCTGGCTGGTCGATCCACGCCCGGACATCCCGACGCTGGTACGCGCGGTCGAGAAGGGCTTCGAGCTGTCGGAAGCCTCCAACACGCCCGTCATCCTGGAGATGCGCATCCGCGCCTGCCACATGTTCGGCAGCTTTTCCACCAAGGACAATGTGCCAGCGCGCTACTCGGCCAACAACCGCCTGGCCCCCGCCCGCTTCCTCTACGAGAGGCTGAGCCACCCGCCGGCGACGTTCCGCCAGGAGGTCGACAAAGTAGCGCGGCGACTGCCGGCGGCACAGAAATTCATTCTCGACAACAATCTCAACGAGGTGATGGGGCCGGCCGATGGCGATCTCGGCATTATCGTGCAGGGCGGTCTCTTCAACGTCCTCAACGGCCGTCTCGCGCGTGCGGGGTTGAGCGACGCGGATGCCAACCTCGGCGTGCCGACGCTTGTGCTCAATGTCACCCATCCGTTGGTGCCCGAGGAGATCGTTGGCTTCTGCACCGGCAAACGGGCAGTCCTCGTGGTTGAAGAAGGTGCGCCCGACTTCCTCGAGCAGGCCATCGGGCAAATTCTGCGCAAGGCTGACCTGCAGACCAGGCTCTGCGGCAAGGACGTGCTGCCAATGGCCGGCGAGTACACGCCGCTGGTCGTCGGGAAGGGGCTGGCGGCCTTCTTTGCGCGCCAGGGGCGGACATTGCCCCCGCTTGAGGAGTGGCTGGCCGCAGTGGAGGCGCAGCGGGCCGAGGTCGACAAGGCGCTGGGTGCTCCTTTGCCGCCTCGGCCGCCCAGCTTCTGCACGGGTTGTCCGGAGCGTCCGGTGTTCTCGGCCATGAAGATCCTGCGCCGCGAGATGGGGCCGGTGCACGTTGCCGCGGACATCGGCTGCCACTCATTTGCGACCTTTGCGCCGTTCAACCAGGGCAATTCGATCCTGGGCTACGGCATGTCGCTGGCCTCTGCGGCCGCCGTCTCGGGCACGCAGGCGATCCGCCCCATCAGCGTGATGGGCGACGGTGGTTTCTGGCACAACGGTCTAATCACCGGTGTCGCCGGCTCTGTGTTCAACAAGGACGA